>DATFGV010000764.1:0-9772 GCA_035249115.1 Vineibacter sp.
CCTGGGTCTCCAGCGCCTGTGCCAGGCGGGTACTGTCGACCCGGGCCGCTTCAAGGTCGCTGGCCGCTTCCCATTGGTGCAGAAGCAGTGGTGTGCCGGTCAGGACGGCGATCACACCGAGGCCCAGCAGGCGGACCACCCAGCGGGCGGTGGTACCCAGGCTCCTGCCGTCATTGGCGTCCAACGCCGTGGTCGACGCATGAGCGCCGTCGGGGAGAAAATTTCGATGTCGAGTCATCTGCCAACTGCCGACATTTAAATGATTTTTTGCGCACGTTGGCCCGCCAGCAGGCGAGCCGCGGCCGCTTTATCGCCAGTCCACAGAGTACGTCGTCCGTCCGGCTAGATCAGGCGTGAATGATCCGTTTTGGATCAAGCCTCTGGCGGACGTTCATGAAGCCATGAATCCGCCGTCGGTACAGAGAACATGGCCGACCACGAACGAAGCGGCGTCAGAGGCCAGCCACAGCACAGCTTGCGCCACTTCCTCTGGCTGGCCCATGCGCCGTAGCGGCAGGCCGGCGGCGACGGCACGCATATCCATGATCTGCGAGCCCAGCATCATGTCGGTGACCACGCGCCCCGGCGCCACCGCGTTGATCCGGATGCCTTTTTCGGCGTACTCCATCGCCGCCGAGCGGGTCAGCGAGATCAGCGCCGCCTTCGACGCGCTGTACAGGGCGAGGCCAGGGTTGGGGTTGCGCAGGCCGCTGACCGAGGTGTTGACCACGATGGCACCCCGACCCCGCGGCAGCATCATTGCGACCTGGTGGCGCAACGACAGGTAGACCGCCCGCAGGTTGGTGTCGAACACGCGATCGTACATCCCGGGGTCCTGATCGAGCAGCGGCGCGCGCGGCTCCTGGTAGCCGGCGTTGTTGAACGCGACGTCCAGACCGCCGTAGTCGCGCGCGATGGTCTCGTGCAGTTGCGCCAGCTCGTCCGGCCGCGCGACGTCCGCGGCGATGAAGTGAGCCCGGCCGCCGGCCGCTTCGATGTCCGTGACCAGGCGGGCCCCCGCCTCGGCACGCCGTCCAGCGGCAATCACCCGCGCGCCCCCACGGGCAAAGGCGATAGCCGCGGCCCGACCAATGCCGCTGGCGCCGCCGGTCACCAGCACGATCTTGCCCTGGAATGTCGTCATTGCGACCGGCCCACCCCGGCGGCGATGCCTAGCGCAGCACCCGCCGCGCCACGGCGTCGAGCTTGCGCAGCAGCGCCGGATCACGCGCCTCAGGGGCGGTGATGATCGCGAAGTCCAGCGCCGTGTCCGACCCGATTGGACAAGGCTCATGCTGGGCCGGAAAGTCGGCCGCCAAGCGTGCCACCAGCCGGCGCGCGTTGTCGGCGTTGGCGTGCATCACCGCGATGATCTTGGCGACATCGACCGTGCCGTGCTCTTCGTGCCAGGAGTCGAAATCGGTTACCATGGCGACCGTGGCGTAGCAAAGCTCGGCCTCGCGCGCGAGCTTGGCCTCCGGCATGTTGGTCATGCCGATCACGTCGCAACCCCAGGCGCGGTACAGCCGGCTTTCGGCCAGAGTCGAGAACTGCGGGCCTTCCATCGCCAGATACGTGCCGCCGCGATGGACGCCGATTCCTTCCGCCTTGGCCGCCGCCTCGATGTGCTCCATCAGCCGCGGGCTAGTGGGATGCGCGAAGGCCACGTGCGCCACGCATCCGGCGCCGAAGAAGCTCTTGGCGCGGGCGAACGTGCGATCGACGAACTGGTCGACCAGCACGAACAGGCCGGGCGGCAGGTCGGCGCGCAACGAACCGCAAGCCGACAGCGACACGACGTCGGTGACACCGGCCCGCTTGAGCGCGTCGATATTGGCGCGGTAGTTGATCTCGCTCGGCGGGATCTTGTGGCCGCGGCCGTGGCGCGGCAGGAACACCATCGGCAGGCTGCCAAAAGTGCCGAAGCACAAGGCATCCGACGGCTCACCCCAGGGCGTTGCCACCTTTTTCCAAGTGACGTCCCGCAGGCCGGGCAATTCGTAGACGCCCGAGCCACCGATCACGCCGAGAACCGCTTGCACCATCGACCGACCTCCGCTTGCCGTCGCGCGAGGGCGGCGCGGGCGCCTGCGACCTTACAATGACCACTGCCCGGCACCATATTGACATTGCCACGCGAATTTGCCCGCCGGCCCGGCAACCTTTCAGGCACCTCGTGCGTTTTATTCGTCCACAGGCGTGGCTGGGCACGCCTGCCGGCGGGAGGAAAACGACAATGACAACTCTCGATCCGACGAACCGGCCACCCTCTTCGACGGTTCTGGTACCTGAAATCCCGCCAAATCCCGTGCCCGACTTCGTCGATCCCGACAACGACGAGGATTGCCGCGCTGGTTTGCTCGAAGTCGACGGTCCGGACGATGACGACGACGGGCCGTAACCACGTGGAACGACCCGACTAATCGTCTTCTCGCACCCAGGGCGCATTCCGTAAAATCGCCACGGAGCGTGCCGGCGTCGTCGCCGGCCGGTTTCTGTGCGTACGCTGCGCCTACTTCCGGGGCTTCGGGGTAGCTACGCTCTTGGCCCACACCGCGACTTCGCGCTCGAATGCCGCCATGTCGGCGACGTCGCGCAGCCTCACGCCGGGCGGAATGCTGAACCACGCCAGGTTTTGTGGTCGTCGCTGCACAGTGACGGCTCGGAACAACGGCTGCTTCGGCCGATGTTCCCAGGCGACGTACAGAGGCACTGCATCGGCGCCAAGGCACATGATCAGCCGTTGCGAGGATGTAACGCCAACGGCGTCCGGCACAACTCGCCAGAGACCGCAGCGGTCGCCGTCGACGTCAGCTTCCCCGATGGGCGTGCCGCGCTTTCCCCAAAGATCGTAAACCGGGTAGCCGGCGAGCGACAGGATACGCATGCCCAGCCGGGCGTTGCCGACCTCGAGGATGAAGATCCCGCCGACGGTGCCCTCACGGCTGAAGCCATAGGTGCGCAGCTGCGGTTGCGGATGATCGGAATCGAAACGATACCAGCCGCTGGAATGCCGTATCGTCATTGGGGTCGCCATATCCTCCAGCGACCCGCGGACGTTATATTCAGCCTCGAAGTCGATTGTGGGTATCGGCAGGGGCTCGTTGGCGGCGGCTGGTGCGGCCGTCATGGCACAACCAAGCACAACTGCCAGCGACATCCGCGACAGGACAAGCTGGACCGTGTCGGACAGGAACGCCGCTCGTGCGCTCAATACCTTGATCGAAATCACTGAAAAAACTCTTTAAATGATGCACACGCCAATTACGGGAAGTTATCGGCAAAGGATCGCGCGTCGTCAACGCGGACACGACGCGTTGCCGCGCGATCTGCACGCATGTGGACCATTTCCCCTAGGATCGCAGGAAGTCGAGCACGATCCGCTGGAAGTCCGCCGCCGCGGCGTTGGGGAAGAAGTGCCCGCCATAGGGCAGCACGATGGTGCGGCAGTCCGGTACCAGCTGGCCGATCTCACTAGTGAAATAAGCCGGCGTCACCTGGTCGTCGCGCGCGCCGATCGCCAGAGTCGGGCACTGGATCTCGCGCAGCCGCTCGCGACGATCGTGGGCCACGATGGCGGCGATACGCGACAGCAGGATCTCTGGCACCGGGATGGTTTGCTCGGCCACCGCCTCCGCGGCCGCGAGGTCCGCATCGTGGTCGCGCACCCAGGTCGGCATGTGCAGCGCCAGGGCACTGGCCTTGCTGTACGCCTCGGGTCCGAGATGCCGCAGCATCAGAGCCCGCACTTCGAACAGCCGGCGAAAATAGGCGTCGGTCCTGGCCCAGGTGCCGCATAGCACGAGCCTCAGCAAGCGGTCCGGATGGTCGGTGGCGATCACCTGGCCCATGGCGCCGCCGGTCGAATGGCCGATGTAGTGCGCCTGATGCGCACCGAGCGCATCCATCAGCTGCAACGCATCGTCGGCCATCTGCTCGACGGAATAATCGATGCGCGACAGCGCCGAGCGGCCGGTACCGCGATGATCGTGGAGGATCACGGTGAAGTGGCGGGCAAAGGCCTCGACATGCGCCTGCCAGAAGGTGGCCATGCCGCCCAGCCCCGACACCAGCATCAGCGGCGGACCGTTGCCGTGCGTCTCATGGTACAGCGTCGCGCCGTCGCGCAGGGTGATCTCGGGCATGGGTGGGGAGCAGTTCCTCTTCTTCCCTTCCTCACACGTGCGGGGAGGATAGCAGCCACTATTCCCTTCCCCACGCGTAGCGTGGGGAAGGTGGCCGAAGGCCGGATGGGGAGCCGACGTAGTGTGTCTCATTGTGAGACCACGTTGGCTCCCCTCCGGCCCTTCGGGCCACCTCCCCACTTCGTGAGGAGGATTCTACTAGGTCGGCAACCTACGCCGCCTTCTTTCCGCCGCCGCGGGCGGCCTGGATCGCCTGCCAAATGGCGTGTGCCGTGGCCGGCATCTCGACGTGCTTGATGCCGGTCTCGGCATGGAGTGCGTCAACCAGGGCGTTGATCACCGCCGGCGGCGCGCCGATGGCGCCGGCCTCGCCTGCACCCTTCACGCCCAGCGGGTTGGTGGTGCAGGGCGAGTTGTGCAGGTCGAAATGCACCTGCGGCACGATGTCGGCGCGCGGCAGGGCGTAGTCCATGAACGAGCCCGACAGCAACTGGCCGGTGTCGTTGTCGTAGACCGTGCGCTCGGTCAACGCCTGGCCGACGCCCTGTCCGATGCCGCCATGCACCTGGCCCTGCAGCAGCAGCGGGTTCATCACCGCCCCGAAATCGTCGACCACGGTGTAGCGCTGAATGGCGACAGCGCCGGTGTCGGGATCGAGCTCCAGCTCGCAGATATGGCAGCCATTGGGGAACGTCGCGTTCTCGCCCTCACGCGTGAACTCGTCGTCCAGGCCCGGCGTCTCGCCGGCCGGCAGATTTTTGCCGTCGCGCGCCGCCTTGGCGGCGTCGAACAGCGACATCCGCCGGTCGGTGCCGACGATGGCGAAGCTGCCGTCCTTGTATTCGATGTCGCCCGGTGAAGCCTCCAGCACCGTCGCCGCGACCAGCTTGCCCTTCGCGATGATCTTGTCCGACACGCCGACCATCGCCACGCCGCCCACCGGCGAGGCGCGCGAACCGCCTGTCATGCCGTCGGGCACCACGTCGCTGTCGCCCTGCACGATGTGGATGCGGTCGATGTCGATGCCCAGCTTGTCCGACAGAATCTGGGTATAGAGCGTCTCGTGGCCCTGGCCGTTGGTCTGGTTGCCGATGTAGGCCGTCAGGGAATCGTCGGAATTGAACTTCACGCGGGCGGTGTCCGGGAAGCCGCCGCCGCATTTCTCGACATAGGTGGCAAGCCCGATGCCGCGCCACTTGCCGCGCTTCTTCGACTCGCCGCGGCGGGCGGCGAAGCCCGCCCAGTCGGCCTGCGTCATCGCCTTGCGCATCACCGCTTCGAACTTGCCCGAGTCGATCGTGTCGCCGAGCGCCGTCTGCCACGGCACCTGCTCGGGCCGCACCAGGTTGCGGGCGCGAATCTCGTCCGGCGTCAGGCCACTTTCACGCGCGATGTAGTCGACGAAGCGCTCCAGCAGATACGCTGCCTCGGGCCGCCCGGCGCCGCGATAGGCGTCGGTCGGCACGGTGTTGGTCATCATGCCCTTGACGTTCACGTAGATCGCCGGCGTCTGGTATAGGCCGGCCAGCATGCCGGTGCCGGCCAGGGTTGGAATGAAGGCGCTGAAGTGCGACAGGTACGCGCCCAGCGCCGCGTAGGTCGTCACCCGCAGGCCGAGGAAGCGGCAGTCCTTGTCCAGCGCCATCTCGGCGAAGGACACGTGATCGCGGCCCTGCACGTCGGACTGGAAGGCTTCCTGGCGATCCGGAATCCACTTAACCGTGCGCTTGAGCAGCCGCGAGGCCCATACCACCATCGGGTACTCGGGGTGCACGAAGATCTTCATGCCGAAACCGCCGCCGACATCGCCGGTGCGCACCCGCAGCTTGTCCAGGCCGATCTTCAGCACCATTTCGGCGACATAGGGCCTGATCACGTTGACACCCTGCGACGACAGCCACAGGGTCGAGCGGTCGGAAGCCGCCTCGTACTCGGCGATGGCGCCGCGCGGCTCCATCGAGTTCACCACCAGGCGGTTGTTGACCAGGCGCAACTTGACCACGCGATCGGCCTTGGCGAAGGCGGCGTCGGTCGCCGCCTGGTTGCCCATCTCCCAGTCGAAGGCTTCGTTGCCCTTGATGTGGTCCCACACCAGCGGCGCGCCCTTCTGCGCCGCGCCATGGGTGTCGACGACCGACGGCTGCGGCTCGTAGTCGATCTCGATAAGCTCTGCGGCGTCCTTGGCCTGCTCCAGGGTCTCGGCCACCACCAGCGCCACCGGGTCGCCGACATGGCGCACCTTGCCCTGCGCCAGCATCGGCCGCTGCGTGTCGGCGCGTGCCGTGCCGTCGCGGTTGGGCAACTCCACCAGGCACGGCAAATCGCCAAGATCGGCCGCCTTGACGTCGGCGCCGGTCAGCACCAGCAGCACGCCGGGCGCCTGTTTCGCCGCCGCCACGTCGATCCTGCGGATGACGGCATGCGCATGCGGCGAGCGCAGCACGTAGGCGCGGGCCGCCTTGCCCGGCAGCTGGGTGTCGTCGGTGTAGCGGCCGCCACCGGTCAGCAGGCGCGGGTCCTCGACCCGACGCGTCGACTGGCCGATTCCGAACTTGGTCATGTCAACTCCTCCACGCGGCGCGATGGCACTTGATGCCGCAAGCTTAGTGGCCGCGACCGCCTGATGCAAAGCGGGAGCTTTGCCGGACCGCCGCTTGCGCGACGGCGCCATCGACAGAGCTTGCGGATTGCGGTTTGGTGCGCGCCGGCGATGCTCAACGGAGTGTCACGATGTCAGCCCTGCGAACCGGTGCCGACTATCGCGCCAGCCTGCGCGATGGCCGCCGCGTCTGGGTGATGGGCGAAGGGCGGATCGAGGACGTCACGACCCATCCCGCGACCCGGCCGATGGTCGACGAGTACGTCGCCTGGTACGACCGCCACTTCGATCCGGCCTGGCAGGACCTGGTGCTGACGCCGGCCGACGCCGAGGGCGCACGGCACCCTGTCGGTTACGTCGTGCCGCGCAGCTCCGCGGATCTGACGCGCATGGGACGCTGCTTCGCCGCGACCACGTTTCCGACGGCCGGCAACATCACGCACACGCCGGCCTACGGCCATCTCATCGCGATGGGTGTGCTGCACGCCGTCGGCCTGCGCGGGGCCTCGCCCGAGCAGATCGCCAACGCCGATGCCTATCGCGCCGAGATCGCCCGCACCGGCCGATTCCTGACCTTCGCGGCCGGCGCGGCGCCGATCGGCCATCGCCTGCGGCCCGATCCGGCCGAGCGCGCCGCGCTGCGCCTGGTCAGGCAGTCCGATGCCGGCGTCGTGCTGCGCGGCAAGATCGGCATGCACACCAGCCCGGCCTACGCGCACGACGTCTATGTCGGCGCGCTCAACGGCGTCGAACTGCAGGGTGCGCGCGCCAGCTTCGCCGTCGCGGTCGACGCGCCCGGCGTCTCGGTGATCTGCCGCCGGCGTTCGGCGCATGAGGCCGGTCGTTTCGCGGCGCCGCTCAGCAGCCGGTTCGACGAACTCGACGCGCAGATGTGGCTCGACGACGTGCTTGTGCCGTGGAACCGGGTCTTCCTCACCGAGGTCTCGCCCGAGCCGGTGGCGCACTGGCTGTTCTGGCACCAGCTCTACTGCTGGCTGGCCAAGGCCGAGTTCACCCTGGGCCTGGCGCTGGCTTGTGCCGACGCCCTCGGCCTGGCGGGGCATGACGCCAGCATCGACTACCTGCTCGACCTGGTCACCGACGTGCAGACCGTGCGCAGCTGCCAGACGGCGGCGGAACTCGACCCCGAGTTCACGCCGCTCGGTCATTGCGTGCCCAACCACAAGCACGTCGCGGCCGGCAGCCTGGCGATGCTCAAGGCGCGGCCGCGGATGGCCGAGATCCTGCGCACCCTGCCCGGCTCGTCGCTGGTGGTGGCGCCGACCGACCGCGACCTCGCCGACGCCGAACTGGCGCGCGGGCTGGAGGAGTCCTTCGCCGGCGGCGGCTACAGCGCCAGGCAGCGTTCCGCGCTGTTGCAGCTGGCCTGGGACCACGTCGGCTCGGCGCTGGATCACCGCGAGCATGTCTATGAACTGCATGCCAATGGCGGCATCCCGACCTGGCGCGGCCGCCTGCGCCGCTGTTTCGCCAGCTACAACGAGCTGGCCAATGGCGTGCTGCGCAGCCTCGACTTGCCGATGCCGGCGATCGACCTGACGTCGATCCGCGAAGCACCCTTGACGCCACGACGTCAGGTAACGCCGCCGGCGCCAAAGCCGGGCTGAAGCCCGGCGCAACCGCGTCGGCGCGCCGTCGCCCGCGCCGGGGCGGTCGCGTAAGATGGATCTGTCACTGAAGGGGTTTCCGTGTCGAGCGTGACGAGCCTGCCCGCCTGGCTGTACCGCGATGCCGGCTTTTTCGAGCTGGAGCGCCAGAAAATCTTCCGCCAGGCGTGGCACATCATGGGCCATGTCGGCGACCTGCCGACGGCCGGCTGCTACGTCACATTGGACATCCTGGGCGAGCGGGTCGTGACCTTGCGCGGCGCCGACGGCGTCGTGCGCAGTTTCCACAATGTCTGCCGCCATCGCGCCGCGCGGCTGGCGCCCGAGGCGCGCGGCAGCTGCGGGCCGCGCATTGTCTGCCCCTATCACGCCTGGACCTATGCGCTCGATGGCCGGCTCGCCGGCGTACCCTCGAGCCAGGGATTTGACAGCTTCGACCTGGCGGCACATGGCCTGCGCGCGGTCGAGCAGGAGATCTTCCAGGGCTTCATCTTCGTGCGCTTCGCCGCCGGCCTGCCCGGTGTCGCCGAAATGTTGGCGCCCTACGCCGCCGAACTTGCGTCCCACCGATTGGAGGATCTCGTGCCGCTGGGCCGCGTGACGCTACGACCGCGGCCGGTCAATTGGAAAACCATCGCCGAGAACTACGTCGACTCGCAGCACGTGAACGTCGCGCACCCCGGCCTCGCCCGCCTGTTCGGCTCCAGCTACCGGATCGAGGCGCGCGACTGGGTCGACAAGATGTCGGGCGAGCTGCAGGCGGCGCCGTCGCCGAACTGGTCGGAGCGCGCCTACCAGGCCCTGCTGCCGGCGATGACGCACCTGCCGCCGGCGCCGCGCCGCCAGTGGCGCTACTACAAGCTCTGGCCCAACGTCGCCTTCGACATCTATCCCGACCAGGTCGACTTCATGCAGTTCATCCCGGTGTCGCCGACGGAAACGCTGATCCGCGAGATCGCCTACGTCCACCCGCACGAGGGCCGCGAACTCAAAGCCGCACGCTACCTCAATTGGCGCATCAACCGCCGTGTCAACGCCGAAGACAAAACCTTGATCGAAGGCGTGCAAGCAGGCATGTCGTCGTCGAGCTACACGTCGGGGCCCCTTTCGCCAAAAGAAGTCTGCCTCGCCTCGTTCGCCAACCGCATGCGCACGCTGATTCCGGAGGCGCGATCGGAGCGCGCACCGCAATAACGGCGGAATTTCCGCCACCGTTCGACGGTTGTTCGAATCGCGCATGGCCCCTACATTCCGCCCGCCATGGCCCGCCCCGCCCTCCGCTACGTCTGCCAGTCCTGTGGCGCCGCGTATCCGAAATGGAGCGGCCGCTGTGAATCCTGCGGCTCGTGGAACTCGCTGACCGAGGAAGCCGACGTCGAAGCGATCCCGGGCGCCAAAGC
>DATFGV010000765.1:0-8837 GCA_035249115.1 Vineibacter sp.
GATGTCGGCGCTGCGGCGGCCGGCGATGCGGCGCGCGTCGTCGGCGCCATAGGACACCAGGCCACGCGCCAATGTGCGGCCTGCGCGGTCGCGTACCAGCACGGCGGCGCCGGCCTCGAAGGCGCCGTCGATCGCCACGACGCCGGCCGGCAGCAGGCTCTTGCCGGCGGCCAGTGCGCGAGCGGCGCCGTCGTCGACCACTAACGTGCCGGCCGGTTTCAAGGTGCCGCCGATCCAGCGCTTGCGCGCCGCGTCGGGGCGCGCTGCCGGCAGGAACCAGGTGCAACGCGCCTGGCCGTCGAGCAACGCTGCGAGCGGATGCAGCAGGCCGCCGTCGACGATCGCCATGCGACAGCCGGCCGCCATGGCGATGCGGGCGGCGATCAGCTTGGTGACCATGCCGCCGGTGCTGAGCTCGCTGGTGGCGGCGCCGGCCATGGCCTCGATCTCCGGTGTGATCCGGCGCACCTCGGGAATGAACTCGGCTTTGGCATCGCGCCGCGGGTCGGTGCTGTAGAGACCGTCGATGTCGGAGAACAGCACCAGCGTGTCGGCGCTCACCATCTCGGCGACCCGCGCCGCCAGCCGGTCGTTGTCACCGAAACGGATCTCGGCGGTGGCGACGGTGTCGTTCTCGTTGATCACCGGCACGGCGCCCTGTTCCAGCAGGGTGGTCATGGTCTGGCGCGCGTTGAGATACCGCTCGCGCTGCTCGCTGTCCTCCAGGGTCAGCAGCAGCTGCGCCACCACGATGTCGTGCCGCGCCAGGGTTTGCTGCCAGGCATGCGCCAGGCCAATCTGGCCGACCGCGGCCGACGCCTGTTTCTGTTCCAGCCGCAGCGTGCCGCGTGCCAGGCCCAGCCGCGCCCGGCCGAGACGGATCGCGCCGGACGACACGACGATCACCTGCGCGCCGCCGGCCCGCAGGCGGGCGATGTCGTCGGCCAGCGCGTCGAGCCATTGCTGGCGCGGCTTGCCGCTCTGCTCGTCGACGATCAGCGCCGAGCCGATTTTCAGCACGACGCGCCGGGCGCCGGCGAGCCGCCGATCACCGCGCGGGGTCATGATCAGACTTTCCCTTCCCCACGCGAAGCGTGGGGAAGGTGGCCGAAGGCCGGATGGGGAGCCAACGTGGTGCCGTGCATGGAGAGACCAACTTGGGTCCCCTCCGGCCCTTCGGGCCACCTCCCCATGCTGCGCATGGGGAGGGGAACAAGCGTGGTGTTCACGACACCGCCTCCAGGTGGGCGGCATTGGCGTCCTGCGCGCGGCGGGCGTCGGCGGCCTTGCGCAGCAGGCGCAGCACGGGCTGCAGGCCGGTGCCGGCGACGCCGGAGATCAGGTGCACGGCCTTGCGGCTGGCCTTGGCCAGCGCGGCACGCCTGGCCTCGATCTGATCTGGCGTCAGCGCGTCGATCTTGTTGAGGGCGACGATCTCCTTCTTCTGCGCCAGGCCGTGGCCGTAGGCCTTGAGCTCGGCGCGCACGGTCTTGTAGGCGCCGACCACATCGTCCTGCGTGCCGTCGACCAGGTGCAGCAGCGCGCCGCACCGCTCGACGTGGCCGAGGAAACGCGTACCCAGCCCGGCGCCGTCGCTGGCGCCCTCGATCAGGCCGGGAATGTCGGCCAGCACGAACTCGCCGTCATCCATGCGCACCACCCCCAGACCGGGATGCAGGGTCGTGAATGGATAGTCGGCGATCTTCGGTCGCGCCCGCGACACCGCGGCAAGGAAGGTCGACTTGCCAGCGTTGGGCAGACCAACCAGGCCGGCGTCGGCGATCAGCTTCAGGCGCAGCCAGATCCACATCTCCTGGCCCGGCGATCCCGGACCGAAGCGGCGCGGCGCACGGTTGGTCGAGGACTTGTAGCGGGTGTTGCCGGCGCCGCCGGCGCCACCTTCCAGCAGCACGGCCCGTTGCCCAACGCGCGTCAGGTCAGCCAGCAAGGTCTCGCCGTCTTCGGCGAAGACCTGCGTACCGCGCGGCAGGCGCAACACCACGTCCTTGCCACGCGCGCCGGTGCGGTCGCTGCCCATACCGTGCTGGCCGCGCTGCGCCTTGAAGTGCTGCGAATAGCGGTAGTCGATCAGGGTGTTGAGCCCGTCGACACATTCCAGCACGACGTCGCCGCCGCGGCCGCCGTCGCCGCCGTCCGGGCCGCCGAACTCGATGAACTTCTCGCGCCGGAAGCTGGCGCAGCCCGGCCCGCCCGCGCCGCTTTGCGCGAACACCTTGGCCTGGTCGAGGAACTTCATCGCGGTCTATCCGGGCAAACAAAGAGGGGGAATGGCGAGCCATTCCCCCTCGGTGATGTGATGTGGTGGGGAACGGCTATTCGGCGGCCATCGGCCGCGGCGCCGGCTCGATGCTGACGAACACCTTGCCGCCCGACTTGGTGGCGAACTTCACCTTGCCGTCGACCAGGGCGAAGAGCGTGTGGTCGCGGCCGACGCCGACGTTGCGGCCGGCCGCCATCTTGGTGCCGCGCTGGCGCACCAGCACGTTGCCGGCCAGCACCGCCTGGTCGCCGAAGCGCTTGACGCCCAGCCGCTTGCTCTCCGAATCGCGGCCGTTGCGCGACGAGCCGCCTGCCTTCTTATGTGCCATTGTTCCTGCTCCTGCCGCGCCGGGCGATTCCGCCTCAGGCGACGATGCTCTCGATCTTGACCTTGGTCATCAGCTGGCGATGGCCGTTCTTGCGCCGGGAGTTCTGCCGGCGGCGCTTCTTGAAGACCAGGATGGTGTCGCCCTTGACCTGCTCGACAATCGAGGCCGTCACTTTGGCGCCGCTCACGACCGGCGCGCCGATCTTGACGCCATCGGCGCCGCCGACCGCCAGCACTTCGCCGAACTCGACCGCGGCGCCCTTGTCGCCCTCCAGCCGGTCGATCATGTGAATCTCGTCGGCGGCGACCCGGTACTGCTTGCCGCCCGTGCGAATCACCGCATACATCGTCGCCATCCCTGGATGCCGCCGGCGCCACGCCGCCTGAGTGGTCTTGGCGCGCCGAGGGCCCGAAATCGAAAAGGCGGGCCGCCGGCCCGCCGCGTTCAAGGCGGCGCAATATACGCGCCGATGCCGCGGAGTCAACGCGCGCCGGCCGCTTGTCCTGCGGTGCCCGAGATCTCGCCACTTGGCTGGCGAGGACGTCGATTCTCGTTATGGAACAAGGGTTTGTCGACAGCGTCCAGCGGCGTCTCGGGACCGCTACGACGGGCCGCGGTGGTGCTGCAGCGCTTGCCCGCCCGGGACGGCACCTATATATACCGCGCGCCCGGAGGCCCCGCCGGAGCCGCGGAGAGGTGCCAGAGTGGTCGATCGGGGCGGTCTCGAAAACCGTTGTGCCCGCAAGGGTACCGTGGGTTCGAATCCCACCCTCTCCGCCACTTCTTTTCACCAAGTCATTGAAATATAAAGACTTATCCTACAATTAGTGTTCACAACCTCCCATTCCATCCCACATTATTTTGGTGATGACTGGTCCGACTTCGGTGCCGAAACACAGTGATGCCCGTATCTTCCTATGTGAGTTTGTATTGCCTCTGGAAGAACGCCGAGTGCAGTCCGCCTTCGGGCGGTCTGGCGGCGATATGTTGTGTGATTTGAGCATTCGCTGAACCGTTTCCAGCGACCATCAGGATGACGTGATTCACCGGAATGGTTCCGAGCGTCATCCGCTTCAACAGCTCATCGAAGACAGTTTCTGGCTGACCCTCCGGAACAGCAATCCAATATCTCAAAGCTTTGAGCATGCTCTGCGTTTCTGGGTCGTGCGCCCTGTAGTCACCGACGACATAGTGCGTACCCAGCGTTTCGATCCTGGCTATGCAGATCGGTTCGCCCGCGGCATCCGGATCTTCGGCGCTGTGGTCTGTATGCAGGCCATGAGGCTGAGGCACCGAGAATTTGCCGTACGCGTAGTGGCCTTTGCGAAAGCGTGCCGACGGAACGAGGACATCCATCATCTTGTCGACATCGTCGTTATAGAGGCGTGCATAATTCGCCATTGTGTCGGAAGTGTCGTTTATAACGTGTTCCGCTGTCCAGCCGTCGCCGACATACACCGTGTTGACGTCATTGAACCGCTTCGAATGTTCATGGATCGCTTTGCTTGCAGCCTCGCGGAAACGGGCAATCGGCAGGGGCAGGTGAGTATGCGCTTCGCGTTCATTGAAGGTCGCGTGAATGCGCTCGATGAGAGACCACTGGGTGGATGAGAATTGCACTGTTTCCAGTATCTGTAGTTTGGGCTGCAAGGACGCCCATGCTCGATGAAGAGATTTCATGATCGTTCTGCCCAACTGCTTCACTTCCCGGCTTTGCTGCTCGCCGCCTCTTGCTGCCGGCCGTCGTGCACGTCGCCCTGCATCAGGCCGAAACAACGCCGCGTCGGGTAGCTGGGATGCTGTTCGACGAGCGACCCACGCAGCCCATCGAAACCGCCTGGCCGACCGGTGGCATCGCCCGCCGACAAGTCGAAGGGTGCGCTACTCCACCGTCGCCTTCAACTTCGACGCCGACATGCCACCCGAGCTGACCCTCGGCATTGGGTCGCCGATCCGGCCTGCAGTGGGGTCCAAAACACGCAGGCCGGGGCCGGCGATATCGATTGTTGCCAGCGCTCCACTTACTTCGATACGCATCATCCCGCACGCGAGAACGACGATCAAACTGGAGGGGACGACCCATGAGACCCAACAAGATCAAGCAGATGTGGCGTGACGGGAAATGCGTGACCCTGGGCTGGCTCTCCGTGGCCCACGGCTTCAGTGCCGAGATCATGGCGCGCCAGGGCTTCGATGCGCTGTGCGTCGATCTGCAGCACGGCACCGCCGAAATGGGCGATGTCGCGCCGATGCTGCAGGCGATCTCGCAGACCGATACGGTTCCGGTGGTGCGGGTGGCCTGGAACGACTCCGCGGCGATCATGAAGGCTCTCGACCTCGGGGCCTACGGCATCATCGTGCCGCTGGTGAACAACGCCGAGGAAGCCGCGAAGGCTGTGGCCGCATGCCGCTATCCGCCGGTCGGCATGCGTTCGAACGGCCCCGTGCGCGCCATGCACTATGGCGGCGCCGACTATGTGGCCAATGCCAACGACGAGATCGTCGTCATGGCCATGATCGAGACCAAGGAAGGCATCGCCAATCTGGATGCAATCTGCGCCACGCCCGGCCTCGACGCGGTCTATATCGGGCCGGCCGACCTGTCCTTCGCGCTGGGCATGCCGCCGCGCGCCGACAATCCGGACCCGCGCCATCTCGCCACCTGCGACCAGATCAAGGCGGCGGCGCACAAGGCCGGCATCAAGTGCGTCATGCACTGCGCCGGAGCGGCGTTCGCGGCTGGCGCGGTGAAACGCGGCTTCGACATGGTGATGCTGACATCCGACCTCTCGTGCATGATCGCGGGCGCCCGGGCGCAGCTCGAGGAGCTGAAGGTCAAGTCGGCCTGAGGTGAGCGTCTTGGCTCACAGAGACCGCGGCACTGCCAGGGGCAGCATTGGGTTGTTCTCGGTCAGCTGAAAAGGTCAGCCGGCCGCGCCCGCCAGCGAGCCTGCGAAACGAGCGTCGTGGCCCAGTAATCCTTGACCATGGGAACCAGCATCGGCGGTAGCGGGGCCGTGAGCTGCCATTGCTTTGCCACTTGTCGCCGGGCTGCGACGCGGGTGACATGTCCGGGCAAACCAAGGTTGGGGAAGGTGAGGCATGGCTGACACTGGTCGGAACGAGAGTGCCTATCTCCACGGCATCCGAGTGCTCGAGCTTGCGGACGAGACGGGAGAGTATGCCGGCCGAGTGCTCGCGGGCCTGGGCGCCGACGTCGTCAAGGTCGAGCCTCCGGAAGGCGAAACGACGAGGCAGATCGGGCCTTTCCGCGGCGATGTGCCGTACCCGGAGGAGAGCCTGCACTTCTGGCACTACAACCTCGGCAAGCGCAGCATCGTCGTCGATCTCGACAAGCCCGACGGGCAGGAATCGTTCCTGCGGCTGGCGTCCGCAGCCGACATCGTGCTGGATGCGCGTCCGCGAGGGTATCTTGCGGACCGAAACCTCGCCTTCGAACGATTGCGATCGGCCAATCCGCGACTGATCTATCTGCGGATCAGCCCGTTCGGGGATACCGGCCCATGGGCCGATTTCAAAGGCAGCGATCTCGTTCATCTGGCGCTGGGCGGCGTCATGATGAACTGCGGCTACGACCCTGATTCGTCCGGCCGCTACGACACGCCTCCCATCGCGCCCCAGATGTGGCAGGCCTACCACATTTCCGGCGAGATGAGCGTGATCGCGCTGCTCGGCGCTCTGGCGCACCGGCTGCGGACGGGCGAGGGGCAGCTTCTGTCGCTCAGCATCCACGAGGCGGTCAGCATGAATACCGAAAGCGACCTGCCGAACTGGATATTCCTGCGGCAGCGCCACTTTCGACAGACGTGCCGGCATTCGATGACGTCGGCGAGCCTGCCGGCTCTCGCGCAGACGCGGGACGGACGATATCTCCTGCCGTACCGCACCTATCTCCGCGCCACGGCGACCTACTCCACGGACGCGCTGCGGGGGACCATCTCGGTTCTCGCCAAGCATGGGATGGACGAAGGCCTTGGCAAGCTAGACCAGCTGGATGCAGAAACGGAAGCCAAGGTCGGCAAGCTGGTCGATCGCCTTGCTGCCCGCCTGGATTTCGATGCCGACCTGTGGCGCGACGGGCAGGACCATGGGCTGCCCTGGGCGCCGGTGCGGCGGCCCGAAGAGAATGCCCGCGACCCGCACTACATTCAGCGAGGCACTTTCGCCAGCGTGCCGCATCCCGATAGCGGCGCTTCGTACACTTATGTTGCTGCTCGCTGGTACAGTCCCGATGCACCCTGGACGGTATTAGCGCAACGACCGCCCCGGCTGGGGGAGCACACGCGTTCGGTCGTCGAGGAGTGGGCGGCGGCGCGAAGTGTGCCGTCGCTGTCGTCTGATTGCGGCCTGGCCCGTGGGTCGAGCAGGGCAGGCCCCACAGGGAAACCCTTCGCGCTTTCCGGAGTCCGTGTCGTCGATCTCGGCTGGATGCTCGCCAGCGCCGGTGCGGGACGCTACCTCGCTGCGTTGGGTGCCGAGGTGATCAAGGTCGAGCACGAGTCGCGCGCTGACGGCATGCGCTTCGGTCCAGCCGTCTGTCCGCTCGGCGGGCGCGCCGAGCGGCAAGCGGCCACGGGTACGATCCCGACGCCTCCTCGGGATGGGCTCAATCGCAGCGGCTCCTTCATGGAGATCAACGCTGGCAAGCTCGCGATATCACTCGACCTGAAGAAGCCCGAGGGCAAGCGGATTCTGGAGGATCTCATCCGCAACGCGGACGTGGTGCTCGAGGGCTATTCGCCGGGAACGATGGATCGGATGGGACTGGGCTACGATCGCCTGCGCGAACTGAACCCCGGCATTATCTATCTACAGCAGTCGGGCTTCGGCCAGCACGGCGTCTATGGCCGGGCGCGCGCCTTCGGTCCGACCGCGCAAGCGTTCAGCGGCATCAGCGACATGTCCGGCTTGCCCGAGCCCCGTCCGCCTGCCGGCATCGGCTATTCGTATCTCGACTGGTTCGGTGCGTACAACATGGCGACCGCGGCGCTCGCCGCGCTCTATAGGCGGGCCACGACGGGCCGCGGCTGTCACGTGGATGCGTCCCAGGCGGAGGTCGGCATCTTCCTGACGGGAACCGCGGTGCTCGATGACTCGGTCAATGGGCGCCGCTGGTCGCGATACGGCAATCGTTCGCCCTATCGACTCGCCGCACCGCATGGTGCTTACCCGACACGAGGCGAGGACACCTGGATCGCAATCGCTGCCTTTACCGACGAACAATGGCGAGCAGTCGCAACCGAGCTTTGCCATCCCGAGTGGCTCGACGATCCGCGGTTCAGCGGGCTGTCGAACCGGCGCGCGAATGAAGATGCGCTCGATGACTTGATTTCCTGCGCCACACGTACTTTCGACGGGGCGGACCTCATGGGCCGTCTGCAGGCCGCAGGGGTCCCGGCCGGAATCTGCCAAACGGCCGAAGACCGTTACGAAAGGGATCCGCAACTGCGCCATTTGGAATGGCTGGTCGACTTGCCCCAAACCGAGCTCGGCACCTGGCCGGTAAAGGGCTTCCCTGCGCACCTCGACCGCAGCCCGGCTTACGCCGGCGGGTTGCTCGGCCGCTCCGGTCCCAACTATGGCGAGGATACCCAGCGCATTCTCTCGTCGGTGCTCGGCATGACAGCCGAGCATGTGGCCGAGCTGCGCGCGGCTGGCGTCGTGTGATGGCTGCGTGGTGATCGCGGGGGCTCTGCGACACCCATGCGCCCGATTTGAACTTACGACCGCCCTCGAAGGCGCGTCTGCACGCTTACGGCCATGAGCGCACGCTCGAAACGAGTGCGCTGCACAACATTTAAGTGTATCTCCCCGGCGCCGACGCTGTGCTTCGCTTCGAGAGCGAGGTTCACCACGGTCGCCCATGCAGCGAGGTATAAGCTCTGGAGTGCTCACGAATCGCAGTGCAATTTAGTGAATGCAGCAGAGGAGCTACCCATCCACCTGCAGTTAGGGCGGTCCATGCCTGAAGATCAAGAAGAGCCATACGGCGGGATAAATGACAGGCGAACCAGTAGCCTCGACGGTATCTGGCGCATGGACTGGGAAGCTGCGCGATCCGATGACGGTGGTTTCGGAGGGATTCCGTTCACGCTGCTGGTGCAGAAGAGACGGGCCTGTGGGATCGATCGGCGGGGAACACTCCTCACGGCTGTGTTCGGGCAGCAAACGGAGGACAGCGTCGAGGTGGCCGCCTGGGTTGAGCCT
>DATFGV010000766.1:0-3380 GCA_035249115.1 Vineibacter sp.
TCATGGCGCGGACCCTGCTGGCCGATCGCCATCCCTATGTCGTGGGCTTCGGCATGGCGGGCGACGAGCTGCAGCACACGCCGGCCGATTTCGCGCCGGCCTTCCGGCTGGTCGCCGACGCCGGCTATCCCTGCACCTCGCATGCCGGCGAAGTCGCAGGTGCCGAAAGCGTGCGCGCCACGATCGACGCGCTCCCCGTCAGCCGCATCGGCCATGGCGTGCGCGCCAGCGAGGACCCGCGGCTGCTCGAGGAGATCGCGCGCCGCGGCCTAGTGCTGGAGGTCTGCCCCGGCAGCAACATCGCGCTCGGCGTCTACCGCGACTACGCCAGCCATCCGCTGCGCCGCCTGATCGACGCCGGCTGCAAAGTCACACTCAATTCTGACGATCCGCCCTATTTCGATACGACCCTCGGCCGGGAGTACGCCGGCGCCGCACAGCGCTTCGGCTTGACCCCGCGCGACCTATTGAACATCACCCGCACCGCTATCGAAGCCGCCTTCGCCGACGATGCGACCCGGGGACGCGTGCTCGCCCGGGTCGCGGCTTACGAGGCGTCAATGTAAGCTGCCGGGACCGGGATGACGGTCCCATCGTATCGCCAGGGAGAGCCCGTTATGACCTGCCGCTCCGACCGCCCAGCGCGCTTCCTGCGTGTCGCCACCGTGAGTCTCGCCGTCGCGATGACACCACTAGTGGCCGTACACGCCCAGGACGGCCCGCCGGCGCACGACCTGCTGAACGCGACGCTGTGGATGCAGCGGTCGGTCGAGTACAAGGCCAACTGCCTGGCCGCCTTCGCGCTGGCGCGCATCCGGCTCGACCAGGCGCTGGCCGATCCGAAGTGGACCGGCGCGCCGGCCGAGCAGACCGGCGCCTACGAGGGCCTGCCGCCGGCGGTGATCCTCGACGTCGACGAAACCCTGCTCGACAACTCCTTCTACCAGGTGTGGATGATCCGGGCCGACCAGACCTTCTCGTCCAAGACCTGGACGCAGTTCGTCTCGGCGCAGATTTCGACGGCGATGCCTGGCGCGCTGGAGTTCGCCAAGTATGCTGACTCCAAGGGAGTCAAACTGTTCTACATCACCAACCGCACGGCCGAAGAAGAAGCGCCGACGCGGCAGAACATGGAGAAGCTCGGCTTCCCCATGGGCGGAAACGTCGACACCTTCCTGATGGCGCGCAAGCAGCCGGACTGGGGCTCGGCAAAGGGCACGCGCCGCGCTCACGTCGCCAAGGACTACCGCGTGCTGCTCAACATCGGCGACAATTTCGGCGATTTCAGCGATGCCTATCGCGGCAGCGAGGCCGAGCGGCTGACGGACTACGAAGCCAACCTGGCGCGCTGGGGCCGCGAATGGATCATGCTGCCCAATCCGGCCTACGGCTCGTTCGATACCGCAACCTTCATGCACGACTTCAAGCAGTCACGCGCAGCGCAACGCAAGGCCAAGCTCGATGCGCTGCAGGGCTGGCAGGGGCCGTAGGCGTGGTGTAAGCCCAAACGCCTCATCCTGAGGAGGCCGCGCAGCGGCCGTCTCGAAGGATGGGCTACACATGGTGGATCGACAATGCGGCCAAACCGGTCGTGCGGTTGCCCACCCTTCGCGACGCGCGGCTACGCCGCGCTCCTCAGGGTGAGGAGTGTGCGTTGAAGAGATACTGGCTGCCCTGTTGGAACGATCGATGTCCGCTTCCCGCACCCTGACCTCGTCCCACTGGGGCGTCTACGAGGTCGAATGGCGCGACGGCCGGGCCGTGGCGCTGCATCACTTCGCCAGCGATCCCGATCCGTCGCCCATCGGACTGCATGCGCTAAGCGACGAGCTGGCCCGGGTCCGTGTGCGCCGGCCGTCGGTGCGCAAAAGCTGGCTCGAGGGTGGCGCCGACAGCCGGCCGGACCTGCGCGGCCGCGAGGCCTTCGTCGAGGTGGACTGGGAAGACGCGATCCGGCTGGTCGCCGACGAGTTGGCGCGCGTCAAACGGCTGCATGGCAACCGCGCCATCTTCGGCGGCTCCTATGGCTGGTCGAGCGCCGGCCGCTTCCACCACGCCCAGAGCCAGATCCACCGCTTCCTGAACTGCACCGGCGGCTACGTGCGGCACGTCGATTCCTACAGCCTGGGCGCGGCGCGGGTTGTGATGCCGCACATCGTGGCGTCGATGGATGAGCTGATGGTGTCGCTGACCAGCTGGGACGTGCTGGCCAAGCACTGCCAGCTGTTCGTGACGTTCGGCGGCGTGCCGCACAAGAACACACAGATCAACCAGGGCGGCACCGGCGAACACCGCGTCAAGGGCGGCCTGTACGCCATGCACGCCGCTGGCACGCGCTTCGTCAATGTCACGCCGACGGCGGACGATCTCGACGTCGGCGGCCCGGTCGACTGGATCCCGATCCGGCCCAATACCGACACCGCCCTGATGCTGGCGATCGCCCACACCTTGCACGCCGAGGGTCGGTACGATCGCGACTTCCTGGACCGCTGCACCGTCGGCTTCGATCGCTTCGCCGCCTATCTCACAGGCGTCAGCGACGGGAAGCCCAAGGACGCCGCCTGGGCGGCCGCCATCACCGGCGTGCCGGCCGATCGAATCGTGGCGCTGGCGCGCGACATGGCCGCCCATCGCACCATGCTCAGCATCTCCTGGTCGCTGCAGCGCGCCCATCACGGCGAGCAGCCCTTCTGGATGCTGGTAACGCTCGCCTGCATGCTGGGCCAGATCGGCCTGCCCGGCGGCGGGTTTGGCGTCGGCTACGGCGCCACCAACCTGATGGGCAGCCCGCACGCCCGCTACAGCGGCCCGACCCTGCCGCAGGGTGATAACGCTGTGGTCGATTTCATTCCCGTCGCGCGCGTGGCCGACATGCTGCTCGATCCGGGGGGCCACTTCGCCTACAACGGACGCAGCCACACTTACCCCGACATCAAGCTGGTCTACTGGGCCGGCGGCAATCCGTTCCACCATCACCAGGATCTCAACCGCCTGATGCGGGCCTGGCGCAAGCCACAGACGATCGTCGTGCACGAGCAATTCTGGACGGCGACGGCGAAGTTCGCAGACATCGTGCTGCCGGCGACTACCACTCTTGAGCGCGACGACATCGGCTACGCCAACCGCGAGAACCATATCGTGGCGATGCGCCAGGCGTGCGCGCCGGTCGGCGAGGCGCGCGACGATTACGCCATCTTCGGCGAGATCGCACACCGGCTCGGCATCGCAGCTGCGTTCACCGAGAATCGCAGCGTGGCCCAGTGGCTTGAGCATCTGTACGAAACCGCGCGCCCGCGGGCCCGCGCGGCCGGCGTCGGGTTGCCGGACTTCGCGACGTTCTGGGAGGCCGGGCTGGTCACCGTCGACAATCCGGGCGATCC
>DATFGV010000767.1:0-3017 GCA_035249115.1 Vineibacter sp.
GCGCCTCACCCTGAGGAGCCGGCCAACGGCCGGCGTCTCGAAGGGTGGGATACAGGCTCGAACAGACGTTGTCCGTTGCGCAGATGATGAAGCCTACCCTTCGAGACGTTCGCTTCGCTCACTCCTCAGGGTGAGGTCGTCTGTGACCGTCAGACAGCTCACGCCAAGAATCAGTACCAACCTCGCCCGCGTCCCAAGCGCGGTTGCAGGCGTTTCCACGCTGGTCGCTTGTGGCCTTACCGGCGCGCCGGTCCTGGCGGCCGATCCGATCAAACTCTCGCTGGGCGGCTTCCTGCAGACCTTCATCACCGCCGGCAAGATCGATGGTGACGTCGTCGGCACGATCGGCATCAGCTACCGGTCGGTGACTTTCCGCTACGAAGGCGAGATCTGGTTCTCCGGGTCGACCAAGCTGGACAACGGCACAACGATCGGCATCCGCATCGAGCTGGAGGCCTGGTCGCAGAACACCGGCATCAGCGCCGCCAACACCACCGGCACCGCCGACCAGATCGACGAGGAGTATGTCTTCGCGTTCGGCAGCTGGGGCCGGCTCGAGCTCGGCGCCGCCGACGCCGCATCAGTCAAGATGACATACTCTACGCAGTCGGCGCTGATCGGCTGGGGTTTCCAGGACCCGAGCCTGGTCAACAAGGGAATCGGCTTCCTTGCCGCCAATCACGGCGGCAGGTCCGGCACGACGACGGGCCTGAGCGCCTCGCTGACGCAAAGCGCCGGCGATTCCAACAAGATCACGTACATCTCGCCGCGGGTCGCAGGCTTCCAGGTCGGCGGCTCCTACGCCCCGGCCATGTCGGTCGGGTTCGGCACGGCACGGTGCGGCTTTCGCGGCGGCGGCGCCAATATCACGAATTGTCCGCGCAGCAACAACAGCTGGAAGAACGCCACTGACGTCGCCGCGAACTACGAGCGCAAGTTCGGCGATGTCACGGTTCGGTTGCACGGCGGATACATGACCGCCGCCTTCGACCGCGGCACCCTGACGCCCGACGGCCTGGTCGGCGCTCCCAACAACGCGGCGCGGCGCTGGAAGAGCGGGGCGGCCGGCGGGCAGCTCGCCTATCGCGGCTTCACCCTCGGTGGTGGGCTGGGCCGCGACAACAACGGCCTGCGCCGCGGCAACGCCACGCGTTGGTACGCCGCCTCGCTGTTCTACGAAAGTGGCCCGTGGCAGGCGTCGGTCGCCTGGTGGGGCGGGCGCAACAACGACGGCCTGGCCACCGTCGCTGGCGCGCAGAACGCGCCCGGCCGCGACAAGCAGGACGTATTCGAGGTCGGCGTCAACTACCTGCTGTCGCCGGGCATCAAGCTCAACGGCGGCCTCAACTACGTGAAGGGCTCAGGCCAGTCGAAAAGCGAACGGGCTGACGCCTGGGCGCTCATCTTCGGCACGGTGTTCACGTTCTGACGCCTCTCCCCGTCGGGGAAAGGTGAGTTCGGACACGAACGCTAAAGCCCGTACGCCCGTCGCACGTTGCCGCCCAGCAGCGCCGTGCGGGCCGCGTCGGGCATGGTCGCGGCCATGTCTTCCAGCGCGGCGAGGTAGTCGCCGGTGTGGTCAGGGTGCGGGTAGTCGCTGGCCCAGAAGAAGCGGTCGGCGCCGTAGATCGCCGCCATGGCCGGGATGGTGCGCTCGTCGGGGTCGCCCGAGATCCAGCACTGGCGGCGGAAATAATCACTGGGCTTGTGCTTGAGCGGCGCGCGGCCACCGAGGAAGGTCGCCTCGACCACGCCGTCCAGACGGTCGAGCCAGTAGCCGATCCAGCCGGCGCCAGACTCGAGGATCACCAGCTTCAGGGTCGGGAAGCGGTCGAAGGTGGCGAAGTCGAAGAACGTCGTGAAGGCGTGCCGCACCCCGTCGCCCGCCTTGGCGGCCGACAGCAGCGGCAGGCGGTGGCCATTCTCGAACCGGGTCGAACGCAGAGCGAAGGGCTCGAAGCTGGGATGCACCGCGATCGGCACGTCGAGCTCGACCGCTTTGGCGTAGACCGGATCATGCGCCGGCTCGCCATGCGCCTTGCGGCCGATGGTGAACGGTACCACGAAGCCGCCGCGGCAGCCGTCCTTGACGGCGCGTTCCAGCTCGGCCGCGGCTGCCGCCGGATCGCCCAGCGACAGGTGCGCGATCGGCACCAGCCTCCCGCCTGAACCGCGGCAGAAATCGGCGATCCAGCGGTTGTAGGCGCGGCAATAGGCCTGCGACAGCTCGACATCCTCCAGCTCGGCCTCCCACAGGATGCCGAGGGTCGGGTAGAGCACGGCTGCGTCGAGACCCTCCGCGTCGAGCAGCTTCAGGCGCTGTGCCGCGTCGCAAGCGCCGAACGGCATGTTGGCGGCGTAGGTCTTGTCGGGATGCGGCTTGAACGCCTCCAGCTCCTTCTGGCCCATGCGGCCCAAGGTCGCCGGATAGCCCTTGCGGGTCATCTTCGAGGGCTTGCCGTCGATCTCCAGGTACTCGAGCCCGTCGCCGTCGCGGCGGATGCGCATCGCCCGGTCCCGATAGCGCGCCTCGATGTGGGACTCCCACAGATCGGCCGCCTCCAGCACATGGCCGTCGGCGTCGACGCCGCCCTTGAATTTCAGTCGATGCACCGACGACAGGTCGAACACGGGTTGCATGACGTCTCGCTCCGGGCGTGAGGCAATGAACATCAGGGTAGGGCGCCCATTGATGCCCGGCAATTCGCGGGTCACATGGCTGGCGTTCGCTGGGGGCGCGCCACTCCAGTGGCGCGTCATGGCGGCGATCGGCCAAAACGCGTCACTGGAGTGACGCGCCCCCAGCGGCATGACGCCCCTGCGTTCTGCGCCTGTGGAGTGTCAGGGCCGTTGCGGCTAGACTGTGCCGCAGCCGAAGGAGGCCGCCGTGCATCTCTTCCAGCAGCAGGCCGTGCGCGACATCGCCGATGTCGCCCGGAAAATTCCGATCATCGATTTCGGCCCGTATTTCGCGGGCGATCCGGCCGCGCTGGCGCCGCTGGCGCAGCAGGTCAAGG
>DATFGV010000768.1:0-14183 GCA_035249115.1 Vineibacter sp.
GCTCAGCCAGGGCGAGATGAGGTCTACGAAGGCACGGAAGTCCTCATCGAAGGCCGAGCCGCTGATATTGATGGTGTAAGGCGCGAAACGCCTCATAGCGCCTCCAGTCATTCATCATCAGCCCCGCCATAGCCGCAGGGCCGGCCTCGGGGGGTTCCGGTACCCTTTCCAGAATGCGTACACTACCTGTGTGGCGATCACGCGTCCTGTTTGTTCTTTTCGCGAACCAACGCTATCGCTTCTTCTGACGAGACCGCACTCTCGGGGACAACCGCATGGCGCAGCGATCCGACCCGCTCGACAACGAGGCCGTGACGCCCGAGGAGGAGACGCAGATCCTCGACTCGGTGCGCAAGTGGCTGGCGCGCGACGTCAAGCCCTATGCCCGCAAGCTCGAGCACGACGACGTCTGGCCGGAAGACATGGTCGCGCAGATGACCGAGCTCGGCCTGTTCGGTGCCACGATCCGCCGCGCCTACGGCGGTCTGGGCCTGGGCGCCTCGACCTACTCCAAGATCGTGACCGAGGTGGCCGAGGTGTGGATGTCGCTGTCCGGCATCTTCAACTCGCACCTGATCATGGCCTCGGCCGTCCAGCGCTTCGGCACCGAGCAGCAGAAGAACCGTTATCTGCCGCAGTTCGCGGCCGGCAAGTTACGCGGCGGCCTGGCGCTGACCGAGCCCGATTGCGGCACCGACCTGCAGGCGATCCGCACGCGGGCCGTGCGCGATGGCGATCACTACGTGATCAACGGCACCAAGACCTGGATCTCCAACGGCATCCACGGCCATTGCGTCGCGATCCTGGTCAAGACCCAGGACATCGAGCCGCGCCACAAGGGACTGTCGATGTTCCTGGCCGAGAAGGGGCCGGGGTTCACCGTCAGCCGCAAACTGGAGAAGCTCGGCTACAAAGGCATCGACTCGGCCGAGCTGATCTTCAAGGACTACTGCGTGCCGGCCGCCAACCTGATCGGCGAGGACGAGGGCAAGGGATTCGTCCACACCGCCGGCGGGCTGGAGCTGGGCCGCATCAATGTGGCGGCGCGCGGCGTCGGTGTTGCGACCGCGGCACTGAAGGCGGCGACCGGCTACGCCCAGATCCGCAAGACGATGGGCAAGCCGATCCACCAGCACCAGGCGATCGCGTTGAAGCTCGCCGACATGGCGACGCGGGTCGAGGCGGCGCGGCTGCTGGTCGAGCAGGCGGCCAAGGCCTACGACGCCGGCCTGCGCTGCGACATGGAAGCCGGCATGGCCAAGCTGTTCGCCACCGAGGCGGCGCTGGAGAACGCCACCGAGGCGCTGCGTATCCACGGCGCCTATGGCTATTCCAAGGAGATGGACGTCGAGCGCTACTACCGCGACGCGCCGCTGTTGTGCATCGGCGAGGGCACCAACGAGATCCAGCGGCTGATCATCGCCCGCCAGCTGGTGGAGCGGAACCCGGCGTGAGCAGGTCCCATGCATCAATGACCGTCGCGCCGGCAGGCATCGCGTCATGACCTTGCCGCTGGCCGGCATCCGCATCCTCGCGGTCGAGCACTACGGCGCCGGGCGGTTCGGCACCGTGCATCTCGCTGACCTCGGCGCCGACGTCATCAAGATCGAGGACCGCAAGGCCGGTGGCGACATGTCGCGCGGCGTCGGCCCGCATCTTCTCGGCGCCGGTGACAGCACCTTCTACCAGCCCTACAACCGCAACAAGCGCTCGCTGTGCCTCGACCTCAAGACGGAACGCGGCCGCGACGTGTTCCACCGCCTGGTCGCCGGCGCCGACGCGGTGTTCAACAACCTGCGTGGCAGCCAACCTGCAAAGCTCGGGCTGACCTACGCCGACCTCGCGCCGCACAATCCGCGCATCGTTTGCGGCCATCTGTCGGCCTATGGCCGCAGCGGCAGCCGCGCCGACTGGCCGGGCTACGACTACCTGCTGCAGGCGGAGTGCGGCTATATCGCCGTCACCGGCGAGCCAGACAGTCCGCCCGCCCGCATGGGTCTGTCGGTGGTCGACCACATGACCGGCTTGACCGCGGCACTTGGCCTGCTGGCCGCCATCGTGGCGGCGCGCCGCGACGGCAAAGGCTGCGACGTCGACGTGTCGCTGTACGACACGGCGATTCACCAGACCACCTACCCCGGCGCCTGGTACCTCAATCACGCCACCGAGACGACGCGCCTGCCACGCTCGGCGCATCCTTCGCTCGCGCCGTCGCAACTTTTTCCCACCGCCGACGGCTGGCTGTTCGTGATGTGCCAGACGCAGCGTTTCTGGGAGACGCTGTGCGCGCGCATCGGCGCTGGCGGGCTCGCGTCAGACCCTCGCTTTGCGACACCGGCTGTACGACGCGACAACCGCGCGGCATTGACCGAGGCCCTCGACTCGATCTTCCGGCGACGCACGACTGCTGACTGGATGGCGGCCCTGGCCGGCGCCGTCCCCGCTGCGCCGGTCCTGACGCTTGGCCAGGCGCTGGACAACGAGTTCCTGCGCGAACGCGGCGGCGTGCAAAGCATGCCCCATCCGGACGCCGGTGACCTGCGGCTGCTCACCGACCCGATTCGCATCGACGGTCAGGCGCTACCCTCCCGCGCTGCCCCAAAACTTGGCGCCGATAGCGATGTCATCCTGGCCGAGGCCGGTTTCACCAATGCCGAAATTGCCGCGTTGAAACGCGACGGCGTCGTTTAGCCATCGTAACAGGCCGGTGCGGCACCCTACGCTTTCGCCAACGCCGTCGGCGAACTCGGCCCTGGCTTGCGCAAGCTCCTCACCGCAGCATCGCCGCCACATTGCCGCCGTCGACCGTCGTGACGTCGCCGGTGGTCTTGGTCAACGATGCCGAGGCGACGAACGCCTGCGCCACGTCGTCGGCCAGCACTTCCTGTCCCAGCAGGTTGCCGGCCATATAGGCCTCCTTCGACACGCCGCGCGCCTTGGCCCGCGCCGCAACCATCTCGTCGGTCAGCAACCCGGAGCGGATGCGGTCGGGATTGATGGCGTTGGCGCGGATGCCCTCCGCTCCGTGCTCCAGGGCGTATTGCCGCACCAGCGCCAGCAGCGCCGCCTTGGCTGTGCCATAGGCGCCGAAATCGCTTCCCGGATTGATCGCCTGCTTTGAGACGTTGAACAGCAACGTACCGCCCAGGCGCTGGGCGCGCATAGTGCGCACGGCCACCTGCGCCACGTACTGGTGGCTGAAGAAGTTGAGCTCGAAGCTGCGGCGCAGGACGGCGTCGGGCAAGTCGGCGATCATGCCTGTCCAGGCCGCGCCGGCGTTGGACACCACGATGTCGACACCGCCGAAGTGCTCGGCGATCCGGTCGAACGCCTCGTTGACCGCCCGCGCGTCGGTGACGTCGCAAGTCAGGCATAGCGCACGACCACCGGCGATGCGGTTACTGGCCGCCCGCAGCGCGGCGGCGTCGAGATCGAGCAGCGCCACCTCGGCGCCCTGCGCGGCGAAGGCGCGCGCGACGGCCGAGCCGATGGCGCCGCCGGCGCCGGTAACCGCCACGACGTGACGCCCGAAGCGCGGTTCCGACACCTTGCCGAGCTTGGTCTGCTCCAACGACCAGTATTCGATGTCGAACTCGTCGTGCTCGCCGACCGGCTCGAAGCGCCCGACCGCCTCGGCGCGCAGCAATGTCGCCGCCCAGGCTTCGCCGAGGTCGGCGACGATGGCAGCGTCGGCCGCCGACTTGGCAAGGCCGACCAGGCCCAGGCCCGGCAGCGCCAGCAGCCGCGGGATCGGGTCGAGCGGCCGCTTGATGCCGCCGACGCGGGCGTTGTTGCGGGCGAAGTATGCCTTGTAGTCGGCGGCGAAGGTCGCCAGCGCCTGTTCCGCCGCGGCCAACCACGCCGGCGCATCGA
Organism: Vineibacter sp.; assembly: GCA_035249115.1. GTDB lineage: Bacteria > Pseudomonadota > Alphaproteobacteria > Reyranellales > Reyranellaceae > Vineibacter. The sequence goes on from DATFGV010000768.1 coordinate 3,874, forward strand.
GCGACGGGTCGACCGGCGGCAGGATCGCCGGCCCGTCCTTGGTGCGGATGATGTGGTCCGGCGTCGACAGGCCGCGCCGGGCCCAGTCCGCAAGCCGCTCGCTGTCGACCACGCGGCGCACTTCCGGACCGTTGCGCAGGTCGAGGATCCAGTGCTCGCGCATGCCCTCCGACTTGGCCAACCGGCCGATGGCGCCGCGGGCCAGCGACAGCGCCTTGGCTGTCGTCGGCAGGTCGTCGGCCATCGCCCTCGCACGGCCCGCCGGAATCGCGATGGCGCCCGAGCCCTGTTGCTTGCCCTCGATATAGCGCTCGGCCGCCGACACCAGGTCGATCATCCGGTCGTAGCTCTCGCGCGCCGTCGCGCCGAAGCTGAAAATGCCGTGCTTCAGCAGCACCAGCCCCTCGACCTCCGGATTGCGGTCGTAGATCTCTCCCGCCAGCTTCGCCAGCTGGAATCCGGGCATGACGTAAGGCACGCAGGCGATCCGCTTGCCCCAGATGCGGGCGCAGATCGCCTCCGCGTCAGGCTGGTCGACGACGGAACAGACTGCCACCGAATGGGTGTGGTCGATGAACTTGTGCGGCAAGTAGGCGTGCAGCAGGGTTTCGACCGACGGATTGGGCGCCGTCGAGTCCAGCAGGTTCTGGCGCTGGACGTTGACCATGTCCTCGTCCGACAGCGCCTCTAGCGCCCGCAGCCGGCACAGCGGCTCGAGCCGGACCGCGGGATGGCCGGGTGGCTCGATGGTCGCCAGGTCCCAGCCGCTGCCCTTGACGCACAGCACACGGACCTCGTCGCCGTAGACGTCGCGCATCATCGTCTTGACCGAGGTATTGCCGCCGCCGTGCATCACCAGGCTCGGCACGCCGCCCAGCAAGCGGGCTGAATAGGTCCGCAGCGCCAAGTCCTCGCCGACGCCATTGGCGCCATATCGCTGCACGCATGCGGCCGCATCGTCGGCCGACCACAAATTCTCCATCGTCCATCCCGTCTCGCCGCTTGTGGCGACTGTATCGCGTTCAACCGCCAAGTCACAGCTTGCCACGACCCGCGCCGACGCGGCAGGTTCATGTGCGCCGCGGACAACGGTACCGGCGCGGGAGCACGCCATGAAACTCGACGGCATCAAGGTGCTGGACCTGTCCTCGTTCCTACCCGGCCCGCACCTGGCCATGATGATGGCCGACCACGGCGCCGATGTGCTTCGTATCGAGCCACCGACCGGCGAGCCGACGCGCCAGATCGGGGTGCGGCAGGCCGGCAGCACGGTCTATTTCCGCAACACCCAACGCGGCAAGCGCAGCCTGATGCTCGACCTGAAACGGCCGGAAGCGGTCGAGATCTTCATGAAGCTGGCGGAACGCGCCGACGTGATCGTCGAGTCGTTCCGCCCCGGCGTGGTTGACCGGCTCGGCGTCGGCTACGCCGCCGTCGCGACACGCGCGCCGCGCGTCGTCTACTGCTCGATCTCGGCCTACGGCCAGGACGGCCCGTCGCGCGACCGCCCGACGCACGACCTCGGCATCCAGGCCGAAGTCGGCCTACTGTCGGCCAACCTCGGGTCGGACGGCAGGCCGACGATGCCGTCGATCCCTGCGGCCGACGCAACAGCCTCGCTGATGGCGCTGAGCGGCATCCTGATGGCGCTGCTGCGCCGGAACGATACCGGCCGCGGCGACTTCCTGGATATCGCGATGATGGACTCGCTGCTGGCCTGGATGCCCAACTCGATGGGTCCGATCTTCGGCGAGAACCGCATGCCCACGCCGCGCGAGGAACGCATCTGGGGCGGCCACGCGATGTACAACATCTATGAGACGCGTGACGGACGACACCTCGTGCTTGGCGGCTCTGAGCTGAAGTTCACCCAGAACCTGTTGCGCGATCTCGGCCGGCCCGAGCTTGTTGAGCTGTGCAAGAAGGGCCCCGGCCCGGTCGAGGAGCCGGTACGCGACTTCCTGCGCGCGACGTTCCGCCAGAAGACGCTTGCCGAGTGGGAGGCGTGGTTCAAGGGCCGCGACATCGCATTCTCGCCGGTGAAGGACATTCTGGAAGCGGTCAACGACCCGCACGTGGCGCACCGCCGGATGGTGGTGACCGATGATCGCGGCCTCAGGCACCTCGGCATTCCCATCAAGTTCCGCGATGAGCCCGGGCGCATCAACTTCGAGTGGCCCGAGCTCGGCCAGCACGGCCCGGCGGTCCTGCGCGATCTTGGTTACTCTGAGGACGCGATCGCCCGGTTGCGGAACGAGGGCGTTATCTGAAGACCTGTTCCTCTGAGCGACGCGAAGAGGCCGGGTTGCTCTACCCTCGACGTGACGCCACGCCGCCCACTCACGGTGCTGGCGATTGCGGATTCGGCTTCAGCACCCGGTGCATGTCGAGCACCGGGGTGCGGCGTCCCATGCCGAGGATCGACAGCAGCGCGTGCGCCTGGCCACGATGATGGGTCTGGTGGTTGAAGAAATGCGGCACGATCAGCGCCGGCGGATCCTCGAAGACGCGGCCCTCGTTGTTGACGTAGCGCATCGGCCGTTGCCAGAAGCCGGCCGGTGGTGCGGCGAAGAACGCTTCGATATCGGCATCCATCGCCACCCGCGCCTGGCGCAGGTCTTCGAAGGACTCGAACAGGATCGTGTCAAGGCCGGTCGATGGCGCGGCGCTGCCGGCGAAGCGCGCCATCCAGATGCGATCGCCCAGCAGCAGATGATTCAAGGTACCGTGTAGGCTGCCGAAAAAGGCGCCGACATCGCGCTTGCGCGCCTTGTCGTCGAGCATGGCGCAGGCGTCGTACAACCGCGCGTTCGCCACGGTGTTGTAACGCGCGGTTTGGCGCCAGAGCGTTTCGTCGATCATGCTCGCGAACCTCGGGGCGTCCGACGCTCACACCAGCCGCCAAGACGGCCGGGCGACGCCGTTCAACGGGGCGTCACTACGGACGCGGGTCACCAGCCTAATTGAGGATTGCGCCGCCACAAACTACCGCCAGAATCCACTCCGTCATGAATTTCGTTCAACAATCGGAGGGGACATGGACCGCATCGGCGACATGGCGGCCTTCGTCAAGGTCGTCGAGGCCAACGGCTACTCGGCGGCGGCGCCACAGCTCGGGCTGACTCCATCGGCAGTCAGCAAACTGGTGACCTGGCTGGAGGAGCGACTCGGCGTGCGGCTGTTCAACCGCACCACCCGCAAGCTGGCGCTGACCGAGGCAGGTGAGGCGTTCTATCGCGACGCCGCGCGTATCATCGCCGACGTCGACGCGGCCGAGTCGGCGATCGGCCAGCGCGGTGCTGAGGCGCGCGGGCTGCTCAAGGTCACCACCTCGCTGGCCTTTGGCTCGCACCAGATCCTGCCGCTGGTGCCGGAGTTCCTGGCGGCGCATCCCGGCATCGAGCTCGACCTGTCGTTCACCGATCGCGTCGTCGATCTGGTGCAGGAGGGCTTCGACGTCGCCTGCCGCATCGGCCGGTTGACCGACTCCAGCTTTGTGGCGCGCAAGATCGGCGAGGATCGGCGGGTCGTGGTGGCGGCGCCCGCCTACCTGGCGCGGCACGGCGAACCGTCGCATCCCGACGACCTGGCGCAGCACAATTGCCTGGGCTTCCGCGACCGCCTGCACATGAACCGCTGGCCGTTCATGATCGACGGCGCGGTCCGTGAATTGGCGGTACGCGGCAATTGCCGCGCCGACGACGGCGACATGCTGTACCACCTCGCCGAGGCGGGTGTCGGCATCGCGCGCTTGACCCGTCTGACCGTGGCGCGGGCGATCCGCGAGGCGCGCCTGACGCAGATCCTGGCGTCATTCACGCCGGACGACGCGGTGCCGATCCACGCCGTCTACCCGCATCGCCGGCTGCTGCCGCCCAAGGTCACCGCCTTCGTCGATTTCCTGTCGGCCAAGTTCGATCCACCGCCTTGGGAGATGTGATAGCCCAGTGCCGCGTCACTCGGCCGTCTGTGTGGTGGCGCTGCCTTCGATCCGCTGGCGCAGCGCGCGCTGGGCGGCCCGGCCCAGCGGGAAGCGCCACAGCGTCAGCGCCGCCAGCGCGTGCAAGGCCGCCGGCAACAGCACGAACAAAAGCAGCAATCCGTTGATCGCCGCCTTGTCGTTGGGCTGGCCGGTGCGAAAGCCGATCCAGGCCAACAGCGGATAGGTGATGCCGACCGCCAGCGCCAAGCCGATCTTTTCGGTCATGGCCAGCAGGCCGAAATACAAGCCCGCCTGCATGCGGCCGGTCCGCACCTGATCGTCGTCGGTGATGTCGGCCATCATCGCCTTCATCAGGAAACGGTGCGAAGCGTAAGGCAGGGCGAGCAGCGCGAGGATCGCCAGTGCGCTCCAGACGTCCCCTGGCTGCTGCAGCAGGACCACGGGCATCAGGGCGACCGAATAGACCTGCGCCCAGAGCAGCGCGGTGTGCTTTTCCGCCCGGCGGCTCAGCCATACCCAGAAGGGAACCGCCGCGCATCCGATCACGAAATAGACCAGCATCAGGACGCCCGACCGGTCGCCCAGCACGAAAGCGTCGCGGGCGACGAACACGATCAGCGAGCCCGTCACACCACCGGACAATCCCACCAGCAGGTCGGCCACCAGCAGGCGCCGCAGTGGCCGGCTGGAAACCAGCGCGCTCGCGGCGTCGCGCCAATGGACGGTGGCTTGCTCGACCACCTCGGTTTCTGGCACCCACATCAGCGCCGCCACGAAGGTCAGCGGCAGCAGCACGACGATGAACCAGCCGACCCCCAGCATCTTGTCGCGCATCGCCGCGCTGCCCAGCAGCTCGTAGGCGGCCGGAATCACCAGGACAGCGATCAATCCCAGCATCAGGGCGATCTGGTAGGCGCCCTGCACCCGGGTGCGCGCGTCGTAGTCGGTCGCCAGCTCGGCGCTCCAGGCCAGGATCGAGATGGTGGCGAAAGTCCAGCCGACATACATCACCAGCAGCCAGACCAGCAGGTAGGTTTCGCCGACCGCGCCGGGCGGCGAAAACAACATCCAGACGCTCAACATCAGGATCGGCAGCGAGATCGCGACCCACGGCTTGCGCCGGCCGAAACGCGTGCGCCGGCGATCGGCCAGAAGACCAAACACCGGATCGATGGCGACGTCGAAAAGGCGGGTGACCATGAAGATCCAGCCCACGGCGGCGAGCCCAAGCCCCATCTCGTCGGCATAGAACGGTGGCAAGTAGACCACGATCGGCAGGCCCAGCCCGGCGATGGGCACGGCTTGCGCGACAAAGGTGAGCAACGCCGCGCGTGAAAGTCGCATCCGGGTCCGGCCTCCAACAGTCGCTACCGCTCGCCCTGTCGGCGGCGATGAACACGATGGCCCAGACGTCACAAGGTCGCAACGGCGCGGCGGGTTTTCGCGGCCTGCCTCGCGGGATCGTCATGCTAGGCTCGGGACGTCACATGGCAGGCTGGACGACTCACTGCAAGGAACTGAAACGCAGCGGCACTTTCCGCCGCGCGATCGCCGGCGCAGCCTTTGCGCTGTCAATCGCCGGCTGCGCCGCCACGCCGCCGGAGCCGGCACCGGAAACCGGCGATAGGAGCGCGCGATACGCGCCGGGCGCGCGACAGGCACTGCTAGCCTGGTTGAACAACGAGTGGCGGCGGTTCGGTAAAGGCCGCAGTGGGCACGTCGTCGACCTTCGCCGCGTCGGACCGGCCGATCCGCCGCGCTGGCCCCAAGGCCTAAGCCCGGAGCAGCGCTTGTGTGGCCATATCCGCACCGTCTACTGGACGGCCGTGGGGTCACCGGAGCGATCCGAACTGGCGCCCGTGGCCAGCCGCAGGCCCGACGATACACCGATTTGCGACAACGCGTGGTCGGCGGCGTTCGTTTCAGGCGCCTTGCATGTCGCCGGTGTACAGGCGCGCGACTTCCGTTTCGACGCGCAACATTCGATCTACCTCAAGGACATCCTGCGGCGCTATCGCGCCTGGCAGATGGCGCCAGACAGGCATCCCATGCCGCTGTTCGTGCCACACCCGCTGGAGACGCGCATCCCCCAGGCAGGCGATCTGATCTGCGCCACACGGCGGCGGGAGAGCGAGGCGGTGCTGCGCGTCCTGTTCCTGCCTGACGGCCCCGGTGCCGCGGCGGCGTGGGACGCGGCGATGGGCGGCATGGAATTCGGCCATTGCGATTTTGTGGTCGCCGTCGACAGCCGGCGCCGCCTGCTGCGCGCCATCGGCGGCAATGTGCAGGACACGGTCGCCATGTCGCTGATCCCGCTCGATGGCCGAGGCCATTTGATCCGCACCATCGAGCGGCCGTGGTTCATCGTGGTCGAAAACCGGCTGCCGTAAGCAAGGGATTGGCGCGCCACAAGGGAAAGGCGCAGTTCCCGGGTTGGTTGGCCGGCAACGCGCATTGCCGACATGCTACCTGTGTCTCGAATTCGCCTTGAGACCGGCTGCCTGCCGACTAGGCTCGCGGCTGCCCCATCGGGAGGAAGGACATGGCCAAAGTTGGCGAGGTAAGCGTCAAGGCTGACCGGTTGACCAGTTTCGTCAAGGCGATCTGCGAGAAGGACGGCAGCACGCCCGAGGAGGCGAAGATCGTCGCCGACAACCTGGTGCTGGCCAATCTGTTTGGCCACGACAGCCACGGCGTCGGCATGATCCCGCGCTACATCGAGAACGCGCGCGCCGGCCATTGCAAGCGCAACTGGCACGCCAAGATCGTGCTGGACAACGGCCCGATGATCACGGTCGACGGCGGCAAGGGCTATGGCCAGGTGGTGGCGCGCGAGGCCATGCAGTTTGGCATCGAACGCACCAGGCAGCACGGCGTCTGTGTGGTGGCCTTGCGCAACTGCCACCACATCGGCCGGATCGGCGCCTGGGGCGAGCAGTGCGCCGAGGCCGGCCTGATCTCGACCCACTACGTCAACGTCCACGGCCACAAGCCGCTGGTAGCACCGTTTGCTGGTGCTGAAGCACGGTTCACCACCAATCCCTATTGCTGCACCATCCCCGGTCCCGAGGGCGGCGAGCCGATCGTGCTCGATTTCGCCACCAGCCAGGTGGCGATGGGCAAGGTGCGCGTGTCCTACAACAAGCGCGAGGCGATGGAACCGGGCCTGCTGATCGACCACGAGGGCAACTCGACCTCGGATCCCGGCGCGATGTTCGGCAACGGCCCCTTCGGTGCCATCTTGCCGTTCGGCCTGCACAAGGGCGGCGGCCTGGCCGTGATCTGCGACATCCTGGCCGGGGCGCTGACCGGCGGATTGACGCACTCCCCCAAGACCATCAAGTCCAACTCGGGCGACATCGTGAACAACATGCTGTCGATCCTCATCGACCCGGCGAAGCTCGGCGGTCACGACGTCTGGCGCCAGGACACGCAGGACTTCGTCGCCTGGGTGAAATCGGCGCGGCCGCAACCGGGCGTCGACCAGGTGCTGGTCCCCGGTGAGCCCGAGCGGATGCGCCGCGCCGACCGTCTGGCCAAGGGCGTCGCGATCGACGCCACCACCTGGGGCCAACTCTGCGATACCGCGCGTCTCGTCGGCATGACCGACGCCGAGGTAAGATCGCTGTCAGGGGTGTGAGGCGCCCGAAATCAATCCGCGCCGAATCGTATATCGGCCGCAGCACACAACACGGCGAAGCCGTCACCCAAGGTCTGGTTGTGATGCGCGATGATCGAGGTGGCCGGCAGCACCGTCGAGTCGAATGTGCTGTGCGCGTCACTGACCAGGACAACGCAATAGCCCAACGTGACGGCGTGCCGGCAGGTTGAATCGACGCACATTTCGGTCTGCATGCCGGCGATGATCAGCCGGACGATGCCCCGCTCCTTCAGACGGGCATGGAAATCGGTATCGTGAAACGCGCTATGTCGCCGCTTCTCGATGATCGGTTCACCCGGTGCCGGCGCCACTGCGGGATGAGGCAGCCACCCAGGTGATCCTTTAGCGAGTGGATGACCCGGACCACCGGCATGCTGCACATGGAAGATGGGGATCCGCTCCGCGCGGGCGCGACCAATGGGACCAGCGATACGCTCAACGACTTCCTTGCTGCGGTACAGCGGCAGGCTCAGGCCGAACATGCCCTGCTGAACGTCTACGATGACGAGCGCGCTCGACATTCCGAACCCTGCCGGTCGACCTGGGCCGGTCTATCAGGTTCTGTAGCGGCACTGGATCCCTCAAGACGTTCGGCTATGAGGCGCCGGCATTTGACGGACCGGCGAGCGCATGCCAACAGGCTCGCTAGGCATGCTGCGCATCGCTTTCCATACGCCGCTCAAGCCGCTCGATCATCCGGTCCCGTCGGGTGATCGCGCGATGGCGCGGGCGCTGGCGGGGTTGCTCCAACGGCTCGGGCATACGGTGCGGCCGGTCGACTCCTATACGGCTGGCGGTGCGGTCACGCCGATGAAGCCGGACACATTGCCCGGCCTGCAAGGCCACGCGCACAGCCGCGCCGAAACGCTGATCAAGTCGTGGCAGCGCCTGTCGGCGGGCGATCCTCAGCGGCCAACGACGTGGTTCAGCTATCACGTCTGGTACAAGCGGCCGGATTGGCTGGGCCCCGCGGTGGCGCGCGCGCTCGATATTCCCTACGTCATCGCCGAGGCGTCATACGCGCCCAAGCGGGCCGGCGGTCCGTGGGATCTCGGCCACCGCGCTACCGCCGACGCGGTGCACGCCGCCGACCTGGTGCTCACCCTGAACCCCGACGACGCCCCCTGCTTGCGGCCGCTTCTGGCGGCGCCCGAGGTCATGACTCTGGTGCCACCGTTTCTCGACGCTGCGCCATTTTACATGGCCGGCGCCGAGCGCGCGCGCCATCGCGCAGCTTTGCGTCAACGCTTTGACTGGCCCTCCGGGACGCCGGTCTTGCTCGCCGTGGCGATGATGCGTCCACCCGACAAGCTGGCCTCGTACCGCGTGCTGGCCGAGGCGCTGCAAAGCGTGCTGGATCGCGACTGGCGCCTGCTGGTGGTCGGCGACGGCGAGGCGCGCGCCGAGGTCGAGCGTCTGGTGGCGCCGCTGGCCGGCCGCGTCGGCTTCGCGGGTGCGCTGCCGGCGGAGGCGCTGCCATCGTACTATGCAGGGGCCGACCTCTACGTCTGGCCGGCCATCAACGAAGCCTACGGCATCAGTCTCCTGGAAGCGCAGGCGGCCGGGCTGCCGGTGATCGCCGGCCGGACTCGTGGCGTGCCGGCGGTGGTGGCCGACGGCCAAACCGGCCTGTTGCCGCCGCTGGGTGACGCCGCCGCCTTCGCCGCTGCCATCCGAATTCTGCTTGACGATCCCGACCGGCGCGTTGCCATGGGCCGCGCCGCAGTGCAGCGGATTGCGCGCGAGCATGATTTGGGTGCGGCAACCCGGCATGTCGGCGGCGCGTTGGACGCGATGCTGGCGCGCCGCGCCGCGCGGGCCACCGTGCAATGACCCGCATCGCCTTCCTGCGCCATGGCCCGACCGTCTGGAACGAGGACAAGCGACTGCAAGGCATGACCGACGTGCCCCTGTCCGACGCTGGCCGTGCGCAGATTGCGACCTGGATCATGCCGGCCGAGACGGCCACCTGGCGCTGGCGGTGCAGTCCGCTGTCGCGAGCCACCGACACGGCGCGCCTGTTGCGGGGTGCCGCCGTCGAGGCCGAGCCCGCCCTGCGCGAGATGAGCTTCGGCGCGTGGGAAGGCAGGACCGTCGAGGAGCTGCGGGTCACGTTCGGCGCCAAGATGCTCGGCAACGAGGCCCGCGGCCTCGATCTCGTGCCGCCCGGCGGCGAAAGCCCGCGCCAAGTGATGGACCGCCTGCGGCGATGGCTGGCGGCGGTCGCCGCCGAGGGGCTCGACACGGTGGCCGTCACCCACAAAGGGGTCATCCGCGTTGTGCTGGCGATGGCGACGGGCTGGGACATGAAGAGCCGGCAACCGATGAAGCTGGACTGGCAGTCGATGCATATCTTTCGCGCCGGCGTCGATGGTTCAGTTGCCGCTGAGCGATTGAACGTGCCGTTGGTGGCGGCGCCATAGGTGGCGACATTGGATTGAAACGACACGGCCAATACTCGACGTCCAATCTCCTGCGGTGTGTCAGCTTCCATCGTACCTGCAGCATCATGGGCTCACCGTCGCGTCGATCCGGCAGGTGGCGCAGTACCCGCACTGCGCCTAAAGTCCAATCACAAGCTGCGCCGGCCAGTTTGAGCCTGCGCGGCCGGGAGGAGCGCCCATCGTGATGGGGCCCGGCTTCATGCCGGTGGACTGAGGGAAACATGGCGGGAAGTTCTTCCGGCCGGCGGCCGAATGTCATCTT
>DATFGV010000769.1:0-7598 GCA_035249115.1 Vineibacter sp.
GCGCTTCATGGTTCGACAAGGCTCACCATGAAGCAAGAAATGGCAAGGTCAGTTGGGATGACGCGCCGACGGCCGCGTCACTGCGGCCTGAGGCAGGGTTCGCGGCGGCGAATCGACTCGGCAAGCGGGACAGCCGGATCAGGCTCGTCCGGTCCGTCACAGGCAGCGGCAATGAGCTTCCTGACCTCGCGCGCCGTCCGCTGCACCGAGCGTCCGGTTTCGCGATACGCCTCAACGACGTCCTCGTCGGGCGCGCCAGCGATCTCCTCGCCCAGCGCATCCAGCAATCGGCGAAGATCGTCAGGCGGCTGCCAAGCCGTCATGGCGTCCTCCAGGTCAGGCCGCAGCGCAACAGCGCCCGTCGCATGCGCTTGCGTGCCGTGTCGTAGTCCAGCGCTGAAAGCCCGTAGCGCCGCCGGATGTCGCTCGCCGCCAGTCCCTCGGCCAGGCCGGCGATGATCGTCAGCACGACAAGATCCCTGGCGAACAACCGGTGGATGGCGCCCAGCGCCTGCGCGGCCGCCAGCGCCCGCTCGGGGTCGACGGCGGCCGACATCTCATCGTCGGCGCACGCGTCGGGCGCACGCCGGCCAAGCTCGCGCCGGACGCGCCGCCAGTGGTCGTCACAGATGCTGCGCATCACCCCCGACAGGAAGGCGAGGAGCGGCACGCCGGCCGGCCAGCGGCGCGTGCCGTCGAGACTGCGGACAATCGCCTCGTTCAGCACGTCGGCCCAGCCAAGGCCGCCCGGCAAGCCGCGGCTCCACAACCGGGCCAGCGCCTGCAGGCGTGCGAGATCGGCATCGGACAGCGCCCGAAGGGCGCGGCCGATGTCCTCGCCACCGATCTCGATTGCCGGCTCGCCGAATGGCGCGACGGGCCGGCGCGTTCGCTCAGAACGTTCCATACTCCACCAATATGCGCCCGGCCGGGCGGGTCGCGGACAGGACGAGGTAATTATTTTCCTGCGGTCCGTATCGGCTCGGCGTGGACGCCTTTTCCTGCAGGCGCTACCGCGCCTGAGGAGGTTCCATGGACACAGATGTCGCGGTCATGCGCCGCTGGTATGCCGAGGATCTGCGGTTGCGGGCGCCGGTGCGTCGCAATCCGGCCGTGGTCGACGCCTTCGCCGCCGTGCCGCGCGAACGCTTCCTGGGACCTGGCCCGTGGGTCATCCGGCCCGATACCCGACCCGACGAGACGTTCACCACGCCGGACGCCGCGCCGCATTGGGTCTATCACGACGTTCTTGTGGCGATTGACCTGGAGCGTCGGCTCAACAACGGCATGCCCAGCTTCTGGGCGTACAATCTCGACCAGCTCGACTTGCGGCCGGGCGAGCGCGTGCTGCAGGTCGGCGCCGGCACTGGCTACTACGCGGCGATCCTGGCCGAGATCGTCGGATCGGATGGCCACGTCGTGGCGATCGAGCACGATGCCGGCCTGGCGGCGCAGGCCGCGGCCAACACGCGACCCTGGCGCCAGATCGACGTCGTGGCGGGCGATGGCCGGACGCACGATCCGGGCCCGGTCGACGTCGTGGTGGTGTTCGCCGGCTCGACCCATCCGGCACCGCTGTGGCTCGACCGGCTGGCGGAAGGCGGCCGGCTGCTGATGCCGCTGACCGGCGATGACTGGTGGGGCTTCCTGCTGCGCGTGATCCGCCAAGGCGATCGCTTGGCGGCCGGCTCGATCGGCGGAGTCGGCATCTTTCCCTGCGCCGGCGGTCGCGACGATGCGGCCGCCGTGCGTTTGCGGCAGGCGCTGCAGAACCAGCGCCCGCGCGAAATCCCGATCTGCGCCCTGCATCGCGGCACGCCTGGGCCAGACGTAGCCGACAAGGTCTGGTATGCCGGTCCGGAATTCTGGCTGGAACGCTCGGTAACGTGAGGAGAGCTCAATGGCGTGGTCGGACCAGGTGGCGGTGGTGACCGGCGGCGGCCGCGGCATCGGCCGTGCAACGTCGGTGTCGCTGGCGCGGCACGGCGCGGCGGTATGCGTCAACTACGCCAGTGACGCCGCGGCGGCCCAAGCGGTCGTCGCCGAGATCAAGGCGGCGGGCGGACGTGCCGTGGCGGTGGCCGCCGACGTCGCCGACAACGCCGCCGTCGCTGCCATGGTCGAGCGCGCCGCGGCCGAGCTGGGGCCGGTCAGCATCCTGGTCAACAATGCCGGCATCGGCGGCCAGGCGACGCTCGAAACCTACGATCCCGAGCGGTTCGCACGCATGCGGGCGGTCAATGTCGACGGCCTGATCCACGCCATCCGTGCCGTGATGGCCGGCATGCGCACCCGCGGCTACGGCCGCATCGTCAACGTCAGCTCGATCGCCGGGCTGGGCACGGCGTTGCCCGGCAACGCCTTCTACGCCGCGTCCAAGGCCGAGGTCCTCACCCTCACCCGCCGCTTCGCCATGGAGCTGGGGCCGCACGGCATCACAGTGAACGGCGTGGCGCCGGGTTTCGTGCGCACCGACATGACGCAACGCGGCCGCGGCAAGGACAACTGGGCGGCGGTCGAAAAGAACCTGGCCGAGCGGGCGATGATGCAGCGCATCGGCGAGCCGCAGGACATTGCCAACGCCATCGCCTTCCTGGCGGCGCCCGAGTCGGGCTGGATCACCGCCCAGACCCTGGTGGTCGACGGCGGGCGCATGGACTACATCGGGCACGGGTGACCTGGGCACGTTCGCGCCCGTCAATCTCCCGGCCGACCCATAGCCTTCGCTGACTCCGCATGCGCCTCAGGAGGCGACTTTCCCCTGCCCGAAAACAGGCCCGCCAGCGCGCCTGGGAGCCACGTACAGCATGGTACGGCCGGTCAGGGTACCCAACCCCCTGCCAAGAACAGAGGCCCTCCAGAGCGCTCTAAACGCTGACTGAAAGCATCATAATATTATGTCGTTTCTCCATGGTATTTCGCAACAATCGAAACGCCAGACAGATTCTTTTTACAGTGTCTGTCACTGGCCATGTGAAATCCCCAACTGAACCCGAGCCCAAACGCGGCCGGGGCTGGCAACGGCGCGGACACCGATGGACTCGTACCGGTGGCCCATGCGACCGGCCCGACCTGCCGGTCAATTCGGCCTCACCCTGAGGAGCGAGCAAAGCGAGCGTCTCGACGGGTGGGCCACATCACCGGCGCAACGAACAGCCCCTGCGCGATGTACCGGGGCGTGCTCTTCACCCTTCGCGACGCCGGCCGTTGGCCGGCTCCTCAGGGTGAGGCGATCGCAGCCGACAAACAGGTCAATCCCAAAAGCCGTTGGTATCACCTGGCTTGTCGCAGTGCCTGCGCGAGGTCGACGAGCCGGTCGTGCCAGGCCAGGATGCCTCGCCACGACTCGGGGATACCGGCGAGCCCGTAGCGCGCCCCGGCCAGCTGGCCGGCCACGGCGCCGACGGTGTCGGCGTCGTCGCCCAGGTTGACGGCCAGCAGGGCGGCGGCTTTGAAATCGGCGGTCGAGTCGACCGCCCATAGCGCCGCCTCCAGGGTGTCGATCACATAGCCGCTCGACTTGATCTGGTCACGGTGCCTGCCGCGCCAGGCGCCGGTGGCAATGGCCTGAACTTTCGCCGTAGCAAACAGTGCGGGGTCGACGGCGATGGCCTCGTGCCACGACTGTCCGGCCAGCAGCGCGACCAGGACGCGGGCCATCAGCCGGCAGCCGTCGACGCATTCGGCGGCGGCGTGCGTCGTGCGGCTCTGCAGCGCCGCAGCAGCGTCGGCCGCCGCAACGTCAGCGGCGTGGAAGATCGGCACCGGCGCCAGGCGCATGATCGAGCCGTTGCCGGCCGTGCGGGCGGCGGTAGGACCGGCCAGCGGGTTGCCGGTGGCGATGTAGGTATCGATCGCCGCCCTGGTGGTGTTGCCGATGTCGAAGCAGTGGCCGGTGACGGAGTTATGACCCTCGTCGCGCCAGCGCCGGAACCGCTCCATCAGGTCCGCCGGCTCGACACGGCGGTGCGCCAGCAAGGTCTCGGCCAGGCACAGCGCCATGCTGGTGTCGTCGGTCCATGCGCCAGCGGCGAGGCGGAACGGCCCGCCGCCGACGATGTCGGTGATGTGCTGATAGCTGTCGCGCGGCGCGAACTCCAAGGTCGTGCCCAGCGCGTCGCCCACCGCCAGCCCGATCAGGCAGCCGATGGCGCGGTCCGCCGCGGGGTTCACCGCCGTCGCCGCCATGCGCGCCTCCCTCACACCCGTGCAACCTGTCATTCCGAGCGCTGCGAGGAATCTTGAATCAGCGCAAAGACGTCTCGCCGCGCTCGACATGACAGAGCATGACCGATAGCGGTAGCGGAGCCTAGCGAGTAGCGGTAGCGGGGTCAGGCCTGCAATACTGCATTGGGCGTGCGACCTCGATAGCCTAGCTCGCTCGCCTTCGATTGGTGTTGCGTCTTGCGCAGCTTTGCAGGCCTGACCCCCTATTCTGACGGCAAAGGCTTGGGGCTGTAAGCGTTCGACGCGACGTATAGAAGTGAAAACACCGCCTCGTCGTTGAGGTTCAAAAATGACTATTGACACTGTTGGCGTTGATAGTAAGGGCCATTCATTGAGGCTGCTAGTATCCCAAGCATTAGACCTTTATTCGACAAAGAACCTTTTTCCCTTCCTGGGTGACCGGAGTGCAGTCGTTAGAACTGCAGCGGCGCGCAAGCTACAGATGCGACCAGATCGAAATGTGTTGGAGTATGCACTTCGGTTGGGAACATCAAAGTCGAAAACACACCGCGAGATTGCAGCATTCTTGCTTGGCCAGCTCGGCACACCCAACCAACCCTACAAGGCGGAGAGCTCTCCGCTGTTGATAACACTTTGTGCAGACGTAGCTCATGAAGTCCGATCTTCTGCCCTTTCGGCACTTGGGTTCCTGAATGCGACCGAGGCGGTCGCCGTATTGCAGCGTGCGAGGCGCGACCCCCATCCTGAGGTTCGAGAGATGGCAGTATCTGCACTCGATCACCTTAAGAGCCGATCCGGAAAGAAGTTGAGTCGTTAGAGTCTGTTGTGAATCATTGTGCAGCACCTCCGAGTAATAAGGAAGGTGCGAGTTGTGGACTGGAGAACATCGTGAATAGAGCGAGACATAGCGGGGTCAGGCCTGCAATAGCAGGGTCAAGCCTGCAGACATGAATTCGCTGACCGGAGAGGAGTTGGTTTCCTAGCAATCCTGAATCGTACAGCAGCAGCAGGGTCAGGCCTGCAAAGCTGCGAGCTGATCGACGAGGCCGGCGCGCCTCGTCGTTCCGCTCGAGCAGTCGTCGCCAGTCGCCCGGACTGCCGAGCCAGCCGCGCCCGCGCAGAACAGCGGGCCTGCGGCGGCGAGCCAAACCTAGCCTTCGGGGTGTTGCGGCCGGACCGATATGTTGTGGCAATAATGCTGATCTAATTGAGCGGCCCCAAGCGTTCCGCCACAGGTACTCAACGGGCGGTAAATAGTCCGGGCAGAACCAAAGAAACATCGATCAAATAGGCATTTTCGCCCGTTCTTAGCTTTCCGGCAGCGACCCTGACCTGTCGCGTCGTGGCGGCTGCGACACCTGGTATCTACAGTCCCAACTATGGTGGTCGACGAAGCCGTTGAAGGCGGCGCGGACATCACGAAAGACACTGTGGTCGACCAGGGCGGCCGGCCGACGCGGGCGATCTGCCGCACCCGAAGCGGGAAGACCGCGTCGGCGAGGGTCGGCGCCTGGATGTCTGGCTGCGATCGACATGACTGTTGCCCGCGCTCGACGTCACCTTGGTTTGACATGACACCCGCAAGTCTGCCGCCCAACCAACGGCCAGTCAGGCGTACTGGCCGTGGCAGCGCTTGTACTTGCGGCCTGAGCCGCAGGGGCAGGACTCGTTGCGCGACACGCGGCCCCAGGTGTTGGGATCGTTGGGATCGCGCTGCTGGCGGCCGACGCGTCGCACCACCGGTCCGTCGGAGGCCGGCGCCGCGGCCAGCCGCTCGACCGGCGCGTCCGAGGTGGCGGCATGGTCGCGGAACACCGCGCCGTCATCGGCCATGGCGGCGGCCAGCGCCGGGTCGTCGTGGATGGTCTGCAGCTTGTCGAGCGCCGGCTCGGCCAGCATCGGCGGCGGCTCCTCCAGCCGGATCTGCACATGCGCCAGCACCTGCGACACGGTCTCGCGCATCTGCCCCAGCATGCCCTCGAACATGTTGAAGGCCTCGCGCTTGTACTCGTTCAGCGGATCCTTCTGGCCGTAGGCGCGCAGGCCGATGCCCTGGCGCAGGTGGTCGAGATGCAGCAGGTGCTCCTTCCACGACTGGTCGTAGACCTGCATCACCACGCTCTTCTCGACCTGGCGCATCACGTCGGGGCTGTAGTTGGCGACCTTCTCGGCGATCTGCTTGTCGACGGCGCTGTACAGGCGCTGGGTGATCTCCTCGTCGGCGATGCCCTCTTCCTTGGCCCAGGCGTCGATCGGCAGCTCGAGCCCGAAGACGCGCTGCACGTTGTCCTTCAGCGCCGCCACGTCCCACTGCTCGGGATAGGCGTTCTCCGGGATGGCGCGGCTGACGAAGCCGTCGATCACGGTGTGACGCATGTTGGCCACCATCTCCGACAGATCGTCCTGGCTCATCAGCTCCAGGCGCTCGCGGTAGACCTCCCGGCGCTGCGCGTTCATGACGTCGTCGAAGCGCAGCAGGTTCTTGCGGATCTCGAAGTTGCGCGCCTCGACCTTCTGCTGCGCCCGTTCCAGCGCCTTGTTGATCCAGCGATGCACGATCGCCTCGCCCTCCTGCAGGCCGAGCTTCTGCAGCATGCCGTCCATGCGGTTGGTGCCGAAGATGCGCATCAGATCGTCGTCGAGCGACAGGAAGAACTTGGAGCCGCCGGGATCGCCCTGGCGGCCGGAGCGGCCGCGCAGCTGGTTGTCGATCCGCCGGCTCTCGTGCCGCTCGGTGCCGACGACGTACAGGCCGCCGGCCGCCACCACCTTCTTGCGCGCTTCGGCCACCTCGTCCTCGATCGCCTTGCGGCGCTGGGCGCGCTCGGCCTCGTCGGTCACCTCCGCCAGCTCCAGCTTGACCCGCATGTCGACGTTGCCGCCGAGCTGGATGTCGGTGCCGCGGCCGGCCATGTTGGTGGCGATGGTCACGGCGCCGACCCGGCCGGCCTGGGCGATGATCGACGCCTCCTGCTCGTGGTAGCACGCGTTGAGCACGTTGTGCGGGACCTGGTGGTCCTTGAGGATGGTCGCCAGCGCCTCGGATTTCTCGATCGACACCGTGCCGACCAGCACCGGCTGGCCGCGCTTGCGGCAGTCCTCGATCAGCTCGACGATCGCCTTGGTCTTCTCGCGCGCCGTGCGGTAGACCTCGTCGTCGTTGTCCTTGCGCGCCACCGCCACGTTGGTCGGCACTTCGACCACGTCGAGGTTGTAGATCTCGCCGAACTCCGGCGCCTCGGTCATCGCCGTGCCGGTCATGCCGGCGAGCTTCTTGTAGAGCTTGAAGAAGTTTTGCAGCGTCACGGTCGCGAGGGTCTGCGTCTCCTCCTTGATCTTGACCCCTTCGCGCGCGTGCTTGGCTTCAACGGCTTGATGCAAGCCGTCGCTCCACTGGCGGCCAAACATGG
>DATFGV010000770.1:0-7738 GCA_035249115.1 Vineibacter sp.
AAGATCATCGTGGAGTGAGCCATGTTCGACCTCGTCATCCGCGACGCCGAAATTTTCGATGGCTCGGGCGCCAAGCCGGTGCGCGGCGACCTCGGCGTGACCGACGGCAGGATCGTCGCGATCGGGCCCAAGCTTGGCGCCGCGAAAGAGACGGTGAAGGCCGACGGCCTCGCGCTGGCGCCCGGCATCATCGACGGCCACACCCACTACGACGCGCAGATCACCTGGGATCCGTTCGTCGATCCCTCGCCGGCACTGGGCGTGACGACGGCGGTGCTGGGCAATTGTGGCTTCACCATCGCGCCCTGCAAGCCCGCCGACCGCGACCTCACGATGCGGCAACTGACGCATGTCGAGGGCATGTCGCTCGACGCGCTGCGCGCCGGCATTCGCTGGAACTTCGAGAGTTTCGGGCAATACCTTGACATGCTGGCGCGACAGGGTGTCGGCCTGAACGTCGCCTGTTTCGCCGGCCACTCCGCGATCCGCACCTTCGTGATGGGCGCTGACGCGACGGAACGCACCGCGACTGACGCCGAGATCGACCGCATGGCGGCGCTGGTGCGCGAGTCTATGGCAGCCGGCGCGCTGGGCTTCGCCACCTCCACGGCCGAGGCGCACAACGGCGAGGGCGGCACGCCCATGCCCTCCCGCTTGGCCGACGACCGCGAGATGCGTACGCTGGTGCGGGCGATGGGCGAGAGCGGCCGCGGCGTCTACATGCTGACGCGTGGCAGCAAGACGTCGATCCCCTACCTGGAGGAACTGGCGGTCGAGGCCAAGCGCCCGGTGGTGATAGCGGCCCTGTTCCACTCCAACACCAACCCGACGGCGGCGTTCACCACCCTGGAGCAGGTCAACGCCGCCCGCGGCCGCGGGCGTCAGCTGGTGGCGCAAACCTCGTGCTGCCCGCTCAGCATGGATTTCACGTTCAAGAGCCCATACCTGTTCGAGAGCATGCAGTCGTGGAAGCCGGCCATGGCGGCGCACGGCGTCGAGGCGCTGAAAGCGGTCTATCGCGATCCGGCGTGGCGCCAGGCGGTCCGCCAGGAGATCGACGCGGCGCGCGGCCGGCTGGTGTTCAACGGCGAGTGGGACAAGCTGTTCGTGGTCGAAGCCGCCAAGGCCGAGAACCGCGCGCTGGAGGGCGCCACCCTGGCAGACCTGGCGACAAAGGCCGGCAAGGACCCGCTGGACTGCATCCTCGACTTCGCGCTGTCGGAGAACCTCGACACGATGTTCGTCGCCCAGCTGCTGCACAACGATGAGTCGGCGGTTGGTAGGATCCTGGCCGATCCCGAGACGCACATCTCGCTGTCGGACGCTGGCGCGCATCTCACCTTCTTCTGCGACGCGGGTTTCGGGCTGCACCTAATGGGCCACTGGAGCCGCGACCGCGGCGTGATGGATCTGCCGCAGGCGGTGCATCGCCTGACCGGCCAGCCGGCCAAACTGTTCGGCCTCAAGGATCGCGGCCTGCTGCGCGAGGGCTACGCCGCCGACCTGATGCTGTTCGATCCAGCAACCGTTGCGCGCGGCCCCAAACGGCGGGCGCACGACCTCCCGGCCGGCGCGGCGCGACTGACCACCTCGGCAATCGGCCTGCACGGCGTGTGGGTGAATGGCGCCAAAGTGGCCGACGCCCAGGGCTTCTGCGCCGACCCGACGTCGCGGCCGGGCGAGGTGCTGCGGCAGTTCGCGAGCTGATGCCGCCCCTCGTCGGCATGAAGTGAGCAAGAGGACGGGACGTCGGCCACGCGCGCCGAGCGGACGGCCGAAACCGCGGGTCCTTGACGCCACGGGCGGAACCACTGGCCGGCGACGAGCACAGCGGCGGCGCCTTCGACCAAGCTATCCAAACGCCATGCGCGGCAGCCACAGCGCCAGCTCCTGCACGTGGATGAGCACGATCGTCATCAGCAGCATCGTGATAAAAAACGGGATCGTGCCGCGAAAGACATCGCCGATCGATCCCTCGTTGCGCACGGCCTGGATCACGTACAGCGTCATGCCGACGGGCGGGCTGATCAGCGAGATCTCGCACATCAGCACGAGGAAGACGCCGAACCAGACCGGATCGATGCCGGCGGCGACGATCAGCGGATGCACCAGCGGCAGGGTGCCGACCATCATCGGCAAAGTCTCGAAGAAGGTGCCGAGGATGACGTAGAACGCGAACAGGATATAGATCAGCTGCAGCGGCGTGACGTTCATCGAGGCGACGAACTTGGTCAGCGCGGCGGTCACTCCCAGCAGGCCGAGAATGAAATTCAAGGCGAAAGCACCGGCCAGGATGAGCATGCTCAAGGCGGTGAGATTGACCGTCGACAGGAACGCGTCGTGCAGCACGCCGATGGTCAGCCTGCCGTAGCAGGCCGCGATCGGCAGGGTGACGACGACGGCGAGCGCCGCCGCCTCCGTCGAGGTCGCCCAGCCGGTGTAGATCGAGCCCATGACGATGACGAAAATGATCATGGGCGGCAGCAGATCGACCAGGCGCCGCAACCGCACCAGCATGGGATCCGTGTTGACCTCGCGCGGCGCCACCCCGGGCCGCCACAGCGCGATCAGCACGATGACCGCCATGAACATCAAGGTCAGCAACAGGCCCGGAAACACGCCGCCGGCATAAAGCCGGGCGACGGAGGTGTTGGTGAGGACCCCGTAGATGATAAGGGCGATGCCGGGCGGAATGAGGTTTCCCAGCGATCCGCCGGCGGCGATCGAGCCCAGGACCAGGCGGGTGTCGTAACTCTTCCTGCGGAACGACGGCAAGGCGACGGTGGAAATGGTCGCGGCCGTCGCGACGGAGGAGCCGGAAACCGCCGAGAACATCGCCGACGCCGCGATGTTGGTGTGCAGCAGGCCGCCCGGCAGGGGATTGAGCCAGTCGGTTAGCGAACGGTACATGCGGTCGGTCGCGCCGCAGCGCACCAGGATCTCGCCGAGCAGGATGAACAGCGGCAGCTGGAGCAGCACGGCTTCGTCCATCGATCCCAGGTAGACGACCACCATGGCGTTGGCACCCGGCCAACCGAGATAGAGCGCCGCGCCGATAAAGCCGACGCCGAACATCACGGTCGCGATATGCAGACCGAGCGTCATGGCGCCCAGCAGGATGAGAAAGCCGATGCTGACGGAGGCGATATCCATCATGTCCGGCTTGCCCCGCTGTCACCCGGTATGGCGTGCCCGATCTCGGTGGAGATCTCTTCCTCGAGCGACGGCGGACCATACACGCGGTTGAGCGTGGCCCGGTCGCGGAACAACAGGGCGACCGAATGAAACGCCATCAAGACGGCGCCGGCCGCGAACAGCGCCATGCCGACGAACCAGATCGTCTGCGGGATCCAGAGCGGGGCCGACAGCGGCGTATTGGACCGCTTGCCGGAGACCAGGACGTCGAGGGCTTCGATTCCGCCGCGCCACGCGCAGAAGACGGCCATGGCCGCCAGGCTGATCGTGGCGAGCAGGTTGAGGAAGGCTTGCGCCGAGGTCGGCACGTAAGGAAAGAGCAATGTGACGCGCATGTGCGAGTGCCGGCTCAGCGCGTAGGCGAAGCCGAACGCGCTGACGGCCCCCAGCATGTAGCCGCCGATCTCGTCGAGGCCCCTGAACGAGAAATTGAAGTACTTGCGGCCCAGGATCTCGACGCAGGTGGCGACGGATATGGCCAACAGGGCCCAGCCGGCGACGATGGCGCAGGCGCGCGAAATCGAGCCGAACCACTTGAGCGGCGTTTGCATAGAGTCCGCGCTCCCAGGATGTGGTTTGCCGCACGCCGCCGGATGAAGCGGACCACGCTCCATCCGGCCCGGAACGACGGCGCTACGGAGCGGCGGTCAGGCCGACCACTTTGCCGATCGTGTCGTTCCAGCTGCTGATGCAGCTTGCGTCGCTGCCGCAACGCTTGGCCCAGCGCTTGAGCACGACATCCTTCATGGCCGTCTCGAGGATCGCCGCGTCGGCGGCGGAGGGCTCGACCTTGACGAGCTTGCCCGGCCTGCCCACCGTGCACTCGCCGGTGCCGGTGGTGCAGTTCAGGCCCATGGTGTCCTCGTCGATGATCGTTTTCCACCACTTGTCGGTCTGCCCCTTCACGGCGCTTTCCATGAACGACTTGGTCTTGTCGTCGAGCTTGCCCCAGGTGGCGAGGCTGACGATGGTGAATGAAACCGAGAAGCCGACCGGCAGCTTGAGCACGTGCGAGGTCACCTCGTGCCAGCCGGCCTTGTACGCGGGCATGGTGCCGGTGATGCCGCAATCGACGGTGCCGCGCTGCAAGGCGGGCACGACCTCGGCGAAGGGAATCGTCACCCCGGTGGCGCCGAGTGCCTCGACCAGATCACCCTGCGACGTGCCTTGGACGCGGACCTTCCTGCCCTTGATATCGGCCAGGCCCTTGATCGGCGAATTGCAGTAGAACATCTGCGACGGCCAGATGTAGTAGTTCAGCACGCGGGCGCCGTACTTCTTCTCGAACGCGGCGTTCAGGACCGGGGCATAGGCGTCGACGGTCTTGCGCGCCACGTCGAAGGTCGCAGCCACGCCGGCAATGTCGATGCCCTCCACCGTGGCATCCTCGGCGGTGTAGATCGGCAGACCATGCGCGAAATCAAACAGGCCCAGCTTGACCATCCTGACGATCTCGGTGCCCTTGAGGCCGAGCTCGCTCAGCGACTGGATGTTTGCCGTTATCTGGCCCTTGGACGCTTCGGGCACGGTCTTGGTCCAGAATGGCTGCTCGTTCTGCTGCCAATTGGTGAGATTGGACCAGGTGCCAACCACCTTGAAGGTCTGCTTCGGCAGATCCTGCGCCAAGGCAGTTCCGCCGGTGGCAAGCGCGCTGGCGACGGCGATCGACGCAACGAGCCGGTGTAGCATTCGAGCCTCCCTTGATGTTGTTTAGCTGACACAAGCATGAATCCACTACCTGCCTTCTTCTGTCTACTGGCCGCTCGCACCGGCCGGAAGAAATCAGCATTGGCCCGAGCCCTGGTCCGCGGCCGGGAGAGGTCAACCCGCCCGCCCGTCCGACTTTAGGTCTTCCGACCTTTAGTCCCCGGCGTGCATGGTGTTCGCTTGTGGTAACCAGCGCTGGCTCGGTAGTGGCTTCGAAGCACATGGCGCAGGCTCGGAGGCGTTCGGCTCTAACTTGCGACCGACGATCCGTGGAAATGGCACGTGTGCCAACCCGTTATCAGGACTCGCTCACCTCCGAACGCCATACGCCCGAACTGCCGTATCAGTGCTTATCGCGCCTTCTGCCAGATCGCGGGCTGAGGCCGCCGGGTCGCGCTCTCCGGCCAGGCCGAAGCCGCCGGCGCCCGGCGTCACCAGTGCGAACCACTGGCCGGCGTGGAGGACCGCGGAATCGCCGTCGAACACAACCCCCGGTCCGCACTCCACCCGGCCGTGGGCTCCCGGTCCGCCGCCGAACAGGCCCCAGCTGCGCGAACGCTGACGCGACAGGTCGACCCGCACGCGGCAGTCATGCGTCGCCTGGTAGACGCGCCGCAGGCCCATGCCGCCGCGGTACTGGCCAACGCCGCCCGAGTCGGCAACCAGCTCGTAGCGCAACAAGGTCAGGGGATACTCGATCTCCAGCGCCTCGACCGGCAAGTTCGAGGTGTTGGTGGTGTGTACATGCACGCCGTCCAGACCATCCTTGCCGGCCCGCGCGCCGCTGCCGCCGCCGATGGTTTCGAGATAGACCCAGGTCGATCCATCCTGCGGCCGATTGCCGATGAAGTAGGCGACCGTGCAGGCCGAGTTCGAGCAGGCCATGACGCGCTCGGGCACCGCCTGCGCCAGAGCACCCAGGATCATGTCGGCGACGCGCTGGCAGGTCTGCAGGCGGCCGTTCACCGCCGCCGGCGGCCGGCAGTTCAGGATGCTGCCCTCGGGCGCGGTGATCGCCAAAGGCCGCGCCAGGCCGGCGTTGGGCGGGATGTCGGGGTCCAGCACCGACTTCACCATGTAGTAGGTCGTGGCGAGCAGCGCCGTCATCGTCATGTTGATGCCGGCGCGCACCTGCGCCGGCGCCTCGAAGCGCAGCGCCATGGCGTCGCCCTTGACCGTCACCTCGACCGCCAGCGGCAGCGTGCTGGCCACCTCCTCGTTGTCGAACACGTCCTCGAAGCGCCAGGTGCCGTCGGGCATCGCGGCGATGGCGGCACGCATCCGGCGCTCGGCGTAATCCATCAGCGCCTCGCCGGCCGCCAGCACCGTCCCGGTGCCGTACTTCGCGGCCAGCGCCTGGAAGCGCTGCACGCCGGCGCGGTTGGCCGCCATCTGCGCCCGCAGATCCGACAGCCGCTCGGCCGGCACCTGGCAATTCAGCAGGATCAGGTCCTGCACATCCTTCTGCAGCGTCCCGGCGCGGTACAGTCGCACCGGCGGGATGCGCAGTCCCTCCTGGTAGATATGGGCATGGCCGCGGTCGACGAAATCGGCGTGGTGCGCGAGGTTGACCGTCCACGCGACCAGGCGGCCGTCGATGAAGATCGGCTCGGCCAGCACGATGTCCGGCAGGTGCGTGCCGCCGCCTTCGTAGGCATCGTTGCCGATAAAGGCGTCGCCCGGCCGGATGTCCTCAAGCGGGTAGCGCCGCATGATGTGCGGCACCAGATCGAGAAAACTGCCGAGATGGATCGGGATGTGCTCGGCCTGGCAGAGCGTCTCGCCGCTTGCGTTGAACAGCGCCGTCGAGCAGTCGCGCCGCTCCTTGATGTTGGTCGAATGTGAGGCGCGGATCAGGGTCTCGCCGGCCTCGTCGACGATCGACGCCAGGGCGGCGCCAATCACCTCGACGGTGATCGGATCGATGGAAGGGTACGCAAGCGCATTCGGCGTGGTGCTCATGCCGCGACCTCCAGGATCAGGTTCAGCCATGCGTCGACCCGCGCCGTCGCGCCGGGCGGCACCAGGGTCGTCGCGTCCATCTGCTCGACGATCGCAGGTCCGGCAAGACGGTTGCCAGGCCGCAGCGCCTCGCGGGCATAGATTGGCGTGGGCACGAAGTCACGGGCCTCGGGCAGCCACACCGGCCGGCGGTCGATGATGGCGCCTGTCGCGTCAGCGCCGGCCTCGGGCCAGGCCTTCAGCTCCGCCTTACGCACCGTGCCGGTCGCTTCCACGCGCAGCGTAACAAACTGCACCGGCTCACCGTCGGGTGCGAAGCCGTAGCGCAAGCGGTGTGCTTCGGCGAAGCGCTCCTGCAGTGCCTGCACTGTCGTGGGCGTGATCGCGCCGTCGGGCACCGCAACGCCCAGCTCGTAGTTTTGGCCTTGGTAGCGCATGTCCGCTGTGCGTCCGAGACGGCGGTCGGCGGGCATGATGCCCTCATGTCCGAACCACTGCTGAGCGCGCTGTGTCAGGGAATCAAACGCCTCGGCCAGTGACGCCGACGATTCCGCGGTCGCAGGCAGGAGCCGGCTCAGCGCGAAATCGGCGCGAAGGTCGGTGAGCAGCAAACCCATGGCGCAGAGGATGCCGGGATTGGCTGGCACCAGCACGCGCCGGATGTCGAGTTCCTTGGCCAGCCGCACGGCGTGCAGGGGGCCGGCACCGCCAAACGCCATCAGCGTGTAGTCGCGCGGGTCGTGGCCGCGCTGTACCGAGATGACGCGGATGGCGCGGGCCATGTTGGCGGTCACCACCGACAGGATGCCCTGTGCGGTCTCCATCAGGCCCAGACCCAGCCGATCGGCTAGCCGCCCGATCGCGCGCTTTGCCA
>DATFGV010000771.1:0-11216 GCA_035249115.1 Vineibacter sp.
CGCCGGTTGCGAAGCCGCGTCGCACATGGAACGGCGTCCAGGGACTCTCCTCCTCGTTCTCGCCGAAGCAGTAGGCGAACTTGGCCGGCGAGCCATGCGTGGCGCGATCCATTTCGCCCGGCTTGGCGCCGCCGACGTTGAGCAGGATCAGCTGCAGCGCCCGGCCGATGGTGGCGTTGGCGCGCCAGCCCTGGCCGAAGCAGTTGCTGCCGCAATTGATGTCGAGCGATTTGCGCATCGGTCCGCTGACCAGGACCATCGGCGCGCACGGATGCGTCGTCGCCAACGTGCCATGCAGATTGTAGTCGGGGTTCAGCACGCCGCGCAGCGCTGCCAGCACCACCGGGAAATACGCCGGCTTGCAGCCGGCCATGACCGCGTTGGCCGCCAGGCTTTGCAGGGTCGGTACCACTTGGCGCGGCGAGACCGCTGCGAACGGCTGGTTGTCGCCGCGACACACCGCGACGAACTTCGCCACCGCCGCCTCGGTCGGCAGCGCCAGCGGCATGCCGTCGCCCCAGCCCTGCTCCAGCGCGAACTCGTTCCACGCCTCGGCATCAAGGTCGGGGATGTCAAGCAGCTCGATCTCAGCGGTGTCTTTCATGGGCGGTGGTTCCATCAACTTTTCTCCCCACGAAGTGGGGAGGTGCCTCAAAGGGGCGGAGGGGAGCCATCGGGGTCACAGTAACCTGCACCACGTCGGCTCCCCATCCGGCCTTCGGCCACCTTCCCCACTGCGTGGGGAAGGAAACTCGTTCTCATTCCTCCCCACTGCGTGGGGAAGGACACTACTTGCCGATCGCCTCGGTGAGGCCGGCGGTGGCCGTGGCGATGCGCTCGGCCAGTTCCTCGGCGTTCAATCCGCCAATCGGATGCTTCACGACGATCAGCCGCGGCTCGATCTTGCGCGCCTTGGCCTGGGCCAGCACCAGTGGCCGGAACGTCTCGGTGGCGATCACGTAGGCCGCCACGCCGCGCTTTTGCAGTTCAACACTGTCGTGGAAACTCCACGATGAGCAGGACCCTCAATCGGCTATCGCCAGCAGCGCGCCCTTGTACTTGCCGGCCACCAGCTCGATCAGCTCGGCCGGCGCCGGTTGGCTGGCGCTGTTTTTGTGGACAAAGTCGATGTTGTCGACCGGACGGATGCCGCCCAGTTTGGCGCGGATGCCCTCGAGCAGCTCCTTGGCGTTCGGCTTGGAGTTCGAGAACAGCGCGATGGCGTCGGCGCGCCAGTCGACTGGCTTGGCGACGATCGCTTCACCGCCCGCCGCCGATATGCCGAATGTCGGATTAACGATACGCATTGGCCCTCCTTCGTCTGGCGATCCGGGGCCGGGCTCGGCCATCCGGATCGACGTCACACGCCCCGCCCGCGGCCGCTACGCGGCCAATGCCTTTACGGCGCCCGCCGCCGCACGGCCGGCGCGTTCGCCGTCGGCGATGGCGGCGACAACCCGCTGTCGTCCGTCGGCGCGCACATCGCCGGCGGCGAAGGCCAGAGTCGCGCCGGCGCGCAGGCCGGTATCGACCATGATGTGGCCGGAGCCATCGAGGTCAAGCAAGCCCTGCGCAAGGCTGACCGCTGGAATCCGCCGCGAATAGACGAACACCGCCCGCGCCGGGACGGTCGCCTGTCCGTCCGCCCGTGCCACCGTCAGCGCTTCGAGGCCATCCTCGCCCGTCAGCGCCACGACGCGGCCGGCCATCACCTCGACATTGGATAACGATTGCAGTGCCGTGGCGCTTACCGGGCGGGATTCGGCGGCGCCGTCGTCGACCCAGGTGACCCAGGCGGCGACGGCCGCCAGGTCGAGCGCTTCCTGCACCGCCCATTCGTCGCCGCCGACCACGGCCACCGGCTGCCCAACGTACAACGGTCCATCGCAGGCGGCGCAATGCGACAGGCCGCGGCCCTCGAAGGCCGCCTCGCCCGCTACATCCAACGTGCCGGCCGACAGCCCAGTGGCGATGACCACCGCGCGGGCACGTTGCGCATCGTCGTCAGTTTCGATGATCCAGTTGGAATCGCGGCGCAGCGCCCGCACCTCGCCGATCGACAGCTCGACGCCGGCCTCGACCGCCGCGTCCAGCAGTCGCGCCACCAGGTCAGGGCCAGTGATGTCGGCGCCAAGCGATGCCGCGTCGTGCAATGCGCCGTGGTTGATCAGCAGGCCACCCGGGCCCATGCGGTCAATGCAGACGCACGACAGGCCCTCGCGCGCCGCCTCGGCGGCGGCGCTCAGTCCGGCGGGGCCGGCCCCGATCACCGCGACGTCCCAGACCTTCGGCATGCGCGACTTTCCCACGCGGCGCGGCCATGCCCGCCATGACGCCTCGCCGCGATGCCTCTATATCGTCTGGCATGCTTGGTGTCTCGCTCGCGCTGATTGCCGCCGCCGTCTATGGCGCCGGTGATTTCGTCGGCGGCCTGGCGGCGCGGCGTGTGTCGGTGCTGTTCGTGGTCGGCGTCGGCCAGGTCGTTGGTCTGGCGGCGCTGCTGCTGCTGGCACCGGCGCTGCCGGCGGCGCAGGTGACGCGCGCCGACCTGCTGTGGGGCGCGGCCAGCGGCCTGTCGACGGCGGTCGGCATCACCCTGCTCTACCAGGCGCTGGCGACCGGCCGGATGAGCGTGGCGGCGCCGGTGACCGCGCTGGCGGCGCTGGCTTTGCCGGTGCTGTTCGCCTTCGCCACTGGCGAATGGCCGGGCTGGGCGCCGACGGCCGGCATCGCGCTGGCGGCGCTGGCCGTCGCCCTCGTCAGCCGCGAGGAAGACCGTGCCGGTGCCGCCACAACGTCGGCCCGCCGCGCGCTTCTGCTGTCAGTCGCAGCCGGCCTCGGAATCGGCGTCTTCTACATCACCATGAAACAGACGGCGGAGACCTCGGGCTTGTGGCCACTGGTGGCGGCGCGCGGCGTCTCGGCGGCGATCTTCGTGGCGGCGGGTCTGGCGCTGTCGGGCCGCTGGCGGGCGGCCGCGTGGCCGGCGGCGGCGTTGTGGGGCGCGGCGGCGCTGTCCGGGCTGTTCGACAGCATCGCCAATGCGCTCTACGTGCTCTCCAGCCGGGAGACGTCGTTGGCGATCGCGGCGACGCTGACCTCGCTGTATCCGGCCAGCACCGTGCTGCTCGCCCGCGTGCTGCTGCACGAGCGGTTGCGGCCGGTGCAGGTCGCCGGCCTGGCCCTGGCTGCGGTCGCGATCGTCCTGATCGTTCACAAGCCTTAACCGCCGGTGGCGGCCCGCGAAGGGCGGCTGTTACAATGTCGCCCCGCGGCGAGCCTGACGGCGCTGACCGGTCGGCGGCGTGGCCTTGTGAGTTGCCGATGATGCAAGTCCGCGAATTCCTGTCGAAGCTGGTGGCGGCCGCGACGGCGCCGCTCGACGCGGTCCGCGGCGCGCGCGACCTGCGGCTCGACTTCTTCCGCGGCCTGGCGCTGTGGTTCATTTTTATCGACCACATCCCCGACAACATCGTCAGCTGGCTGACGGTGCGCAATTTCGGGTTTAGCGACGCCACCGAGATCTTCGTCTTCATATCCGGTTACACCGCGGTCATCGCCTATTCGAGCATCATGCGGCAGCGCAGCTGGGTCCGAGCGTCAGCGCGCATCCTGGCGCGGGTGTGGCAGCTCTACGTGGCGCACATCATGTTGTTCGTCGCGCTCACCGCCGCCATCGGCTGGGCCGCCATGTTCCATGCCAAGGGCGACACTTTCATCGAGGAGATGAACCTCGCCGGACTGGGCACCAGTCCCTACGAAACGTTGGTGCAGGCGGCGCTGCTGAAGTTCCGACCGGTCAACCTCGACGTGCTGCCGCTGTACATCGTCCTGCTGCTAAGCTTCCCGCTGATGCTGCCCTTGGTCGTCCACCATCCATGGTGGGCGCTCGGGGCGTCGTTCGTCATATATATGATCGCTCGTTGGCTGGAGCTGAACTTGCCGGCGCATCCCGAGGGCAAGACCTGGTATTTCAATCCGCTGGCCTGGCAATTGCTGTTCTACGCCGGCGCGGCGTTTGCCAGCGCCGGTCATATCGTTGCCCGGGTCGGCCCGCTGCGACGGGTCGTGGATGTGCTGGCGGTCGCCTGGTTGCTGATCGGCGTGCTGGTGGCGTTGAGCTGGCAGATCACGCCGCTGAGCGCACTGGTTCCCGATATTGCCGGGCGGATTCTCTATCCGATCGACAAGACCGGCCTGGATCCCGCACGGCTGCTGCATTTCCTGGCCTTGGCCTATGTCGTCGCCCGCCTTACACCACCCGACGCTGCCTTCCTGAACCACTGGTACGCCCAGCCAGTGCGGCGCTGCGGTGAGCATTCGCTTGCGATCTTTTGCCTCGGTACTTTTCTGTCGTTCGTCGCCTATGTTGTGGTTTCGACCTACGGTGAGAGCATGTCATGGCCTGCCGGCCTCGACATCCTGGTCAGCGTTGTAGGACTCGCGCTGATGGTCGCAGCGGCGTATTTTGCACGTTGGTACAAGACCGCCGAAACCGCCCGCCGACCCACCAGTTCCGTGCCAACCGCCACCGAAAGTCGCATAACCACGGCCCGCCCTGTGGATTCTGTGGCTGCGCCCCGACCGGCCATCGCCGACCCCGCGCCGCCGCGTGGCGTCGCACTGCCATTGTTGCTCGCCTTTGTGCTGGGCGCGCTGGTCGCGGTCGGGCCATCGCCAGCCTGGAGCGCGCCGGAAAAATGTCCGGCGGCGCCGGAAAATCTAGAGCTCGGCACAAGCTTGCCGCGGGTCAAGGTGGCGGTCCAGGAGCGCAAATCGATCATCATCGTCGCGCTGGGTTCGTCATCGACGCAGGGTTATGGAACCACCACGGACGCCAACACCTACCCGCGTCAGCTGGAGATTACGCTGGCCCGCGAGTTCCAGGACGTGCGGCTGAAATTCACCATTCTTAACAAGGGCATCGGCGGGCAGGACGTGGTCGAGATGCTGGAACGGCTGGACCGCGATGTCATTGCCCGCAACCCCGATCTCGTCATCTGGCAGGCCGGCACCAACGCGGCGATGAAGGCGATGCCGCTGGACCTCTTCAAGACGCGCCTGTCAGCAGGGATCGACCGAATGAAGAAGGCCGGCGCCGACGTCGTGCTGATGACGCCGCAATACGTCCCGGCCGTGGTCGCGCTGGCCAATGAAGAGGACTACATCGTCGCGATGGAGGCGATAGCGCGCGAGAACGGCATCGGCGTCTTTAAGCGGTGGCAGATCATGCGCGACTGGGTCACCGGCGAAAGGATGCCCTACGCGCAGTTCATCATCCCTGACGGCTTGCACCTCAACGACTTCGGCAACAGGTGCATGGGCAAGCTACTGGCCAAGGCGATCGGGCGGAAAATCCAATAAAAGTCGCTTGGCAGCGACACTTCTATCAGACAAATATTGGTACGGTACGGGCATTTACACCGCGTGCTGCATCTGCGATGTGACTTGGTGCAGCGACGTTTAGCTGACGGTATATGAAAACAGCCTCGTCAAATGGTCTAAGTATTTGTTCAAATGATGGTTTTACGGCGCGCAATCCTGATTTTCCTACCCTTGGCCCTGGTGGCAGGGGCGGCGGTCTATTTGCTGCATCGTGCGCAATCCCACGCTTTTCGGACTGTTTTCCTGGCAGAGCAGAAAGAGGCCGTGGAAGTGGCGCAACATCGCGCCACAGCCGACCTGGCGGCCGTGATCTCCGATGTCGGCTTCCTGGCGCGCCAGGAAGCCCTGCAGCAATGGCTTAACCTCGGCCGGCCGGTCGACCGCAGCCGGCTGGCGGCCGACTATCACGCCTTCGCAGCGCACAAGGCGCTGTACGATCAGGTGCGCTTCATCGACATGGACGGCCGCGAGGTCGTGCGGGTCGACTGGAACGGCGGGCGGCCGCGCATCGTGCCGGACCCCGAGCTGCGCAGTCGCAACGACCAGTCCTACGTCCAGGAATCCCTGCGGCTGCAAGCCGGGCAGCTGTTCGCCTCGGCGTTCGAGCTCGACGGCGAGCGCAATGGCGAACAGGCGCCGAGGCCGGTGATCCGGTTCGGCGCGCCGGTGTTTGATGCCGAAGGCCGCAAGCGCGGCATCGTGCTGGTGAGCTACCTCGGGCAGCCGCTGCTCGACCGCATCCGCACATCGCGCGGCCAGCATCGCGGCCACATCTGGTTGCTCAACACGCGCGGCTATTGGTTGGCCGGCCCGAGTCACGACGAAGAGTGGGGCTTCGCGTTGCCGGGACGCCAGGACCAGACGATCGAGCGGCTCTACCCGGCCGCCTGGGGCCAGATCCAGGGCAACCCCGGTCCACTGCAATTCAACGTCGCCGACGGCCTGTTCACCTTCACCCGCATCCATCCCAACAACCTGCGCGGCGTCTCGCCGATCACGCGCGCCCAGGCGGCACGGGTGGTGGCCGCCGAGGCGTGGATCCTGCTGGCGCACGTGCCGGCACAGGTGCTGGCCGCCGAGACGCGCATGGTCGACCTTAACTACCTGGTCGCCAGCGGCCTGGTCGGCCTGCTGCTGGCGGCGTTCGCCTGGCTCGCGGCCCGGTACTGGACGTCACGCGAGGCCAGCGAGAGCGCGGTGCGCAGCAGCGAAGCGCGCTTCCGGGGTCTGCTGGAAGCGGCGCCGGACGCGGTTGTGATCGCCGATCGCGCCGGCAGGATCATCTTCACCAACGGCCAGACGGAGCGGATGTTCGGCTACAGCCGTGGCGATCTGATCGACCGCAACGTGCGCACCCTGGTGCCCGACGCCGAGCGGCTCGGCCATTTCGGCGCCGCGGCCGCGCCCAGCGGTGACGGCCTCGACATCCAGGCCATGCGGCGGGACGGCAGCGCCTTTCCGGCCGCGATCAGCTTGAGCCGTGTCGACACCGAACAGGGCCCGGCGGTGTTCGCCGACATTCGGGACGTCTCAGACCAGCGCGCCGCCCAACGCAAGCTCAATGAGCTGAACGACAAGCTGGCGCGCGACAACGTCGAACTCGAGACCCTCAACCGCGAGCTGGAAGCCTTCAGTTACTCGGTGTCGCACGACCTGCGCACGCCGCTGCGCGCCGTCGACGGATTCAGCCAGGCCTTGCTCGAGGATTCCGGCGACCGGCTGGACGCCACCGGGCGGCAGCATCTGGCACGCGTCCGCGGCGCCGCCCAGCGGATGGGCATGCTGATCGACGACCTGCTCAACCTGGCGCGGGTGTCGCGCACCGAGTTGAATGTCGAGCGGGTCGACCTCGCCTCGATCGCCCGCACCGTGGTCGAGGAGCTGCGGCACGAGGCCCCGGCACGCGAGGTTGAAGTCGAGATCGAGGCCGAGCTGCCGACCGACGGCGATCCCCGGCTCCTGCGGGTGGCGTTGGAGAACCTGCTGGGCAACGCCTGGAAATTCACCGCCGGCCGGACGCCGGCACGGATCGAGTTCGGCCGCGGCCAGGTCAACGGCGAGCGCACCTTCTTCGTGCGCGACAACGGCGTCGGGTTCGACATGGCCTACGCCGGCAAGCTGTTCGGCGCCTTCCAGCGCCTGCACGACGCGCGCGACTTCGCCGGCACCGGCGTCGGGCTTGCGACGGTTCAACGGATCATCCACAAGCATGGCGGACGCATCTGGGCCGAGTCACGGCCCGGCGAAGGCGCCACCTTCCGCTTCACGCTCTAGCGAGGCGCGATAATGACGGGCAAAGCGATCCTGCTGGTCGAGGACAACCCGGACGACGAGGCCCTCACCCTGCGCGCCTTCCACAAGAACAACATTCGCAACGACGTGATCGTCGCCCGCGATGGCGTCGAGGCGCTGGATTATCTGTTCGCGACCGGGCCGCACGCCGGCCGCGACGTCGGCGACATGCCGCAGGTCGTGTTGCTGGACCTGAAGCTGCCGCGGATCGACGGGCTGGAAGTGCTCCGCCGGGTGCGCGCCGACGAGCGCACCCACCTGCTACCGATCGTCATCCTGACCTCCTCCAAGGAGGAGCGCGACCTGATCGAAGGCTACCGCCTGGGCTGCAACAGCTACGTCCGCAAGCCGGTCGACTTCGACGAATTCGTCGACGCGGCGCGCCAGCTGGGCCTCTACTGGCTGCTGATCAACGAGCCGCCGCCGCAGTAGTTGGGCCATGAGAGAGCCATGACCTCCACCCTGCGCGTGCTCATTGTCGAGGACTCGGCGGACGACGCCGCGTTGCTCGAGCGCGAGCTGCGCCGCGGTGGCTACGCCCTGCAGTCGCAGCGGGTCGAGACGGCGCAGCAGCTGGCGATGGCGCTCGACCAGTCGGAATGGGACGTGATCCTGAGCGACCACACGCTGCCGACCTTCAGCGGCACGCATGCCCTCTCACTGGTCCGCGATCGCCAGCCCTACCTGCCGTTCATTTTCGTGTCGGGCACGATCGGCGAGGACGTCGCGGTCGCCGCCATGCAGGCCGGCGCCAAGGACTACGTCACCAAAGGCAACCTGCGACGCCTGATCCCGGCCATCGACCGCGAGCTGCGCGAGGCCGCGGCGCGGCGCGAGGGCGTGCGCGCCGAAGCCGAGCGCCGCGCCGCCGAGCAGCAGCGGCGCCAGCTGTTCCAGGCGGTCGAGCAGAGCGGCAATTTCGTGGTCATCACCGACGCCGACGGCGTCATCGAGTACGCCAATCCCAAGCTGCTCGACGCCATGGGCTACGCCGCCGACGAGGTGGTGCGCAACAAGCCATCGCTGTGGAAGTCGGAGGCGACCGACCCGCGCGTCTACGACTCGCTGTGGCAGGCGATTACCGCCGGTCAGATCTGGCGCGGCGAATTCCAGAACCGGCGCAAGGACGGTTCGCTGGTGGCGGTCTCGGCGACCATCTCGCCGGTGCGCGACGAGGAAGGCCGCATCACCCACTACGTCAGCATCCAGGAGGACGTCACCTACCGCCGCGAGATCGAGGAGCAATTGCGCCGCTCGCAGCGGCTGGAGGCGATCGGTCAGCTGACTGGCGGTCTGGCGCACGACTTCAACAATCTGCTGACCGTAGTGATCGGCAATCTCGACCTGCTGCAGGACGAGCCCGGCCTGCCGAAGCCCGCGCACGAACTGGTCGACCACGCCCTGGGTGCCAGCCTGCGCGGCGCCGAGCTGACTCGCCAATTGCTCGCCTTCGCTCGCCGACAGTCGCTGGCGGGCCGGGCGTTCGACCTGAACGAGCTGGTCAGCGGCACGACCGCGCTGCTGCGGCGCACGCTGGGCGAACAGGTCGAAACCCGGTTGAACCTTGCCCAGGCGCTGTGGCCGGCGCTCGCCGACCCGTCCCAGGTCGAGTCGGCGCTGGCCAACCTCGCGCTAAATGCCCGCGACGCCATGCCGGGCGGCGGCCGCCTCACTGTCGAAACGTCCAACATGCGCGTCGATGCGCAGGAGGCCGCCGAGGCGATCGATCTTTCGCCGGGCGAGTATGTCGTGCTGGCGGTGTCCGATACCGGCACCGGCATTCCGGCAGAGTTGATCGGCCGGGTCATCGAGCCGTTCTTCACCACCAAGCCGCAAGGCAAGGGAACCGGCCTAGGCCTGAGCATGGTGTACGGCTTCGCCAAGCAGTCCGGCGGCCATCTCAAGATCCATAGCGAGATGGGACGCGGCACCAGCATCCGCCTTTACTTGCCGCGCGCCGACGCCGACGCCGCCGATGTCAGCCGCCCGCCGCCGGACGCTGCCGTCACTGCACCCGCCGGCGCCACGATCCTGGTGGTCGAGGACAACAACGCGGTGCGCGCCACCGTAGTGCGGCAGCTGACCGACCTGGGTTACCGCGTGGTCGAGGCCGCCGACGCGCCGACCGCGTTCGCCGTGCTGCGCAGCGACTCGCGCGTCGACCTGCTGTTCACCGACATGGTGATGCCTGCCAGCCTGTCGGGCATCGACGTGGCGCGCGAGGCCCGCCGGCTGCGACCGGATTTGAAGGTGCTGTTCACCTCCGGCTTCACCGAGGCGGTGGCGTCGGACACCGAGGCAAACGGCCAATCCCGCGGGCTGCTCAACAAGCCCTATCGCAAGCAGGATCTGGCGCGGCGGATCAGTGACGCTTTGCGCAATTGAGTTCAGGCAGCGAGCTCGCCGCAGTCTGGTCCATCAGCGGCTAAATTTCATTAGGCTGCAATGACTTTTATGTCCGAATCTTAATCCATTGTCGCGTTCGAATTGCCGCAATCGCGGAAATCCTGCCCACAATATATGGATTGCGCAAAATCCGCTGGCTGGCCGGATTGAATGCTGATTTCGCACGCCACTGCAATAGGTTAACTGAATGCCGCCAGAGCAAAACCGTCGACAGCGCTTTTGCCGCATTTGGTAGGCCAGCAACATTTTGACTTCCGGTCGCAGTTTCCGTACGAATCATTTTGCGTGCAGAAACAAGAAGTAAGGGCGTTCTTCGGGGACGCAGCCTTGCCAAACTTCTGAACGCCTGCGGATCACGGGGCTGCTGCCGGTGATTTCCGGCGCGGGGAGATGGTTTCGGGGAACGTGCGAAGGGACTTGAGGAGATAGTCGATCGCGGCCAGGCGCCCCAGGCGCCTGTGTCCGCTCCGGGGATATGCGTTGCGTCTTTTCGATTGCTGCGTCGTGACGGTCGGGCTTTCCCGCGTCGTGGCGTTGCGGCCCGATTGCCGGCTCCGACGGGGCAGGTCAACCGGGGTTTATCGACGTGAACCGGGCGCGCCGACGCGCCCATCGAAGGCTGATCGAACAGCGCGACCGCGCACCCGGACGGGATCGCCACCTCAAAGACCTCCGCATCGGAGGGTCGCGTGCGCGAGAAGCCGGTTCTACCATTAGCGACGCTTGGCGCTTCGTCCGGGCGGAAGACGCGGGCCAGTTGAACATGGCCCGGGTCAGCTCCGTGTCGAACCGACGCGTCGTGCCGCTGGACGCTGGCTGGGAGCTGGCGGCCACCGCACCCGACGCCGTGGCGGTTCCGGCCGAGCTGGCGAACACCGGCGGCTGGATCAAGGCAGCGGTGCCCGGCACCGCGGCGCAGGCGTTGCGCGATGCCGGCCAATGGGCGCTCACCGCGCCGACGCCGCTGCATGACCGCGACTTTTGGTACCGCACGCGATTTTCGGGCGAAGGCGCGCGGACCCTGCGGTTGCACGGTCTGGCGACACTGGCCGAGGTCTGGCTGAACGGCGAGCGGCTGCTGCGCAGCGACAACATGTTCCTGGCGCACGAGGTCGATGCGCGACTGCGCGGCG
>DATFGV010000772.1:0-4445 GCA_035249115.1 Vineibacter sp.
CCTCGCTGCTGCAGGCGCAGATCGCCATGCTTGATTTTCAGGCGGCGCGCTGGCTGGTGAACAAGGAAGTGCCGGGCCAGGCCGGCAACGACCACCCGACCAGCATTCCGACCGGCGTCTTCCCGACCAGGGACGGTCACATCAACATCGCGGCCTCAGGCCAGCACATCTGGAAGCGGTTTTGCGCCGCCATGGATGCGCAGGCCGTGTTCGACAATCCGAAGTACAAGAGTGATGGCGATCGCTCGAAAAACCGCAAGCAGCTCAATGCCGACATCGCCGAATACAGCCGCAAATACACCAGCACCGAGCTGATCGCGCGGCTCAACCAGGCGAGCGTGCCGTGTGGCCCGATCTACAACATCGACCAGGTTTTCGCCGACCCGCAGGTCAAGCACGTTGGTGCTGCCGCGCCGCTGCGCCACCCGACCAAGGGCGATGTCGGCGTGGTCGACCAGGCGGTCCGGCTGAGCCGCACGCCGAGCATCATTGATCGGCCGACGCCCGAGCGGGGTGAGCACACCGATACGATCCTGCGCGGCCTTGGCTACGACGACGGCAAGATCGCCGACCTGCGCAAACGTCAGGTTGTTTGAGAAGCGGTCGCGGCTCTCCGAGGTGCTACGACCGCGCTCCCGATGGCAGCGGAAGGACAAAGACCATGGACACCGGCACGCCCAAGATGATCGCGCGCAAGGAGGACGGCATCGGCTGGATGGTCTTCAATCAGCCGGACAAGCTGAACGCCGTGTCCTACGACATGTGGCTGGCGGTACCCCGGATCATCGCCGACTTCGAGGCCGACCCGGCAGTGCGCGTCATCGTGTTGGCCGGTGCCGGCGACAAGGCGTTCGTGTCGGGCGCCGACATCTCGGAGTTCGAGCAGAAGCGCGGTACGGCCGATGCCATCAAGGTCTACAACGAGGCCGGCGACCGGGCCAATGCGGCGCTGATCAACGCTACCAAGCCGACCATCGCCATGATTCGCGGCTACTGCATTGGCGGCGGGCTAGGAATCGCGCTGACCGTCGATCTGCGAGTCTGCGGCGACACCTCGACCTTCGCGGTGCCGGCCGCCAAGCTGGGCTTGGGCTACGCTTATGGCGGTATCAAACGGCTCGCCGACGTGGTCGGCCCGTCCTTCGCCAAGGAGATTTTCTTCACCGCGCGGCAGTTCACGGCTGAGGAGGCCCGCGTCATGGGCCTGGTGAACCGGGTCGTGCCGGTGGCTGATCTCGAGGCCTATGTGCGCAAGTATGCCGCCACCATCGCCGGTAACGCGCCGCTGACTGTCAAGGCGGCCAAGATGGCGATTAACGCCACGTCGAAGGACCCTGACAAGCGCGACCTGAGCGCCGTGCAGGACGCGGTCGACACGTGCTTCGCCAGCGAGGACTACAAGGAAGGGCGCACCGCCTTCATGGAAAAGCGCAGGCCGGCCTTCAGGGGACGGTGACGGCCATCTGCGTTCGCCAGGCGTCGGTGCAGCGAATTGACAGTTGGCGCGCT
This sequence comes from Vineibacter sp., assembly GCA_035249115.1. Lineage (GTDB taxonomy): Bacteria > Pseudomonadota > Alphaproteobacteria > Reyranellales > Reyranellaceae > Vineibacter. The sequence goes on from DATFGV010000772.1 coordinate 1,510, forward strand.
AGGAAGCGCGGCAAGCCACTGAACCGGTCCATAGCGCTTTAATGGGACGACGCGATTTCGTCTGCGCGCCGTACGCGGAACTCGCCGTGACTATTCAATCGCGATCGGCACACCCGGCTTGTGCTTGGCGGTGCGGAACACCATCAGCGACTTCACGTGGCTGACATTGGGTGTGGAGGTCAGTTTGGTCGTCAGGAAGCGCTGATAGGCGTCCCAGTCCTCGGCCACGATCTTCAGCAGGAAGTCGGCTTCGCCGGCCAGCATGTGGCACTCGCGCACGTTGGGCCACGAGGCCATCAGCTCTTCGAATGCCCGCAAATCGGCCTCGGCCTGGCTGTTGAGGCCAACCAGGCCAAACACCGTCACGGTGTATCCCAGAGAGTCGGGGGCGATGTCGGCGTGGTAGCCGCGAATGATCCCGGCCTTTTCCAGCGCCCGCATGCGGCGCAGGCACGGTGGCGCCGAAATCCCGGCGTGCTTGGCGATATCGACATTCGCTATGCGGCCATCGTCCTGCAGGTCCGACAGGATCTGGCGATCGATTTTGTCCAACTTGACGCGGCCGCTTGCCATCCAGCACCCCCCCGGCTGGCGCCGGTTCTATGCTGTTTTGCCGCTTATGCGCAATAAAATTACGAGAAGAACCCGGAATGGGCATTTTTTGGGATTTCCACGGTCGAATTGCGTATGGTGGGTGCCATTCCGCTCGCGGTCGCGTCACGTCGTCAGGTTTGGCGACAAATGAGTGCAACTGGCCTCAATGACCCTTGAGCTCTGCGACTTTGTGCTACATATGCAACAGGGGAAGGGATGGCGTGTATGGGCACGACGCATCACAGTAAGGTCCTGATCGTCGGATCAGGTCCGGCGGGATACACCGCTGCCATCTATGCGGCGCGCGCCAGCCTCAAACCGATTCTGGTGCAGGGGCTTCAACCCGGCGGCCAGCTGACCATTACCACGGACGTCGAGAACTACCCGGGCTTCGCCGATGTGATCCAGGGCCCGTGGCTTATGGAGCAGATGCAGAAGCAAGCCGAGCACGTTGGCACGCAGGTGGTGTTCGATACCGTGACGTCAGTCGATCTGTCCCGACGTCCGTTTGTCGCGCGCGGTGACTCGGGTGACAGCTACATCGGCGAGACGCTGATCATCGCCACCGGGGCAACGGCGCGCTGGCTAGGCCTGCCGTCGGAAGAGGCTTTCCGCGGCGGTGGCGTTTCCGCCTGCGCCACCTGCGATGGCTTCTTCTTCCGCGGCAGGGAAGTCGTTGTGGTGGGGGGCGGCAACACTGCGGTCGAGGAGGCGCTGTACCTGACCAACCACGCCACCAAGGTGACGCTGATCCATCGGCGCGACAGCCTGCGCGCCGAAAAAATCCTACAGGAGCGCCTGTTCCGTAACGCCAAGATCAGCGTCATATGGGACAGCGTCGTCGACGAGATCATCGGCGAGACCAAGCCGCACCCGCTGGTTCAGGCGGTGCGCTTCCGGAACGTCAAGACCGGCGCGACCCAGACCTTGCCGACCGATGGCGTGTTCGTGGCGATCGGCCACACGCCGAATACAGAGCTGTTCAAGGGTCAGCTGGCGATGGATTCAGAGGGATACATCACCACGCGGCCGGGCACTGTGGAGACTGACCGGCCGGGCGTGTTCGCGGCCGGTGACGTGCAGGATCGAGTCTACCGGCAAGCGGTGACCGCGGCCGGCACCGGCTGTATGGCGGCGCTCGACGCCGAACGGTTTCTGGCGGGCCACACCGCTTCGCAAGCGAAGGCAGCCGAGTAGAGCGCTCCCGCGCCGCGGCATCGGCGGCGACGGGCAACAACGAAAAGCAAGGGAGGCAGAAAGGCCATGGACTGGGACAAGCTGCGCATCTTCCACGCGGTGGCCGATGCGGGCAGCTTCACGCACGCTGGCGACCAGTTGAAGCTGAGCCAGTCGGCGATCAGCCGGCAGATCGGCGCCCTGGAAGAGCAGCTGGGCGTCATGCTGTTCCACCGCCACGCGCGCGGCCTGATCCTCACCGAACAGGGTGAACTGCTGTACCGCACGGCCCGCGAAATGGCCGGCAAGGTCGCGACGGCCGAGACACTGCTGCACGCCAACCAGGACAAGCCGGCGGGCCGGCTCAAGATCACCGCCGCGGTTGGCTTCGGGTCGACCTGGCTGACCACCCAGATTCACGAATTCATCAATACCTATCCTGAGATCGACGTCAGCCTGATCCTGTCTGACAACGAGCTCGACCTTGGCATGCGCGAGGCCGATGTGGCGCTGCGCTTCATTGCGCCGCGCCAGCCCGGCCTGGTGCAGCGCCACTTGATGACGGTCCACAGCCACGTCTATGCGTCGCCAGGCTACATCGAGAAGCACGGCAAGCCGACCAAGGTGACCGACCTCGACAATCACCGCCTGATCATCTTCGGCGAAGACGCCCGGGCGCCGGTACAGAACGTCAACTGGCTGTTGCAGGCGGGCAACCCCGACAACAAGTCACGGCGGGTCGTGCTGCGGGTCAACAACACGTACGGCATTTTCAGGGCTGTCGAGAACGGCCTCGGCATCGCCTCGCTGCCGGACTACCTGGCCCGGCAATCGACCAAGCTGGTGCAGGTGCTGCCGGAAGTGAACGTGCGTACAACGGACGTCTTCTTCACCTATCCCGAAGAACTGCGGCATTCGAAGCGAATCGCTGTGTTCCGTGACTTCCTGCTGCGCAAGGTCGCCGAGACCCGCTTCTGAGGCGCTGGCGCATGATCCTTGCGCATACCTGCATATCCGCTAGGGAAATGTCAGGTCCGCATGGCTGAGATGAGTTATTCCCAATAGTAAGCCCGCGGCCGGTGGCCCAAGTTTGACTCACTACTGAAGCGCCACTTTCGCGCAACGGCAGTGGGCTCGGGTCCTCCCGGGCAAGGATCTTCGGATCC
>DATFGV010000773.1:0-6732 GCA_035249115.1 Vineibacter sp.
CTCGGCCGCAAACTATCTGCGCAAGGCGGGATGGCAAGCCGGGCTGCGCTGGGGGGAGGAGGTCACCGGCCAGAAATCAGCGGCCGCGCCGGCGGGCGGCCGCATTGTCAGCCCGGAGGGTGCGGGTGGCCGGATCTATCGTACGACGGCCAATTTTACGGCCATTCGCCGATGGAATCCGTCGGACTTCTTCGCGCTCGCGGTCGGCATCCTGTCCGACAAGGTTGCTGGATGAACGTGAGACCGGCCGGTCGGAGAGGGGCCGTCTGGCCGATTCGCCGCGAGCGTGGTAAACATTGCGGCAATGAACACCGTCAATGGACGCCCGCAGGCCCCCTCTGCGTGGCTGTTGCTTCCCGCGATGGCGCTCGCGCTCGGTCTTGCCGGGTGCAGCAGCACGCGGCCGGACACGAGCCGCGGCAGCTACAAGGTCGGCACGCCCTACACCATATCCGGCCGAACCTACTATCCCGCCGAGGACTGGACCTACGGCGAAACCGGCATGGCGTCATGGTACGGGCCAGGGTTCCACGGTAACGCCACGGCCAACGGCGAGCCGTACAACCAGAACCTGCCATCCGCGGCACACCGCACTCTGCCCATGCCCAGCATCGTGCGGGTCACCAATCTCGATAACGGCCGCAGCGCCGTCGTACGGATCAACGACCGCGGCCCCTTTGCCCATGGCCGAATCATCGACATGTCAAAGGCCGCAGCCGAGCAGCTCGACATGACGCGGGCAGGGATTGCCCGCGTCCGGGTCGAGCTGATGGAACGGGAAAGCCGCCGTGTAAAGGAGATCGCGATCAGCGGCGGCAGCGCCGCCGATCAACTCGCCGCAATCCGCAATCCGTCGGCTGCGCCGCCGGTTTCGGCAGCGCCACCGGTCATGGTGGCTGCCGCGCCACCGCCGCCACCCGCGATCGCCACCGTCGCGCCGCCGCCCAGCAGTTTCACGACGCAATCGACCCCGCCGCCGTTCACTTCGCCAATTGCAACCCCGGTTGTTGCCGGCGCGCTGCCCGCCGGACCAGGCTACTTCGTGCAAGCCGGCGCCTTCGCAAACCTGGCCAACGCCGAGCGCCTGCGCATGGCGTTGACTTCATATGGCGACGCCATGATCGGCCAGGGCGTCGGGCCGAAAGGCGCGCCAGTTTATCGCGTTCGGGTTGGCCCCTATCGCAGTGAAGACCAGGCATTTAACGTGCGTGACGCCATGCACCGCGCGGGCCACGGCGAAGCGCGCGTTGTATCGGACTGAAAGGAAGCCGCTGATGCCGCATTGTCGCCCCGCCTGGATGCTGGCGGCGGCTATTGCGTCGGTAGGGCTGGTCGCGACGTTGCCGGTCGCCGATGCCCAGACGCCGCCGCAGGGCAAGCCCGCCCCGAAGCCAAAGGGCCCGGCCGGGGCAAAAGGCGCCGGAACGAAGGCGGGCCCGCTACCGGAGGCGCTGCAGCCATCGCAGATCGGCATCGGCACCTTGGCGAGGTTCGCGTACCTAGTGGACGCGACAACGGATTCTGTCCTGCTGTTCAAGGACGCGGACAAACCAATGCTGCCGTCCTCGATGGCCAAGCTGATGACGATCTATATTGTCTTCGAGGAACTCAAGGCGGGCCGGCTGAAGCTGGATAGCAAGTTTCGGGTCAGCGAGCGGGCCCGCAACATGGGCGGCTCGCGCATGTTCGTGGAAATCAACAGCGAGGTCTCGGTCGAGGATCTGATCAAGGGCGTGGTCGTGCTGTCCGGCAACGATGCCTGCGTCGTGCTGGCCGAGGGCCTGTCGGGCACCGAAGAAACCTTCGCCGCGCGCATGACCAAGCGTGGCCGCGACATGGGCCTCACGGGCTCGACGTTCAAGAACTCCAGCGGCTGGCCGGAGCCGGGCATGGTGGTCACCGCCCGCGACCTTGCGATTCTGTCCAAACGTACTGCGGAAGATTTTCCGGAGTACTACCGCTACTACGCACAGACCGATTTTACCTGGAACAACATCCGCCAGGAGAACCGCAACCGCCTACTCGGGATGACGCCGGGTACAGACGGCCTCAAGACCGGCCATACCGAGGAAGCAGGCTATGGCCTGGCGGCCTCGACCATTCGCGATGGCCGGCGCCTGGTGCTGGTGGTCAACGGCCTGCCCGACATGCGCACGCGCGCCGCCGAGTCAGCGCGATTAATGGAGTGGGGCTTCCGCGAGTTCAGCAACCGGATTGCTTTCCGTGCCGGCGAAACGGTGGCGCTGGCCGACGTGTGGCTCGGCGAATCCGGCAAGGTGCCGCTGGTGGCGACCCGACCGGTCGGCGCAACCGTGCCGGTTGGCCAGGATGCGGGCGTGCGGGTGAAGGTCGAATATTACGGCCCGGTGCGGGCACCGATCCGCAAGGGCGATCCGATCGGCAAGGCGATCGTGCAGGCCTCGTCAAGTGCGACGCCAGTCGAGATCCCGCTCTATGCCGGCGCCGATGTGGCGCGACTTGGACCGGTGGGTCGCGCCTTCGGCGTGCTGCGCCACTATCTCTTCGGCTGGATTTCCTGACGGCAATGGCCGACCGCGCCGGCAAGTTCATCACTTTGGAAGGCGGCGAGGGGGCCGGCAAATCGACTCACATCCGGATGCTCGCCGAGCGACTGCGCGCGCGCGGCATCGACGCCCTGACGACGCGCGAACCGGGCGGCTCGGACGGTGCCGAGCTGATCCGCAAGCTGCTGGTGGAAGGTCCGCCGGAAGCATGGGACGGCGCCACCGAGGCGTTGCTGATGTTCGCCGCCCGTCGCGATCATCTGGTGCGGACGGTCTGGCCAGCGCTGGCGCGCGGCAATTGGGTCATCAGTGACCGGTTCGCTGACTCGACACGCGCCTATCAAGGGGCAGGCCACGGCTTCGACCTGGAAAAGATCGAAGCCCTGTACAGCCTCGCGGTCGGCGATTTCAAACCTGACCTGACGCTGGTCCTCGATCTGCCAGTCGAAGTGGGGCTGGCCCGGACACATTCTCGACCCGGCGCAGAAAACCGGTACGAGCGCCTGGGTCCGGCGTTCCACCAGCGGGTGCGCGATGGCTTCCATCGCATCGCGGCCGCCGAGCCGGCACGTTGCGTCTTGATCGACGCCGATGCGCCGGTCGAGGTCGTGGAAGAGCGTATCTGGCAAGCGCTGACGCAGCGGTTGGGTTTGGTATAAGGACCGCTCTCGCGACGACGGGAGACGACTCGTGGTTACGACCTGATGGCGCGCCGGCCGGAAAAGGAAGCGACTGAAGCGCCTCCATGGACGACGCCACGGATGAATCCGCGGCTCGTTGGCCATGATGCGGCCGAGTACGCTCTGTTAGCCGCCTTCGTATCGGGCAAGCTGCCACACGCCTGGCTGATTGCCGGGCCGCGTGGCATTGGCAAGGCCACGCTGGCGCATCGCTTCGCCCGCTTCCTGCTGGCGGGCGATCACGGCGGCGGCCTGTTCGGCGGCCCGACGTCGCTGGCGACCGATCTCGCTGCGCCGGCGGCGCACCGCGTCGCCGCCGGCGGCCATGCGGATCTGCGCACCGTCGAGCGCAGCCTTAGCGATCGCGGGCGATTGCGCACCGAAATCGTGGTCGAGGATGTGCGTGAACTGGGTCAGTTCATGCGGCTGACGCCAGCCGAAGGCGGCTGGCGCGTCGCAATCATCGACGCCGCCGACGAGATGAACCGCAACGCCGCCAACGCCGTGCTCAAAATTCTCGAAGAGCCACCGGCGCGCGCTGTCCTGCTGTTGGTGGCACACGCGCCAGGCCGGCTGCTACCGACGATTCGCTCGCGCTGCCGGCGCCTCGACCTGCATGCCCTGCCCGAGGATGTGGTCGCGGCGCTGATGGGCGACTACCTGCCGGAGGTCGCGGCCGACGAACGCGCTGTCCTGGCGCGATTGGCCGATGGCAGTGTCGGCCGCGCGCTTGAGCTGGCGCGGGCCGGCGGCCTCGAGCTCTATCGCGGCATGGTCGAGCTGCTGGCCGGCCTGCCGGCGCTCGACGTCGCGGCCACACACGCCTTCGCCGACCGCGTAGCGCGGCGCGGCGAGGAGGGGGACAGCGACTACCGCACGGTCGTTTTTCTACTCGATTGGTGGCTGGCGTCGCTGATTCGCCAAGGCGCCGTCGGTAGTGTCGGCGCGCCGCTTGTGGCGCGCGAGGCGGGACTGCGCGAGAAGTTGCTGGCGGCGGCTGGCCTTGATCGCTGGATGCAGGTGTGGGAGAAGGTCGCCCACCTGTTCGCCCGCGCCGATGCCGTCAACCTCGATCGCAAGCAGGTGGTCCTCGGCAGCTTTCTCGCCCTTCAGGCGGTGACCCGCTGACCCTTCGTCCGGTCGACGATCGGCCCTCGACGCGGCGAACCGGAGGTCGAAGAGTCAGGCGTCATGAGCGGGAAAACGTACTACATCACAACGCCGATCTACTACGTGAACGACGTGCCGCATATCGGGCACGCCTACACGTCACTGGCTTGCGATGTGATGGCCCGGTTCATGCGCCTGGACGGTCATGACGTGCATTTCCTGACCGGCACCGATGAGCATGGCCTGAAGGTCGAGCAGGCGGCGACGGCGGCCGGCATGACGCCGCAGGCCTTCACCGACAAGGTGAGCCAGGCGTTCCGCGATCTCGTGCCCAAAATGGGCTACAGCCCGGACAACTTCATCCGCACCACGGAGCCGCGCCACTACCGCGCCAGCCAGGCGTTGTGGGAGAAGCTGGTCGCGGCCGGCGACATCTATCTCGGCAAGTACGCCGGCTGGTACTCAGTGCGCGACGAGACGTATTTCTCCGAGGCGGAAACCGAAGTCGGAACGGATGGCAAGCGGCGCGCCATTGCGACCGGCGCCGAGGTCGGCTGGGTCGAGGAATCAAGCTACTTCTTCAAGCTGTCCGCCTGGCAGGACCGGCTGCTCGATTTCTACGCCCGGAACCCTCGCTTCATCGCGCCGGAGAGCCGGCGCAATGAAGTGATCAGCTTCGTCAAGGGCGGCCTGCAGGATCTCTCGGTGTCGCGCACCACGTTCAAGTGGGGCGTGCCGGTGCCGAACGATCCGGCGCATATCATGTACGTCCGGCTCGACGCGCTCACCAACTATCTCACCGAGTCGGGCTACCCCGATCCGAACGCGCCGAATGCCAAGTATTGGCCGGCCGATCTGCACATGGTCGGCAAGGACATCGTGCGTTTTCACGCGGTCTACTGGCCGGCGTTCCTGATGTCGGCTGGCGTGACCCCGCCCAAGCGGGTCTTCGCGCATGGCTGGTGGACCATCGAGGGCCAGAAGATGTCGAAGTCGCTGGGCAACGTCGTTGCACCGGCCGATCTGGTCGACACCTACGGCCTCGACCAGACGCGCTACTTCCTGCTGCGAGAGGTGCCGTTCGGCAACGACGGCGACTTCCAGAAGCGCGCCATCGTGCAGCGCATGGATTCCGATCTGGCCAACGCCTACGGCAACCTTTGCCAGCGCGTGCTGTCGATGATCAACAAGAACTGCGGTGCCGCGGTCCCGGCGCCGGGCCCGCTGCAGGCCGCCGACACGACGTTGCTTGACCGCGCCGCTGCGTTGTTGCCGCGGGTGCGGACGCAGATCGGCGAGCAGGCTTTTCACGAGGTACTGATCACCGTCTGGGAAGTGATTGGCGACGCCAACCGCTATGTCGACGCGCAGGCGCCGTGGGCGCTAGGCAAGACCGACCCGGCGCGCCGCGACACTGTGCTGTGGGTGCTGGCCGAGGTGATCCGCCGCGTCACCCTCTTGCTGCAGCCGTTCATGCCGACCTCGACGGCGGTGATCCTCGACCAGCTGGCGGTGCCGTCGGCAACACGCGACTTTGCGGCCTTCGACACAGCGCTGGTCAGTGGCACGCCGCTACCGGCGCCGCACGGCGTTTTCCCGCGCTTCGTCGATCCGGCCGCGCCGGCCAAGCCGATCGCCAGGTCGGCCAAGGCCGTGAGGAACGTCTGACATGCTGGTCGACAGCCACTGCCATCTCGATTTTCCCGAGTTGGCGGCCGAAGAGGACGCCGTCTTGGCCCGCGCCCGAGACGCCGGTGTCGGCGCCATGCTGACGATCGGCACGCGGCTAGATGCCTTCGATCGCGTACGCGCCATCGCCGAGCGGCATGCCAACATCTGGTGCAGTGTCGGCGTGCATCCGCATGAGGCCAAGGAAGAGGGGCAGCGCGCGCCGGATCGCCTGATCGAACTGGCGCGCCATCCCAAGGTGATCGGCATCGGCGAAACGGGGCTCGACTACTACTACGAGCACAGCCCGCGCGCCGAACAGGCCGCCAGCTTCCATGCTCACATTGAAGCGGCGCGCCAGAGCGGCCTGCCGTTGATCGTGCACACGCGGGACGCGGATGACGACACCGCCGCCATCCTGCGGCAGGAGATGAGGGCAGGGGCCTTCACCGGCCTGATCCACTGCTTCAGCACCGGTCGCGCCATGGCCGAGGCGGCTCTGGAGATCGGCCTGTCGATCTCGATTTCCGGCATCGTAACGTTCAAGGCGGCGGAGGAATTGCGCGCCATCGTGTGCGACATCCCGCTGGACCGGCTGCTGGTCGAGACCGACGCGCCTTACCTCGCGCCGATCCCGAAGCGCGGCAAGCGAAACGAGCCCGCTTTCGTTGCCCATACGGCGGCCAAGGTCGCAGAGCTGAAGGGCGTATCGATGGCCGACCTGGAACGCGCCACGACTGACAATTTCT
>DATFGV010000774.1:0-14844 GCA_035249115.1 Vineibacter sp.
CGCGGCATCCGGCGGCCAGATGCCCGGCGCCTTCGCCATGACATTGAGCCTGACGGTACAGTTCCTGGCCGGTGGTCGCCTTGGACCGATCATCGAGTCGATGGGCGAAGCCACCCAGGTCACCGGCCGGCTCGCCTTCGTGCGCGGCTCGGTCACCCAGGAGGGACGCCGCTTGGCCACCTACAGCGGCGTCTGCCGCCATGTGGCGCGCGACAAGGCCATGGGGCGGCGCAACGACAGCGGCCTCGCCGCCGTGCCGGGTGGCACCAAGCCGCCGGGCCCGCCACTCGATGTTCCCGCGCCCACGGGTTTCGAGCCGATCCTGCGGCCGAGCCCGTTCACGGATCAACTTGGTCCGGTGTTCTATCGCCAGGATGGCGATCGCGTGCAGGTCCAGCAACCGACCTTCCCCTACATGCTGAACTCCGGCGCCTCGATCCATGGCGGCATGCTGATGACCTTCGCCGACAACGCGCTGTGCACCAGCATCACCGCCAACACCGGCAAGGCACCCTACACCGCCATGTTCTCGGCCGAGTTCCTGGCCGGCAGCAGCGCCGGCGCGCCGCTGGAGTCGACGGTTGATCTCGCCCGCACGACGCGGTCGCTGGCCTTCACCACCGGCGCCGTCACCCAGTCAGGTAAGACGCTGCTGACCTACAGCGCCTCCGTCGCCCTCAAGGAGTGGACCCGCGCGACGGAGGCCGCGGCGACATGACCGGCACTCCGACCGGACAGGCAGTCGCGGCATCGGCGGAGGTCCCGCCGCATTTCGAGTTGTTGCGCGACCAAAGTGGCTTCGGCCAGTTGATCGGTCCGCTGTATGTGCGCAAGCCGCGGGAGGGGCGCGCCTTCGCCTGGGGCTTCCGCGCCGCCGCCAAGCACATGAACCCAGGCGGTGTCGTGCACGGCGGCATGCTGGTGACCTTCGCCGACCAGACGTTCGGCGCGCTTGCCTATTTTGCTGCCGGCAAGAAGCCTTGCACCACGATCGACTTGTCAGCCAGCTTCATGGCGCCGGGCCGCCCAGGCGATTGGATCGAGTGCACTGGTGCCGTCAGCCGGGTGACCCGCGAACTGGTGTTCGTCACTGGCCGCATTTCCGCCAACGAGCGCACGCTGGTCGATCTCAAGGGAATCTGGAAACGACTCGACCGCTGGCTCGCCGCCGACAAAAAGTAACCTTTCCGCCACAATCCCGCCGCTGCGCCTCCCCGCCGCCGCCGGAAACTCGGCGCGAAAATTCCCATGTCTGCAAGACAATGGGAGGCTCACATATGGCTCTATCTGGCTTTCTGCGCCGCGGGACGACGCTGGCACTGGCGGCTGTCGCGGTCGCGGCGCTTGCGCCAGCGTCCCTCGCCGCCGACCAGGCGGCAAACGACTACCGCTTCTCCGCTCCGTACAGCCACGGCAATCTCACGATCTTCATGATCCACGGAAAACCCGCCATTAGCGGCAAGTCGCCGCTGACCCTTCAGGAGGCGATGCAGAGGGGATTGGTACGGGTGATCGAAACCGGCAGCGTCAACCAGCTCGAAGTCGAGAACCTCGGCAACGAGGCGGTGTTCATCCAGTCCGGTGACATCGTCAAGGGCGGCAAGCAGGACCGTGTCCTGTCGGTCGACCTGATCCTGCCGCCGCGCTCGGGCAAGGTGGCAATCGCCTCCTTCTGCGTCGAGCAAAACCGCTGGACCCAGCGCGGCAAGGAGGACGTCTCCACGTTCGGCAGCGCTGGCGCCTTGCTGCCGTCGCGCGACATGAAGATCGCCGCGCGGGCGCCGCTAATGGCGCCGGCCGAGCCGACACCTGGAACGCCCTCTGGTGGACGCCACCCGCAGCAGGTCGCCGGCGGTTCGGTCGGCAACAGCCAGGCCAAGGTCTGGCGCGGCGTGAGCGACATGCAGGAAAAGCTGCAGCGCAGCGTCGGCGCGCCGGTCGCGGCACCGCAATCGGCCTCGAGCCTGCAGCTGTCGATGGAAAGCGAAAAGCTGAAGCAGGCGACCGAGGCCTACGTCGCGACCCTGAAAGCCGCGATCGACAAGGAGCCTGGCGCCATCGGTTTCGTATTCGCGATCAATGGGCAGATCAACAGCGCCGACGTCTACGGCTCGCCCGACCTGTTCCGCAAGATGTGGCCAAAACTGCTGCAGGCCACCGCCATCGAGGCTACTGCCGAACGCAAGGACGGTGCGCCGGCGCAAGCACCGTCAACCGAGTCGCTGCGCGACTTCTTCGCCAACGCCGAAGCGGGTAAGCGCGCCGACCGCAAGCTGACCGACGCCACCACCATTGAGACCCGTGACGCCGACAAGGCGCAGCTTCTGGAGGCGCGGCAGAAGGGCGGCGGCTTCGTGCACCGCAGCTACGTCAGCAAGTAGGATGTCGTCTTCTCTTCCCCAAGAGTGGGGAAGGTGCCGCGAAGCGCCGGATGGGGACCCGTCGTGATCTCCACAACGAAGACTCCGTCGGCTCCCCTCCGCTCCCTAGGGGCATCTCCCCAGCTTCGCTGGGTAGGCTATGCCTCACGCCGCCATCCGTTCTGACAGCACCGAGCCGCGGGCGCGCAGAAAGGCATCGAGCCGCGCCGGATAGTCCGGCGCGGCGGCAGCGGCGACCGACGGGCGCTGCGCCAGCGCGGCGCGCCACGCGCGCACCTTGGGTGTCGCTTCGAACGCGCCCGTGACGCCGATGCGCTCAAAGGCATCGAAATAACGGAACACCGGCGCGAAGGCGGCGTCGACCAGCGAGAAGCGGTCGCCCGCGAACCACGGGCCGGCACCCAGGGCTGCCTCGACCTGGGCGAACTTGTCCTGGATGGCCGCGTATCTTGCGTGGTGCGCCGCCGCGTCGCGCGCCGAGTAGTAGCTCCAGATGTCGTCGAGAACGGTCGACGCGAACGCGATCCAGGCGCGGTGTCGTGCCCGGGCCAGCGGATCCTCGGGATGGAGACGCGGCACATAGACCTCATCGAGGTAATCGCAGATCACCGCCGACTCGAAGATCGGCTGGTCACCGACCAGCAGCACTGGAGTCTTGCCCAACGGCGAGACGGCGCGGAACCAGGCCGGCTTGTCGGAGAGGTCGACCCAGCGGCGCTGGAAGTCGACACCCTTTTCGATCAGCGCGATGGCGGCGCGTTGCACGTAGGGACAGAGGTTGTGGCTGACCAGGGTCAATGGCGCGGTCGAGGACATGGCGGGCATCCCAATTGATTTAATCTTCAATCAAATTGATGGTCGTTGATTTAATTTTCAACTACCGCCAATCTGGCTCGCATGAATGTGAAGGCTGACCCTGTGCCCGCGGCCTGGCCGCTGCTGCTGCGCGCCCGCGCCGAGATGGTGGACGCCATCGAGCGGACGCTGGCCGGTCACCGGCTGCCGCCGCTGGCCTGGTACGACGTGTTGTGGGCCCTGGAGCAGGCGCCCGGCCGGACGCTGCGCATGGGCATGCTGGCCGAGGCTCTGGTGGTCAGCCGCAGCCACCTCAGCCACCTGGTGGCGCGCCTGGAAGCGGCGAAGCTGGTGGCGCGACGCAAGAGCGCCGATGACAGACGCGGCGCCGTTGCGTTGCTGACCGACCGCGGCGCCGCGCTGCGGCTGTCGATGTGGCCGGTCTACCGTGAAGCCGTGGCGGCAGAATTCGCACGGCACTTGCGCCCCGCTGACGCCCGTGGGTTGGCGGCAAGCCTCCGCCGCCTGCTGGTCAGCCGCCGTCGTGCAAAGGTCTGCTGAAAGCCCTAGTGGCCTCATGGCTAATTTGGGCTAGCAGCGTCCCAGGAGAAGCCAAATGCGCGCGGGTGACGGCCCGCCTCGCCCCCACCCAAAAACAGGCCCGCCAGGGCCCTCTAGGGAGCTCGTACAGCATGGTATGGCCGGTCGGGCTACCCTCTCCCCCGCCTAAGAACAGGGGCCTTCCAGGGCGTCTAAACGTCAGCCAGAGACATCGAAATATTATATTACTTCTCTATGGTATCTTGAAATAATCTATGCATTGCGGTACCTGATCTTTGGAGGACTGCCGCAGCCCGTGTCGTGACTCCGAGCTCGCCCAGGGCCCGCCGGCCGACGAGAATCAAGATGCAGTTTGTGTTACTGTTCGGCCGCGTATTGGTTCGGTGGGAGTGGTCATGTTTGCCGGTGTCCGTCCTTTGGCCCGTGTCGGGTGGGCGATTCTCGGTATGGCTTCGACCTCCCTCCCAGTTTGGGCGCAGAACGATGGGCCGCGGCAACGCTGCTATGACGCCGCTAAAATCGACCCGGACCAGGCTATTGGCGCCTGCGCGGCGCTGATCCAGGCCGGGCGCTTCATCGCCGGCGAGCCGGCCAACCTCTACGCCAACCGCGGCCTCGCCCACAGTCGCAAGGGCGACGCCGACAAGGCGCTGGCCGACTACGAGCAGGCGCTCAAGCTCAATCCCCGGCTCGGCGCCACCTTCAGCAACCGCTGCGACCTCTACGGCCAGCGCACCCAGTACGAGCTGGCGTTGCGCGACTGCGATCGCGCCCTGCAGATCAATCCCCGGCATGCCAACGCCTACCTCAATCGCGGCCTGGTGCACCAGCGCAAGGGCGACGCCGAGAAGGCGCTAGCTGACTACGACCAGGCGCTTCGCCTGCAGCCCAAGTTTCCCGCCGTGCTGGCCAACCGCTGCAAGCTGCACAGCGACGCCAATCGACACGAGGCGGCGATCGCCGACTGCGACCAGGCGCTGCAGCTTGAACCCAACCTGTTCTCCGCCCTGCTGCATCGCGGCCTGACCTGGGCGCGTCAGGGCCAGTACGACAAGGCGATCGCCGACTATGACCGCGCCATCGCGCTCAGGCCGACGGATGCGCTGGTCCGCGACAATCGCGGGCGGGCGCTGGCGCGCAAGCGGGAATGGTCGCGCGCCATCGCCGAGTTCGACGAGGCGATCCGCCTGGGCAAGAGAGACGTCGGGATCCTGATCGAGCGCGGCGATGCGCTGCGGGCGACCGGCGAGCTGGAGCGGGCGCTCGCCGACTACGACGCGGCGCTCGCTCTCGATCCGCGCAACGCCGAGGCCTGGCTCAGCCGCGGCCTGGTCTTCGTCCGGCAGCGCCAGTTCGACCGCGCCATCGCCGAATTCGACATAGCGATCGAGGCCGATCCGTCCTATGCGCCGGCGTTCCGCTGGCGCGCTGCGGCGCGCGGCGAGATGGGGCGCGTCGAGGAGGCAATCGGCGACTATGGCGAGGCGATCCGGCTGAGTCCGGATTGGGCGGTGGCGTGGAACGGCCGCTGCTGGCTGCGGGCGTTGCGCGACAAGCTCGAGGAAGCGCTGGTCGACTGCAACGAGGCACTGCGCCTCGATCCTGCGGCCGCCTACATCCTCGACAGCCGCGGCCTGGTGTTCCTCAAGATGGGCCGGTTCGCCGCCGCCGCCGCCGACTACGACGCCGCGGTCAAGTTGCGCCCGGACAACGCGCACGCGCTGTTCGGCCGCGGCCTCGCCCTGCTGCGCAAGGGTGACGTCGAGACCGGCACCGCCGATCTCGACAAGGCGAAGGGCATCAATCCGAAGATCGCCGAAACCTACGCCGCCTACGGCCTCCAGCCATAGACGCGCTCGCCGAGGCCGAGATGTGCGGCGCGGTCTACGTCTTTTGTCGTGCCGCTTTTTGCTTCAGTGCCTCGATGTGGCCGCGCAGGCCTTCGGCGTGCGGGTTGTGCTTGAGGCACTCCTCGTAGGCGCGGATCGCCTCCTCGAAGCGCTCGCGCTCCTCGAAGATCATGCCGAGACCAGACCAGGCGCCGAAGTGGCGCGGCTCCAGCGCCACCGTCTTCTGGATGTCGGCGACCGAAGCGTCGTGATTGCCGAGCATCCAGTGCACCGTGGCGCGCTTGTTCCACGCCTCGGCGAAGTCCGGCGCCTTTTCGATCAGGGCCGTGAATGTGGCGACCGCGCCCTCGAGATCGCGCGATTGCATCTGGCCGAGGCCGCGCGCCATCAGCGAGTCCAGCGCCGCATCACCAGCCGTCGTCCACGTCTCCCAGATCGCTTGCAGCAAGATCCGCACCTGCAGTGGATCGGTCACGGTCTTGAGCCGGGCGAACAACCCTTCGAGGGCGGGGTCCTTCTGGGTGGCCATGGCGGGCACAGTCAGGCTGGCGAGGATAGACAGCAAGGCGATGATACGACGCAGCATCGGTCACTCCGGGCGATGCGATCTCATACTATATCCCACGCCGTGCTTGCGCGAGCGCTCAGTCTTGCGTTGGGCGAGCCACGGGCGCGAGAGGCCGCAGCGAAGTGGCAGTGGTGGATGAGTTCGACTAGGGCAATCCCACCGCCAGATAGTATCCCACGCCGGCCAGCGAGCAGGCGGCGAGGACCGGGATCATCCCGATCCTGAACCAGAACACGGCGATCACCGCGCCAGCCGTAAGGACCAGCGAAGGGATATTGACCGAGGCGAGCACCGGCACACTGATCGACATGCCGAGCCAGTTCACGGGCGTCAACTGGGCGAAGAGAACGTGCAGGGCGAACCAGATCGCCAGATTGAGGATCACGCCGACGACCGCGGCCGTGATCGCGCCCAGGGCGGCCGACAGCGCCTTGTTGCCGCGCAGCGCTTCCACGAACGGCGCGCCGAAGAAGATCCAGAGGAAGCAGGGCGTGAAAGTGACCCAGGTCGTCAGGATGCCGCCGAGCGTACCCGCGATCATGGGGTGCATGGCGCCCGGTTCCCTGTAGGCAGCAAGGAAGCCGACGAATTGCGTCACCATAATCAGTGGTCCCGGTGTCGTTTCGGCCATGCCGAGACCGTCGAGCATTTCGCCCGGTTTCAGCCAGCCGTAGGTATCGACCGCCTGCTGCGCGACATAAGCCAGCACAGCATAGGCGCCGCCGAACGTAACCACCGCCATCTCGCTGAAGAAGACGGCGATCTTGCTGAAAACATTGTCGCCGCCGAGGGTGACCAGCAGGACCGCCACCGGCACCAGCCAAAGAAACAGAAAAATGCCGGCGATGCGAATCGACCATCGCAGCGACGGCCGGGCGTGCGCTGGCGTTGCTTCCCCCAGCACGGAGTCCGCATCCGCCACCTGCTTCTCGCCGAGCTTGGCGTGTCCGCCGCCGGCCAGAAACGCCGCAACGCCGGCGCGGCCACCGATGAATCCGATCAGGCCGGCGGCCAGGATGATGATCGGAAAGGGTGCGTCATAGAAGAAAATGGCGACGAAGGCCGCAGCCGCGATCGCCACCATCACGTTGTTCTTCAGCGCACGCCTGCCGACCCGCACCACGGCTTCGAGCACGATGGCCAGCACAGCCGCCTTGAGTCCGAAGAACAGGGCCTGGATCGTCCCGACATTTCCCAGTCCGGCGTAGATCCAGCTCAACACCATGATGGCGAGGAACCCCGGCAGCACGAAGAGCGTGCCCGCGACCAGTCCGCCTTTCGTCTTGTGCATGAGCCAGCCGATATAGACGGCAAGCTGCTGCGCCTCCGGTCCGGGCAGCAACGTGCAATAGTTCAGGGCCTGCAGAAACCGCGTCTCGCCGATCCAGCGCTTTTCCTCGACGATGATGCGGTGCATGACCGCGATCTGCCCGGCCGGACCGCCGAAGCTCAACGCCGCGACTCGCGCCCACACCGCCATCGCCTCGCCAAACGTGGGGTACGCCGGCGCATTATTCTTTGCCGCGATATCGGCAGACGTCGGGGTCGTGGTGGCGGTCATCTCTTCGCCCCCCTTTTCACCGCCACTGCGAATGCATCATAGAGGCCGTCCAACACATCGGCGCCGCGCGCAAGGCGCGCCTCGTCGTCCAGCGTGCCGGTCGAGAGAGCGCCCATCAAGGCAGCAACGCCGGCGGTCTCCGGCCGCTCATAGCGGTCGTCCTTCAAGTCGATGTCGTGCACGATCTCGCTGATGGCCGTCAGCGCCGGATCGTCCAGCGCCGCGCGGCGCATGAGCGTCTCGAACGTGCAGCGATCACCCTCGTGGGTGAACTCGGCTTCAACCATGTCGAAGCGGAGTTCACCGGGCTCCGGCCTGTAGCCACGGCCGTCGACGAACTTGAAGCGCGCCTTTGGATCGATGAATCGGCGGATCAGCCAGGCGCTGGCGATGCGATCGACCGCCACACTGCGTCGCGTCACCCACACCTTGCCGCGCCATTGTGTGGCCGCTGTGTTGGTCGCCACCATAGTTGCCTCCTTGCTGCCGCCGGCAAGGCGGCGCCGCAGCCCCTCAATCAGACCGCTGGTCGTCTCGCGGCCGGTGGCGCCGAAGAAATCGATGGCCGCCACCTTATCGGCGCGCCTGGACATACGGTCGACCCGCGTGCGCGCCTCGTCGGCTGACATTTCAGCCCAGCCCTCGCCGAGCTGACGTGCCTCTGCCGCAATTGCTTCCCAGTCAGCCGTCCGCGCTGCGTCGAACAGCGCGATCACCTGATGGTCGCTCAGCCCGTCGACGAGCCGCGCCTCGACGATAGTGGCCTCGCCGCCGCCGGCGACGATTTCCTGCGCCAGCCACTGAAAGTCCTCCAACGATTCGTCCCGCGCCGGCAGTGCGTAGACCGAGTTCTTGACTGCCACGGCGCCTAATCCCTGCAACCGGCGCCAAATCTTGACGCGGAAGTAGGCCGGCTGCGGCGGGAGTTGGTGCAGCAGCAGAAGCCAGGACTGGGCCTCGGGGGTCTCGGTCACAATTCTGTGTATAACACATGTTTCGATTGATGCAACACTTGTATCAAAACAGAAACGAACGTAGCTTGTGGACGATTTCGGGAGAGATCAATGACCCGCCACGCCCAGCCTCTGCCGTTCAAGCCATCGCGACTGAGCAACCTCTCGCCGCGGCTGATCGCCAGCCACTACGAGAACAACTACGGCGGCGCCGTTCGGCGGCTCAACGCCATCCGCGCCCAGCTCGCGGCGTTGGACAAAGCGACCGCGCCCGGCTTCGCGTTGAACGGGCTGAAGCGCGAGGAGCTAATCGCGGCCAACTCGGCCGATCTGCACGAGCTCTATTTCGATGGCCTGGGCGGTGACACCGCGATGCCGGCCGAGATCGAGGCGGCGATTGCCCGCAGCTTCGGCTCGACGACGGCATGGCGTACCGAGTTCGTCGCCATGGGCAAGGCGCTGGGTGGCGGATCGGGCTGGGTGCTGCTGACGGTTGGTTTGGCCGACGGCGTGCTGCGCAATGTCTGGGCGGCTGATCACACGCACAGCGCGGCGCTTGGCGTGCCGATCCTGGCGCTCGACATGTACGAGCACGCCTATCACCTCGATTTCGGCGCCAATGCCGGCGCCTATGTCGACGCGTTCATGGCCAACGTCGCGTGGGACAAGATCGCGCGGCGCTACGCGCTCGCAGCTGCCGCGGCGGCATCGGTCGCCGGCTCCACCCCAGGCGAGATCGATGGCGTGCCCATCGTCGATATCGATGCGGCCCGCGCCCTGTTGGCCGATCCGGCGGTCGCGGTGATCGACGCCCGCAAGGACGACGACTACGCGGCGCAGCACACGACGCTGGCCGGCGCGCGCCATTTCGCGCCGGAACGGCTGGATGCGCTGGCCGGCGCGGTCCCGGCCGGCGGCAAGGCCTTGGTCTACTGCGCTTACGGCTTCGAGATCGGTCGTGCCGCCGCGCAGCGCCTGCGGCAGCGCGGCGTCGACGCCGTGGTGCTGCAGGGCGGCATTGCCGCCTGGCGGGCCGACGGCCTGCCGACTGTGCCGGCACCAAAGGAAGGAGAGCCGTCATGAAGTGGGTCACTCGCGAACGTCCCAAGATCGACCGCATCGCCTGCCCGTGGTTGATTCAGCGCTTCATCGAAAAGCAGCCGGAGTTCCTTTATGTGCCGGCCGACAAAGTGCTGGCCACGGCAAAGGAAACCGGTGCGATTCCCTACGACATCCCCGGCGTGAAGTTCAGCCATGTCGGTGAGAAGTGCAGCTTTGATGCCTTCATCGCCGAATACAAACTGAGTGCGCCCGGCCTAGACAAACTGGCCGACATTGTGCGCGGCGCCGACACGTCGCGGCTCGACCTCACGCCGCAGTCCGCCGGCCTCTTCGCCATCTCGCTTGGCTTGAGCCACATGCATCAGGACGATCACGAGATGCTGAAGCACGGCATGGTGATGTACGACGCGCTCTACGCGTGGTGCCGCAGCCTGACAGGCGAGACGCACAACTGGCCACCGAAGATGTGAGGCGACCATGAGCATCGCCGCGACGCAGCCGGCGCCCGCGCCGGCAGCGGCAGCGCGCACGCGTCTGCTCGAAGGCCCGATTGTGCCGACCTTGCTGCGGCTGTCGGTGCCGAACCTCGTGGTCAACGTGGTGCTAATCACGGTCACCACGACGGTCGACGCACACTTCATCGGCCGGCTCGGTTCCGACGCGCTGGCAGGACTCGCGCTGGTGTTCCCGCTGCTGATGCTGATGCAGCAGATGGCGAATTTCAGCATGGGCGGCGCGATGGCCGGGGCAGTGGCGCGTGCCATCGGTGCCGGGCGACGCGAGGACGCCGCGGCGCTTGCGGTGCATGGCCTGATCATCGCGCTGGTGGTAGCGGCGTTGTTCAGCGGGATTTTTCTGACCGCCGGTCCGGCGATCTACCGGGCCTTGGGAGGCAGCGGCGCGATCCTCGCGGCGGCGCTGGAGTATTCCAACGCGATATTCGCCGGCGCCTTCGCGTACTGGCTGCTGAGCGCGCTCACCAGCGTGGTCAGAGGTACAGGGCAGGTGGGCGTGCTCGCTTGGGTCTATGTCGGCGCCGAGGTCCTGCATATTGGCCTGGTGCCTCTGCTGGTCTTCGGCTGGGGCCCGGTCCCGGCTTTGGGAATCGCCGGCGCAGGGGTCGCAACAGTCACATCGTTCTCCGCCTCGTCGCTGTTCCTCTTGGCCTATCTGATGTCCGGCAGGACCCCGGTGCGCTTGTCGCTGCGCGGTGTGACGCTGAGCGGCCGGCAGTTTCGCGACATCCTGCGCACGGGCGCACCGCTGTCGCTGCAGCCGATTCTCAACAACATCTCGCTGGCGCTGCTGACCAACTACGCCGGTGCCCTCGGCGCGATGACGCTCGCGGGCGTCGGCGTCGCGGTACGGCTTGAATATCTGATGTACCCGATCGTCTTCGGGCTGGGTGCCACCGTTGTAGCGATGGTTGGAGCCAACATCGGCGCGGGTCAGAGAGCGCGCGCCTTCCGCATCGCCTGGACCGCCGCAGGACTTGCCGCTGCGGCGACTGCCATCGTCGGTGTGCTGGCTATTCACTGGCCGCAGCTATGGATCGCCTTGTTCACCTCGGCGGCCGAGGTAAGCGCTCCGGCTGCGACCTATCTCGCCATCGCCGCACTCGGCTACGCGTTCATCGGCATGAATACACTGACCCAGGCGTTCCAGGCCATGGGCCAGACCTTCTGGCCGCTGGTCGGCGTTGTCAGCCGCGCCGTGATTCTGGCCGTCGGCGGCTGGCTCGTCGTGAGCTCGACGACCAGCGGCGTAACCGGTCTCGCAGCCGTGACGGCGCTCGGTCTTGCCGTCGCCGGCGTCGTCGTCGTTGCCGCCTTTTGGTTCAAGACAACGCGTCGCGAGGAGAAGTCGTGATGAGCGGATCACCCCTACACCTGGCTGGCTATGTCGATCTGCCCGAGCACAAGGGCAAAGGCGGCTTCGATCATGCCGCCGTCCACACCGCGAGCGGCCACGTCTACGTCGCGCACACCGCCAACGACGCGGTCGACGTTTTCGATCCGGCAGCCCGGCGGTATCTTTTCTCGATCCCGGACTCGCCCGGCGCCGCCGGCGTCCTGGTGAGCGATGAGGCGCAGCTGATCATCGTCTCGAACCGCGCGGCCGACACGATCGGCGTGTTCCAGCCTGGGCCGGAACCGGCGGTCCGACGAATCAAGGTCGGCGCGCGACCCAACGGCCTCGCCTATGATCATCGGCGGCAGATCGTACTTGCGGCCAATGTTGGTGACCCGGCGGTGGCGGGCTCGCACACCGTGTCCATCGTTGGGCTAGGCCAAAACGGCGTGCGCAGCGAGATTCCGGTTCCCGGCCGCACGCGCTGGGCGATTTTCGATCCCGGGCCGGAACTCTTCTATGTGAACATCGCCGATCCGGCCGTGATCGTCGTCATCGACCCGCGCAAGCCGCACGGTCTTGCCCGTACCATCGCGATCCCCCACGCCGGTCCACACGGTCTCGACCTCGATGGTACCACGCAGCGACTCTTCTGTGCGTGCGATGCCGGCGTGCTCGTTGCCCTCGACGCCCGCTCGGGTCGCATTCTTGGCGAACGACCGCTGAGCGGTGTGCCCGACGTCGTCTTCTTCAACCGGCAACGACAGCAGCTCTACGTCGCGGTCGGCGATCCTGGCGTCATCGACGTCTTCTCGACGGCGACCATGAAGCGGCTGGCGACCGTGGCGACGGAGGCCGGCGCGCACACCACGGCGCTCTCGCCCGCCGGCGACCAGCTCTACGCCTTCCTGCCGCGCACGCACCGGGCGGCGATTTACGACATCGTGGGCGACTAGCCATGGCCGGCAATGCGGATCAACGCCACAAGCCAACACGCGCGCCGCTGGTGATGCTGTCTCGCACCGACATCGCGCGGCTGATGGACTTCCCGGGATATGTCGAGGCGGTCGAGGCAGCTTTCGTCGCTGCCGCAGCGGGGCGGGCCATCGCGCCGCCCGCCTCCAGCATGGACGTGCCGGGCGGCGCCTTCCACGCCAAGGGTGCCGCAATCCTCGCTGCGGGCGACGCGGTCGTCGCGATCAAGATCAACGGCAATTTCCCGGGCAACCCCGCCGCCAACGGGCTGCCGACCGTGCAGGGCGTCATCTACCTGGCCGATGCCGCCAACGGTCGGCCGCTGGCGTTGATGGATTCGATCGAGATCACCATCAACCGCACGGGCGCCGCCACGACCCTGGCGGCACGGCACCTCGCACGCGTCGATTCGCGCATTGCCACGATCTGCGGCGCCGGCGTGCAGGGTCGCATCCAGGCGATTGCGATCGCCGCGGCAGTGAAACTCGAGCGCCTCCACATCTGGGATGCCAGGCCGTCAGCCGCAGCAACCCTCGCCGACGATCTGGCGCGCGGCCTGCGCCTTGACGTGCGCGCGAGCGGCGACCTGGAACCGGTACGCGACAGCGATATCGTCGTGACCTGCACGTCGGCCCGGCAGGCCTTTCTCAGCCGCGATCTGGTGCGACCCGGCACGTTCGTTGCCGCGGTCGGCGCTGACAATGCCGACAAGCAGGAGATCGACCCGGCCGTGTTCGCGGACTCGCGCGTCGTGGTCGATTCGCTCGAGCAATGCGCCGAAATCGGCGACCTGCACCACGCCCTTGTGGCCGGCGCCATCACCCGCGACCGTGTGCATGCAACCTTGGCAGAGATCGTGGCGCGCACAAAGCCGGGCCGCGGTGATCCTCGCGAGATCACGCTATTCGACAGCACCGGCCTGGGCCTACAGGACGTCGCGGCCGCCCACGCGCTCTACCGGCGGGCGCTCGCGGCCGGCGTCGGCATGCGGTTGACCGCTGACTGACTCGATCTGTGCCGCGAAATCACATGGCGCGAAAATGAAACTGGCTCAGTAACCTCATCGCGCCGCCAGCAATGCCTCACCCAGTTCGGCGAACCCGCGACCGGAGCGGCTGGCGGTGACCCAGCGTGGCAGGTGCGGCATGCGGTCCCCGAATTCGCGCACGTTGGCGACACCGACCGCATTCGGGAAGTAGCCGAACATCGGCGCGTCGTTTGGGGAATCGCCGGCGAAGACGTAGTTGGCACGCTCGGCATCCAGGTCAACGCCGAACAGCTCGTGCATCATCAGCTTCGTGGTCGTGAGCTTGTCGTAGACACCAAACCAGCCGTTGACGTGGATCGAACTGACTTTGGCCTGTGCGCCCTGCGTTTCGAAGATTGCAACGATGCGATCGATGGCAGATTGCGGCAGCGCCGGCACATCCTCGCGGTAGTCGACGGCGAGATCGGCCAGCCGGTAGGGTTGGTCCGAGGCGATGCCTACGCCCGGCACCTCGCGCAGCACCTGGGCGCGCACCGCTTCCAGCCGTCGCCGTCCCTCGGCACGCTCGGCGTCTGACTGGACAAAGCGAGTGCGCAACCTGCCGGCCGAGCGATCGAGCCACATCCAGAATGCGCCGTTTTCGCCGACCACGGCGTCGATTGGCCACATGCGCGCGATGTGATCACACCAGCCCGCCGGCCGGCCGGTAACCGGCACCACCAACAGGCCGGCGCTCTTCAGCGTCTCGAGCGCCGCGTAGGCGTCGGCCGTCAGACGGCCATCGGTGCTCAAGGTCTCGTCGATGTCGGTGAAGACGCCGCGGATCCGGCGTCGATCGGCGGCGGGGAACTCGGCAAGCGGCGTCACGCGATACTGCCCTTCCACACGCGGCTCCGGAGCCACTCGATATCGATGTCGTCACCTTGTCGCGGCGTCAAACGACCGATGCCGAACACCTCGCGCAACGCCACCCAGTCACCATATCGGGTCGGGTGCCGCTCGGGAAACCAGAAGTAGATGCGCCGCTCCATGCCCGACGGCACCAGATCGGGCCAGAGCCTCATCGCTTCCTCGATGTCCATGGCGATCCGTCGGACCGACGCAGGCTTCGAGGCGTCGGCCCGCGCCGTCAGGTAGTCATCCAGGCCGCTCATGAGCACGAAGATCCGGCCGTCGGCTGGCCGTCCTTCGTCGATCGACGCGCCACCAACATTGGCGATAAACGTGAATGCGAGACCCGACAGGGTGTACTGGAACCCCTGCTCTCCCGCCGGATACCAGGTCCCTTCCTCTGTCCAC
>DATFGV010000775.1:0-3264 GCA_035249115.1 Vineibacter sp.
CGTCATCACCGGCCTTAGCGGCTCGGGCAAGTCGTCGCTGGCCTTTGACACGATCTACGCCGAGGGCCAGCGCCGCTACGTCGAGAGCCTGTCGGCCTACGCCCGGCAGTTTCTCGAGCTGATGCAGAAGCCCGACGTCGACACCATCGACGGACTGTCGCCGGCGATCTCGATCGAGCAGAAGACCACCTCGCGCAACCCGCGCTCGACCGTCGGCACGGTCACCGAGATCTACGACTACCTGCGCCTGCTGTTCGCACGCATTGGCGTCCCCTACTCGCCCGCCACCGGCCTGCCGATCGAAAGCCAGACCGTGTCGCAGATGGTCGACCGCATCCGGGCGATGCCGGAAGGCACGCGGCTCTACCTGCTGGCGCCTGTGGTGCGCGGCCGCAAGGGCGAGTACCGCAAGGAACTGCAGGAGTGGCGCAAGAAGGGTTTCCAGCGGGTCAAGGTCGACGGCAAGCTGTACGAGATCGACGCCGCCCCGACCTTGGACAAGAAGTTCAAGCACGACATCGACGTCGTCGTCGATCGCATCGTGGTGCGCTCCGATCTCGGCAACCGCATCGCCGATTCGCTGGAGACGGCGCTCGACCTGGCCGACGGGCTGGCGGTGGCCGAGAACGCCGATGGCGGCGAGCGCACGATCTTCTCGGCCAAGTTCGCCTGCCCGGTGTCCGGCTTCACCATCGAGGAGATCGAGCCGCGGCTGTTCTCGTTCAACGCGCCGCAGGGCGCCTGCCCGGCCTGCGACGGGCTCGGCGTCAAGATGTTCTTCGACGCCGACCTGGTGGTGCCCGACGACCGCCTGTCGATGGCCGAAGGCGCCATCGCCGCGTGGAGCGACTCGCCCTACTACGCCCAGACCCTGGAGAGCCTGGCCAAGCACTACAAGGTCAAGATGACCACGCCGTGGCGCGACCTGTCGGCCAAGGCGCGCGAGGCGGTCCTCAACGGCTCGGGCAGCGACCCCGTCACCATGCGCTACGATGACGGCATCCGTCAGTACCAGACCACCAAGCCGTTCGAGGGCGTGATCCCCAACCTGGCGCGGCGCTGGAAGGAGACCGACTCCTCGTGGATCCGCGAGGAGATGGAGCGCTTCCAGAACGAGCAACCCTGCGAGGCGTGTCACGGCGAGCGGCTGCGGCCCGAGGCGCTGGCGGTCAAGATCGCCGGCCTGCACATCAGCCAGGTCACCCGCTTCGCGATCGCCGAGGCGGTCGAGTGGTTCGTCGAGCTGCCGGCGCAACTGACGCCCAAACAGCGTGAGATCGCCGCCCGTATTCTGAAGGAGATCAACGAGCGGCTGGGCTTCCTCAACAATGTCGGCCTCAGCTACCTCAACCTCAACCGCTCGTCCGGTACCCTGTCAGGCGGCGAGAGCCAGCGCATCCGGCTGGCATCGCAGATCGGCTCGGGGCTGACCGGCGTGCTCTATGTGCTGGACGAGCCGTCGATCGGCCTGCACCAGCGTGACAATGACCGGTTGCTGCGGACGCTCACGCGCCTGCGCGATCTCGGCAACACCGTCGTCGTGGTCGAGCACGACGAGGATGCGATCCGCACCGCCGACCACGTCGTCGACATGGGTCCCGCGGCCGGTGCGCTGGGCGGCCAGATCGTCGCCGAGGGCACGCCCGAAGAAGTGATGCGCAATCCGGCCAGCCTGACCGGCCAGTACCTGTCGAGCTTCCGGCAGATCGCGGTGCCGGCGGTCCGCCGCCGCGCCGACCTCAAGCGCGCGCTCGTGGTGCGTGGCGCGCGCGAGAACAACCTGCAGGCCGTCACCGCCCGTTTCCCGCTGGGCACGTTCCTGTGCGTCACCGGCGTGTCGGGCAGCGGCAAGTCGACCCTGATCGTCGAGACCCTGTACAAGGCGCTGGCCAAGCGGCTGAACGGTGCCCGCGAGACCGCCGGCGCGCACGACCGCATCGACGGCATCGAGCACCTCGACAAGGTGATCGACATCGACCAGTCGCCGATCGGCCGCACGCCGCGCTCCAATCCGGCGACTTACACCGGCGCCTTTTCGCCGATCCGCGACTGGTTCGCGCAGCTGCCGGAATCGACGGCGCGCGGCTACAAGCCCGGCCGCTTCTCGTTCAACGTCAAGGGCGGCCGCTGCGAGGCCTGCCAGGGCGACGGAGTCATCAAGATCGAGATGCACTTCTTGCCGGATGTCTACGTGCAGTGCGATGTCTGCAAGGGCAAGCGCTACAACCGCGAGACCTTGGAGGTGCTGTTCAAGGGCAAGTCGATCGCCGACGTGCTGGAGCTGACCGTTGACGAAGGCGTCGAATTCTTCAAGGCCGTGCCGGTGATCCGCGACAAGCTCTTGACCCTGCAGCAGGTCGGGCTGGGCTACATCCATATCGGCCAGCAGGCTACCACCCTGTCGGGCGGCGAGGCGCAGCGGGTCAAGCTCAGCAAAGAGCTGTCGCGCCGCGCCACCGGCCGCACCCTCTACATCCTCGACGAGCCGACCACCGGCCTGCATTTCGACGACGTGCGCAAGCTGCTGGAGGTGCTGCACCGCCTGGTCGAGACCGGCAACACCGTGCTGGTGATCGAGCACAACCTCGAGGTCATCAAAACCGCCGACTGGGTGGTCGATCTCGGCCCCGACGGCGGCGCCGGCGGCGGCCGTATTGTCGCCGAAGGCCCGCCCGAGGACGTCGCCAAGGTGGCCGAGAGCTACACCGGCCAGCATCTGGCGCCGCACCTGCGCAAGGGCGGCACGACGGCGGCCCGCAAGCGGGCGTGACGCGGCCATGACCGGCAGCATCGCGATCGCGCCGCTGACGGCGATGCATGCCGACGCGGCGCACGGCCTGACGACCGCCGTTGGCTGGAGCCACCGCCGCGAAGACTGGCTGCTCGCGCTGTCGGCGGGCCAGGGCCTCGGCGCCTACGACGCTATAGGCGCCTTGCGCGGCACCCTGGTTTGGTTCCCCTACGCGCCGGCGCACGCCTCGGTCGGCCTGATCGTGGTCGATCCCGCGCTGCAACGTGGCGGCGTCGGCCGCGCCCTGATGCGCCGGTTGTTCGACGACGCCGGCGAGCGATCGCTGCTGCTGGTGTCGACCGAGGCCGGCCTGCGCCTGTACGAAAACCTCGGCTTTCGAACGATCGGCAGCAACGCCGCCCACATGGGCACCGTGACCACGGTCGCCGGCCCGCACGACGGTGTCGAGCGCGGTCACGCCAGCGACCTGCAAGCGTTGCAGGCGCTGGATGCCGCGGCGATGGGATGCCGCC
>DATFGV010000776.1:0-13465 GCA_035249115.1 Vineibacter sp.
CCCGACTGGTCGCCGGAGTTTATGCTGAGCTGCATGTACACCTGCCATCTTGGCGTTTACCGGCGTGAACTCGTTGAAGCGGTCGGCGGATTCCGGTCCGAGTTCGATCTGGCGCAGGACTACGACCTGGCGCTGCGGGTCAGCGCCCGGGCGCGTGCCGTCGTGCATGTGCCGGACATCCTCTACCATTGGCGCGTCACGCCGCAGTCGACGGCCGGCAGCGCGGCCGCCAAGCCGACCGCCGAGATTTCCGCGCGTCGGGCGCTGCAGGCGGCGCTGGATGCCAAGGGCGTCCGCGGGCGCATCATCGAAAGTGCCTTTCGCGGCATGCACCGCGTCGCCCTCGACCTGCCGGGCTCGCCGCTGGTCAGCATCGTCATTCCGACGGCGGCGCGGCGCATCGACCCGCAGGAGGAGCGGTGGTACCTGCTCGACCTGCTGCGCTCGATCGACACGAAATCGACCTACAAGACGACCGAGATCGTGCTGGTTCACAATGGCGACATCGAGCCGCGCCTCGCGGAGGCGTTGGCGAACTTCAAGATCCGGTACGTCCACTACACGGTGCCGACCTTCAACATGGCCGACAAGATGAACCTCGGGGTCGAGGCCGCGACCGGCGAGTACGTCATCCTGCTGAACGACGACATGTCGATCATTGAACCGGCCTGGATCGAGGAGATGCTGATGTGGTTCAGCATGCCGGGCGTCGCCGGCGTCGGCGCCAAGCTGCTGTTCCCCGACGACACGGTTCAGCACGCCGGCGTGTTGCTGCTCGCCCAGGGGCCGTCGCACGTGTACTACAGGGCACGCAGGAACGATCCCGGCCTTGTGGGCACCGCCTGCCTGGTCCGCAACTACTCGGCGGTGACCGGCGCCTGCTTCATGGTCCGTCGGCGGGACTACATCGACGTCGGCGGCTTCGACCCGTATTTCCGCATCAACTACAACGACGTCGACTTCTGCATGCGCCTGCTGCGGCGCGGCCGCATCGTCTACACGCCCTATGCGCTGCTGTATCACTACGAGTCGGTGAGCAAGGATCGCGGCCCGCCGACCGAGTTGCCCCGGTTCAACGCCCGCTGGAACCAGATGGTCGGCGCCGATCCGATGTACAATCGCAACCTCAGCCAGAGGTCCAGCTTCATGGCGCTGGCGCCCAAGCCGCGACGCCTGCAGGACGACTACTGACGAGCGCCTGAACCGCCGGGCGCCGCGCCGCAAACCACTTGGCAAACATCTGACCCGGCTTTATGCCTGCCGTATCGGCGTGGCTGGACGCACGATGGCGCGCCCAGAAACGGCCGCCCACGAGAGCATTGGTTACCCACTGGATCATGAACGATCGACCAGCGCCCCCGGACCAACGCTTGCCAGTGCCGAAGCCGTCGGATACGGCGCCCGTTATCAACGACGGCCCGGGCGTCGCGTCAGCGTTGGACGACCTGCGGCGACAATTGCGGCAGCGCGACGAGGATGTGCGAGAGGCGCTGGAGCGTCACGAACAGCTCCGCCTTGAGCTCGATGCGCGCGACGCGGCGCACAAGAAGGCGCTGCAGGTTGCCGTAAGGGCCCGCGAGACCGCCATCCGCGACGATTTCGGCCTGTTCCTGACCGAGCTGTCGTTCGTTCGGCGCAGCCTGCGCCGCGGCGTCTTGTGGGCGGTCAACCGCGTCCGCCGCGCCCTCGGACGTGAGCCGCTCGGTTCGCTCGGCGACAGTTCGGTTGCGCGCGCAACGTCCCCACATACCCTTTGTCGCCACGTATTCGACGCTGGCTGGTACGTGAGCGCCTATCCTGACGTCTTGGCCGGGCGCGGTGATCCGCTGCTGCATTTCCTGTCGACCGGTTGGCGCATGCGGCGCAACCCCGGCCCGTTGTTCGACACCGCGTGGTATCTCGCCCGCAATCCCGAGCTGGCTGCGGCCGGGGTCAATCCGCTCCTTCATTTCCTGCGGCGCGGCGGGGCCGAAGGACAGTCGCCAAGCCCGCTGTTCGATTCGGCATGGTACCTGCGGCGCTATCCCGATGTGGCGACGTCCGGTATCAATCCGCTGGTCCACTACATCCTTCACGGCGTCGCCGAGAACCGTGATCCGTGCGAGTGGTTCGACACCGACTGGTATGTCGCGCAGAATCCCGACGCTGGCGCGCCCGGGGTCAACCCCTTGGCACACTACGCCACGGTAGGTGGCAAGGCGGGGCAAGATCCCCACCTGATGTTCAATTCGGCCTGGTACATCGAGTGCCATCCCGAAGTCGCCGCCAAGGGCATCACTCCCTTGGCGCACTTTCTCTCTGGCAGTGACGGTACCGGGCTGCGGCCTGCCTCGCCGACGATCGCCTATGCCCGGCGAGTTCTGGACGACAGCCAGCGCCTTGCCGTCGAGCTGCCGGAGCTGCTGCGACATATCGACGTCATGCTGTACCGGCCGACGTTCGTGGTCCTCGTCGAAGGCACGGAGTCCGCCGCCCGCAAACGCAGCCTCGAGTCTCTCGGGCGCCAGATCTACGACCGCTGGCGCGTCATGGAGCGCGACGCATCGTCGACGCTCGACGAGCTTGTGGCGTCGCAAGACGCGTTCATGCTTTGGATCGCCGCGGGGGACGTCCTGGACCCGAAGGCACTGTACGCCTTGGCCTGCGCCGTCAATGCAGACCCGGAGGCAGATCTGATCTATGCCGACGAGGATCGCATCGACGATGCCGGCCGTCGCTCGCACCCATTCCACAAGCCGGATTGGAGCCCCGACACGCTCGAGAGCTTCAACTATGTCGGGCCGGGCGCGTGTTTCAGGGGTGCGCTGGCGGCGGAGGTGCTGCGCGGATCGCGCAGCCACTATGACTTCGTCTTGCGTTTCGCCGAACGCGCGCAATGCGTCCGGCATATCCGTGACGTCCTGTGCCATCGCCCGGACAGCGCGACGACTCTTGCGACCAGCGAGCGGACCAGCGCCGATGTCGAGGCCCTATGCGGCCGACTCCGGCGCACCGGACGCGATGGAGACATCACACCGATCGGCGCCGGGATCGCCTGCTACGATGTGGTGCCGCGGCTGTCGGCCCGCCGACGCGTCTCGCTCATCGTCACGACCGATGATGATCGCTCAAGCGCTCACGGACGCGATCGGGTGGCCTGGCTCGAATCGCTCACCGCATCGTCGACGCCGGACGATATCGAACTGATCGTCGTCGCCGCCGCCACCGCGCCATCGCCCGATCTCGCCGGTCTCGTGGCCCGCCGCCGCGGCAAGCTGGTTCATTCCGAAAGCGATCGGCGCGGCAGGCCGGCGATGCTGAATATTGGCGCCGCTGCGGCAAGCGGCGACATGCTGCTGTTTCTCGCCGACGACCTCGAGCCGGCCCGCGTCGACTGGCTCGAGCGCTTGCGGGCGCCGCTCGCCAAGACGCATGTCGGCGCGGTCGGCGGCAAGCTCGTCGACCCGGAAGGCCGCTCGCTGCATGTCGGCATCGCCAGCGTCAAGGGCAGGCCTGTGCATGTCCGCCGCGGCTATCCTCGTGACGACACGGGCTATTTCTTCAGCAGCCGCGCCACCCGCAATGTCATGGCCGTGACCAGCGACTGCCTGCTGACCGACGCCGACCTGTTTCGACACCTCGGCGGCTTCAACGAAGCGCTGAGCGACGGGTTCCATGACGTCGACTACTGCCTCAAGGTCCAGGAGATTGGCCGCACCGTCGTCCTCGTGCCTGCCGCCGAGTTCACGCGGACCGCGCCGGCGGGCGACGCGCTCGGCGCGGCGACGCCGGTCCCCGAGTATCTCCAGCACCGGTGGGCCCGATCGATGACTTCGGATCGCTACTACAACGAGGCATCACTGACGAACGAACCGGCAAACTACGAACCTGGCTACGGCGAACGGTGGATATGATGCCGATCGCGTACAGGCCGGCCGTTCCGCGGTCACTGGCGCTTTTCTATCTGGCGCGCGGCGCCGACGACGACCACCTCGCGAGTTTTCGCCGCTTCGCACGCGCTTACCGCGACCTGCCCGCCGGCGTCGACCATACGCTGTTCGTGATTTTCAAGGGCTTCCGCGACGCGGCGCATCTGGAGGCCGGCAAGGCGGCCTTCGCCGAGCTCGCCTACCGGCCGCTCCACACCGATGACGAGTCTTTCGACATCGGCGCCTATGCCGCCGCGGCGGCGCAGATCACGCACGAACGGGTGTGCTGCCTCAACACCCATAGCGAACCGCTCGCCGCGGCGTGGCTGGGCAAGCTGGCGGCCAACCTCGACCAGCCACGTGTTGGCCTGGTCGGCGCCACCGGCTCGTTTGAAAGCCTGCGCCCGCTGGACCAGCGCTTTCCCGCGTTCCCCAACGTGCACGTCCGGTCCAACGCCTTCATGATCGAGCGCACGCTGCTGCTGTCGCTGCTGTCCGGCGTGCGGATCCGCGACAAGTTCGACGCCTTTTTCGCCGAAAGCGGGTCGTGGTCGATCACACGCCAGGTCTTCGAGCGCGGCCTGTCGGCGGCCGTGGTGGGCCGTGACGGCCGCGGCTACACGCCGACCTGGTGGCCGGTCAGCCAGACCTTCCGGCAGGGAATGCAGGCCAACCTCATGGTCGCCGACAACGCCACCCGCGATTTCGAGCGCCTGCCGTGGTCGGGCAAACAGGATCGATGTCGGCGCACATGGGGACGCCATCTGCAGCCCGACATCGCCACGCTGTCGCCGGGGCGGCTGTATAGCGTCGCCAATCAACCGTCAGCCTCGCCGTCTTTGGCGACAGACCGTTTTGCGACGCCTCCGAAATCGAGTGCCGCAGGGCCACAAATGGCCGGCACAGCGCAGCCGACCGACATCCAGCGCACCGAATCAACTTGAGTGCAGCCGCCGGTGAGCCTCGAAGCGCGCGACGCCACGCCAATCCCGCTGGTCGTCGCTGGGGGTGTCGAACGAGGCCGAAATGGCAGCCTGCAGTCCGGACACTGGATCACCCAGTAAGGCTCGCTCGTCGCGCACAAAGCCGCGCAGCAGTGGCTCGTAGGCGACGACCTGCCGTCTTCTTGCGGCGAATTCGGCGATCCACCAACCCAGGCTGCGCAAACCAAGCGCCGGCGGCGCATCCTCCAGCGCCGCCAACATCGCGTCGCGCCGCGCCACCATCAGGTCAACGCTCAGCGCGTCGACGCAGTGCGCCTTCAGCACGTTGATTGAATATCGGCTCGGCGACAGCATCGACTGGCCGGCGAGCGGGTCAAACAAGGTGTCGGCGCCGGTGCGGACCGGTGCGCCAAAGATCACTCGACCAGCGATGGAGCAGAGCGCGCCGCCGACCGCGACCGCCTCCGGCACCAATTCCAGATGCTTGACCGCCTGCCACAGCCCCGCCGCATCCGCGATCTCGACGGCGCCACCCATGATCACGATGAGGTCGTCGGTAAGCTGGTGCATCGCCGATTCCAGCGCCGTGCGGCCCCGTGGCCCGCGTCCGACCGCGATCGACGCGATTTCATGGAAGGGAAACGCCGGCACGGCGTGGCGTTGCCCCTTCGCCTCGTCCGGCCGCAGCGACAGCAGGCTGGTCGGCGGCGCGTCACGCTCGAGCCGTTTGAGGTAAAAGTCCGGCATGCCGACATCGATCGGGTACGGTTCAACCGACATGTTGTCGGGACCGGCCGATCGACCCCGAATCGACTCCAGCGCGCCCCGGATCGACCGCAGGGTTCCATCGTTGACCCTGCCGCTGTTCGACAGCGAATTTGCGTGCTGTCGCCAATGATACAGCACATGCGGCAGATGGACCGGACGATGGCCGGATGCGTCGAACCGCAGGAGCACGTCCCAGTCGAGCGCGAACTGCACGTCGGCCGACGTATACGCCCCAAGTTCGAGCGCGAGCCGGCGATCGAACATGATGGCATGCCATATGTAGGAGTGAGCCCGCAGGTGGACCGGGTCGAAGTCCGGGCGATAGAACGGCAGTGTCGGCTTGCCGTCGACCAAGAAGTCCTCGTCCGAGTAGAAAACCCGTGCCTGCGGAAGCCGCCGCGATGCGTCCGCCAGCAGCGCCAGCGCGTCAGGGGTCAAGAGGTCGTCGGCGTCGAGCGCCAGTGCATAGTCGCCCGTGGCGCGCTCCAGGCAGTAGCGCAACCCGCCGTGGATGCCGAGATTGACATCGTGTCGCAGCCAGGTGATGGCGCCGGCTTCGGAGAGACGGGCGAGGATTGCGGCCAGGCCATCGTCGATCGGGCCGTGCGCCAGCACGAGCCACTCCTTTGCGGGCCGGGTCTGGGCCCGCATGGCCTCGGCGGTCGCCTCGAACAGCGCCGCGTTGGTGCGACCATAAACCGTCGTCAGTACCGAGATTGTCGGTGACGCGCCGCCATCGACCGCGATGCCGCGTCCGCGGATGGTAGCTTCACGATCGAGATAGGTCCGGTAGTCCGCGATTGGATTGACCACCTCATCCATCGCCGGTTCGTAGGGCGACTCACCTGACTTGCTCAGCCCGAGCGCATAGCCCACCCGGTCGTTCGCTCGATCTCCAAAGGCGATCGCCAGATCGATGTGGTCGGTGGTTTGCAGGTTCGCCACCGCTGGCGACGAAATCGTCGCATCGCATGCCGGCGTGTAGATCACTCGGCGCCCCTGCCGTCGTGCTGCCGCGCCTAACCATGATCCCAACAGCGCCAAGCTGAAGGAACAAGGCATTTCCTCCAGGCACTTTTCCAGGAAGGCGCGGGCGACAAAGCCGCAGCGGGCCGAGACGGCCGCGACCGATCTCGGGGTGCGCATGAAGCGCAAGTATCCTGGATCGTCGACCGGGCGACCCAGGTCCGGGCAGCCGATGAAGCCGCCATGACCGAATACGTACCCCGCCTCGAGGACCGTCGTCCCATTATGGACTTGGCCGCCGATCATGACCGCATCCTGGAACAAGGCGAACAGCGCGCCGATGTGAGCGAGCGGCGGATCCGACGTCGGACGGCAAGTATCGCCAAGCAGCATCACGACGTCGGCGCCGGCCGGCAGGGCGGTGATCTGGGCACGCAGTGCATCGCGCTCGACTCGGTCAGGGACCACACATGTCGCAAACCGCGCCGCACCCCTGGCCAGGTCGGGGTGCGACGCCAACACGGTCCTAGCGGCCGCTCCGTCCCAGGTGACCGCCGGCGACGCTCCGGTCGCTCGCAAATATCGCGTCACGCCGGCGTCCATCGCCACACCCGTCGGTGCGGTTGCCGGCCCGTTGCGCCGGGCGGACAGAATCTCGGACAGATGCGTGGGCGCCGCGTTGGCCGAGGCCAGACGCAGCATCGCGTCCCATCGCTCGAGCTCATCGCCGACACCGCCGTCGAAGCAGCCATGTTGCAGCGCCGCGGCGCGGTCCATGGCAACCGGACCGATAAGGTGAGGCGCATGCAGGAACAGCACCGGATCCCAGTCGGGCAACCGCGTAGGCCGTGCCAGCGGCGCCGCGTCCGCTTGGTCCGAGTCGGCGTAGATCGCAACCGGCTGCCCACTTTGCTCGATGAACGCCTGCAGAACCCGCACAGCGTCGGGCAGCAGCAGCCAGTTCGCATCCAAGGGCACGACATACTGGCCGCCGGCCCGTTCCAACCCCAGGCGCAGGCAGGCGGCCCTTCCCATATCCGACGGGGCCTCAATGCGGCGCACACGCGCGTCGGCCGCGATCCGACTCACGACATCGCGTGTCGCTGAGTCCGCTGTCGCACGTTCGACAATCAGCCATTCGAGCGCGCTCGGGCTGTCCTGCGCGAAGACCGAATGCGCAAGATCCGCGAGACGGGCGCCATCGGCGCCATCCGCGACCGTCACGAGACTGAGCGGTCCAGCCGAACCGGCGGCGCGGTAGGACTGCTGGCGCGACAGCAGCAACCGCTGGTACGACGCCGGCATCGAACCGTCCGCCGGCACGTCCTGCG
Source organism: Vineibacter sp. (assembly GCA_035249115.1). Taxonomy (GTDB): domain Bacteria; phylum Pseudomonadota; class Alphaproteobacteria; order Reyranellales; family Reyranellaceae; genus Vineibacter. The sequence continues at coordinate 7,918 of DATFGV010000776.1, forward strand.
CTCCGGTCTTCAGAAACACCTGAGGCGCAGGCAGTCCCGGTCGCCTCGGCAGGATGCCGTCCGACCGCAACTCGTCCATCAGGCGCGGCACAACGGATGACAGACTGTCCACCCAGCTCGACGGGTAAGCCAGAGTGGGCGCGGCGGACCGATGGCGACGGGCCTCGCTCATCAGGACGCCGCGCGTCAGCGCGAACACCAGTTCCTCGATGTTGGGTTGCACGGCAATGATATGGGGCGACACCTGGCGAAGGCGTTCGGCCGTCTTCACACCATACTCGGTCGTCACCACGACCCCACCGCAGGCCGCCATTTCCAGCGGCGGGTAGCTCGGGTGCGGCGACATCATGAGCGACAGCAGAAGATCGGCGCTGCGCATCAACGCGCCGTAGCCGGCGAAGTCCAGCCACTTGATCGGCTTCAGTACGTGACGCTGTCCCAGCGGAATGGGCTCGAATGGCTCGCCCATGCCGATGAATTCCCAGCCACCGTCGCCAAACAGCCCACCGTCGACCGCGCCCCGTAGTGCCGCCACCCCCAAGCCGAACAGATTGCGCTCCGCCATGGTCGGCCGGGCGTAGAACAGCAGCCGTCGGACTCCCGGTGTTCGCGCGGGCTCGGGGAAGAAGTGGCTTCGATCGACCGCCGGCTCGAAGACGATTGCGTTGCTGGCGAACGCCCGATCGGCGAACCGCCCGACTTTTTCGTGGACGAGGTGATCCCGGAGAAAAGCGCTGTTGATGATTGGCAGGTGATGGAATCCGTAGGTCTCCAGGGCAGCCGCATGCTTTTCCGACGTCCCATAGAACAGGGATTCAAAGTCCTGGATCAGGTAGTAGATTCGTTTGTTGCGCAGCAATCCGGCGGCCGACCGCGCAGGTTGTGCCGTCCACCATGCAGTCGCCATTAGGACGTCGTTGAAGCCAAAGGGGTAAGCGCGCTCACGCACGCTGGCGTCGCGGAAGCCGACGTGGAGCGCCTCAACGTCAATACCCGTCAAGTCGCGCAGGTGCGCTTTCAGGGGCGCCAGGTCTTCGTCCGGCGATATGTCAACCGAGACGAAGTCGACCGGGATACCCTCACGGGCCAGAAGACTGCCGAGTATGTACGCGGTGTTGGGCCCGCCTGTCGCATGGCGTCGCAGCACAGCCGGAAGCAGGATTGACAAGGTCGGCAGCGCGGCTCGCCGCGAGTCGATTGTCACGTTCAGCGGACGAAACCCGAAGAATGCCTGGACGTCGGTAAGCCTGTCCTCGCGGATAGCGGACATCGCTGCGCCGGTTACATCGGCGCTCGCGGCATACATCTCAGTTGCACTGACAAGCGAGCTGCGCACGAAGCGTCGTCGTCCCTCCCCGGTGCCCCACTTTAGATAGTGGATGAGCGCGTCGATCCCCGATGCGGCAACGTCGGGATACTCCTGCAAGTAGCGCCGCGTATCGAAGGCGGGACTTGGATCGCCGCCTTCGCGCGCATTATTCCGCAGATAGTAAATGAACGGATTGAGCCCAGAGCGCTTTGCTGCGGGACTGCGCGCAAGGTACCAGTCTGTGTCAAACAAGGCGTTCGGATCCTTGCCTTCCCAGACGCCCTGATCCACAAAGTGCAACAACGGATTGATCGACTGCTGGCCGACCTCCGGGTACTGCGCGACGTACCAGAGCGAATCGAATAGCGGACTGGCACGGCGGCGCTCCCGCCAACCGTGTCTTAGATAGTGCTGGAACGGATCGACACCAGCGGCGCGGACGTCCGGGTTTGCCTCCCGATACCATTCTGCGTCGAACAACGCTTGGGCATCTTGAGAGCGACGCTTGTTAGTGCGCGTTTGTAGCCAACGCATCAGTCATACCAACAAAATTGCAAGGTCGCGCACAAGACCTAGTCCGCTGCTGCTGGGAAAGACAGGCGTAACCGACCAACACAGACGATGTCAGCGCTGCGCACATTGCCCAACGCATACGTTCGGTCCAGCCACCGGGCCGTGCCAGTCCGACATCGGACATGAAGGGACCCGATCGAACCGGAAGCCGATCAGCGCTGAGCCAATCACTCCGGGGCACGGGACTGCACGGGCCTCGGTCGCCCAAAGCGCCCTTCCGCCAAACCAATGCGTAGATAGTGAGCCAATGGATTCATGCCCGCCCGCCGGACGTCGGGATAACTCGCCAGATACCACTTTGTGTCAAATCGAGGCCCGGGGTCGCGTCCTTCTGCGGATCCGTAGCGCACATAGTGTACTAGTGGGTTAGCCCTTGCCATTTGGACGTCGGGATAGCGTTCCAAGTACCAGCCGCTATCAAACAGCGGGTTTGGATTGCACCCTTCACCCACCCCGTGCTGCAGAAAGTGCAAGACAGGATTCACGCCAGCTCCCTGAACATCTGAATACCGCGTGACATACCACTTTGTATCGAAAAGAGGACTCGGATCGTAGCCTTGCGCCGCGCCGAATTCGAGATAGTGCATCACGGGGCCAACCCCCTTTTGGCGAGCATCCGGGTATTGGGCCATGTACCACTCTCTATCGAACAGGCCGGACCGCTGAATCAGCTTTGCCTGTCGTCGCAACGCCCTCCTGCGCCTGATCCTGCCAAACAGGCCAACTGGACCGGTCTGCTTTAGCGAGGCGAATGCACTTTTTTCCCTGTTCCTCATCTCCAGCCACAAGAACGCGTCAAGAATCGTGTCATGCGGTCCAATTTGGTGAAATTCGATCTCAGGCGCCGTGTGGACACCCAAGAGCTGATTGAGGTCATACGAAAGGGTTGAATGATCGACAACCTTTAAACGACTGACCACAGAGAAGAGATAGATGAACCGTGCCAGCACCCTCCGTTCCCGATCGTCGAGTAACGTCGCGAATTGAGTTAGCCGCTTCCGGTCGATAGTGCGCAGGAATGCATACCTATGAGCACAACTAAAGATCTGGAGCTTTCGATACCGCCGAAAATCAATTCCTAAAGTACCTTCCCGATTGAGATTGTCCGCCACCCGAGCGGCCGCGAGGAGCCAGTTGCGGTAGTGAAGCGAGCCGGAGAGACTAAGAGCCGATAGAATTTCCGCTTTCCGTGTGTCACCGACCCTGCGGTCCCTTTCAGTATGAAGAAAGGCTTCTGCGCCCTCCTCCTCCCGTGACCTCGCAAAGAAATGGCCAAACGACCGTGTCGAAATGCCTATAATCACAAACGGCTGGGGATCGACGACTGTTCTCTTTGCTTTCAAAAAACTCAATGCGGCCGCGTAAAAGTCCGGATACGTCGACTGAAAGAACGGCCCGAGATAAGAAAGACTCTCAATAAAGGTTCTTTTCCAAATATAATGTTGGCTGTTAAAAGAAATATAATGCCGAAATAATAGTACAGATTTACCTAACTGTCTTGCAACATTCGAGTCAAGAAGATACGGCTTGGCATGTCCCTTGAAAAGACTGCTGTTGCCAACCGTTGCGAAGTAGCCATGAGGTTTGCCGGGCAGTGCGTCGGGATACGCATAGTGATACGCCTTGCAAAAGATCTGATCCGGATGTCCAAACTCGTCGATCAATGCCGACATGCGTTCGAGATGACCTGGAGCCAGTCCATCGTCATCGCCAAGCATAACAACGTAGTCACCGGATGCACGGGCCAACGCGCGATTCCAGTTGGCAGTCACAGAGATCCGCTCGGGCTCACGGAACAGCTTGATGCGCTCATCCTTGAACGCACCAATCATAGCCGCGTAATCGTCGTCCGATGCGTTGTCCGAAACGATGATCTCAATGTCAGCTATTCCTTGGCGAAGAACGGTCTCGATCGCCATCCGGGCCAACGAAAATCGGTTGCGACTTGGAATCAGGACAGAAAAGCGCATTGCCCCTCGCGACACCTCTTGAGCAGGTCGGCCCAAGCAAGATTGGTCGCCCTGCGAGCGACCCATGAGAATTCCGGAGGAGTCCGGGTGTCGAGTTGGTTATCCAAGGTGGCTCCCGGGTATTCGTAGCCTAGCGCCGACGCGCTTCAGTTTCGACGCCGCAGGAATCCCCGCGGATTCATTGTCAGCATGAAGCGCTCACACCTGCGATCGGGAAAAAAATCCTGTCGTTCCTCAAGGAACGCCGTCACCGCCTCCCACGGCCCTGGTCCAAAGTCGGGGTAGGTTGGATGACCATTGATGTTCGTATCCTCGACAATGACGTACCCACCAACTGGAATCAGCTGGGCATAGGAACGAAGTTCTTCAAGGACGTGATCCTTGCGATGATCGCTGTCGAGAATAACCATAACGTTCTGCCTCTTACCGATCTGTTGTTTGACCATTTTTAGAACCTGCGCGTCGGTACTTGATCCTGTAATGTAAGTAATCCGTGGATGCCTTGGCCTCGCCGAATTGTGACTTTCATCGATATCGATCGTGATGACTTCTCCGTCGCCTATAAGATCAAAGAGCGTCGCGAGATAGAGCGCGCTACCGCCCTTGTATGTTCCGGTTTCGACGATAACTTGTGGTCGACCCAACGAGATCAATTCCTGATAAATCCAGAGGTCAAGGGGGCACTTGAACATTTCATAGCCCATCCACGAAACCACTATGGTGTGATGCCCGCGGAAATTGTCGATCCTCGAGTAGTAGAAATCATGGAACTGATCCACGAGTCGCTGTTGGTCGGGTTCCAGCGCGGGATCGGCGTAGTGCGGCCGAAAGGTACCTTGGTTTTTGGTCGTCCAGTTCCTTCGCATCATGGAATAAGCACCTCACAGCTGGTTCACTTGCGGTCAACTTTGGCGCCAGATCAACGCGGCGCGATAGAACTCCGCCGGGGTTGGCGGCGGAGCAGTTCGCTTGAGTCAAACTCCGCATCAAGTTGGCGTCACCCTCGTCGGCAATCCTCATTGCATTGTCGCCAAGGACCAGTTCATCCGCAACGGGACGTCGCCTTGTCGTCGGTGTCTGATCTACTCGCGTGAAACGCCTCCGAGGCCGTCGCCATTGACGGTTTTCTCAAAGGCAATGGTGCCGCGCGCCCCACGCCCGCAAAATCACCGCTTGTTGGCGGCGCAAGTTCACGCGTCGCTATAAGAACAATCTATTGTGTCATCGCGCCGCGCCGGGGAGGTCGGTTCCTTATGCATAGCGACCGCATCCGCAGGGCTCACAACCCTTCGATGACCTTGTCGCATCGGCCATGCTACCGCGATCGATTGGCGCTCGATGTATTGTCGGCTCGCAGGCGCTTCGACGTCTTCGCAGCGAGGTCGATGCAGGCCGTCGATGGCGCAAACGCCCTGTCGCCCCAATGCGACGATCACAGCGCCGCCGCGACGAGTCACAGCGCAATTTTTGCCCGCAGATATCCATCCGCGGCTTTATCCAGAGCCGCGGCGCCACGCTTCAGATCGATTGTTCGTACACCCGCCGCAGCGAGCGGCACCACACCAAGCGTCAGTAGTCGCCGCCGCTGTCGCCGCCCGAATCGCCGCCGTAGTCGCCGCCGCTGTCGCCGCCGTAGTCGCCGCCGCTGTCGCCGGCATAGTCGCCGCCAGCGTGGTCGCCGCCGGTCTGCTGGGTG
>DATFGV010000777.1:0-7074 GCA_035249115.1 Vineibacter sp.
GAAGACACGGCCGTCGAGGTGCGCGACGGCGACACGATCGTGGTCGACGGCGTCGCGGTGCGCTTCGCGGGGGCGCATGCGCCGGAGCTGCGCGAGGCCGGCGGAACGGCCGCGCGGCATTGGATGATCGAGAACACGCGCGGAAGCAGGATCGTCTGCCACCTGACCGGCGCGCGCTCGCATGGTCGGCGGGTTGGCGTTTGCTACAACGAGGCCGGCGATCTCGCCGCCCAGCTAATCGCTGCCGGCCTGGGCCGCGATTGCCCGCGCTTCAGCGCCGGCCGCTACGCGGCGCTGGAGACCGATGCCGGCCGCCGCCTCACGCTGCCGGCCTATTGCCAGCCAAGGTGATCCTGTCGCAGCTCACGCTTGGCCTGCGGCGACGCCGGCCGAGACATGCCCGTCCAGGGGCGCTCCAGCGACGCGTCATGCGCTGGAAGAAAGCCAAGACGCGCCACTGGAGTGGCGCGCCCCCGGCTACCACGGGATCGGCGCGCCGTCGTAGTTGAAGAACTTGCCGCTGTCGGAGGCTTGCAGGCCGGCGATCACCTTGGTCATGCCGGCGATCGATTGCGGCGGCGTCACCGGCGCCTGCGCGCCACCCATGTCGGTCGACACCCAACCGGGATGCAGCACCACGCAGGTGACGCCGCGACCGCGCAGATCGACCGACAGGCTCTTCCAGCCCATGTTGAGCGCCGCCTTGCTGGCGTTGTAGGCGTAGCGGCCGCCAGCCTCGTTGAGCGCGATGCTGCCCAAACGGCTGCTGATCGCGACCATCAGCTTTCGCTGTGACGCCGCGACATGGTCGGCAAACGCCTCGGCCAGCTTGACCGGCGCCAACGCGTTGGTGATGAAGGTCTCGGTCCACACCCTGGCATCGACCTGGCCCAAATCGCCCGCCCTGCGGCCGGCAATGCCGGCGTTGGCCAGCAGCAGGTCGATCGGCTCGCCGCGCAGCGACGCCGCCAGCGCCGCGATGCCGGTCCAATCCGTGGCGTCGAGCTTGTGGCGACGCACGTCGCCAGCGACGGCTACCAGGGCGGCGGCGTCGGGCTGCCGCGCGCAGGCATGCACCCGCCAGCCGGCCGCGGCATAGTGCTTCACGAACTCCAGGCCCAGGCCGCGGCTGGCGCCGGTGATCAGCAAGGTCGGCATTTGTGTCCTCCGAAACGTCGCGAAGCTGACCGCACGTCGGTTAGTCGCCCCGCTTCAGGATCCGCTGGCGCTGGCGTTGCCAGTCGCGCGCCTTCTCGGTCTCGCGCTTGTCGTGCTGCTTCTTGCCCTTGGCCAGGCCGAGCTCGACCTTGGCCATGCCGCGGTCGTTGAAGAAGATCGACAGCGGCACCAGGGTGTAGCCCTCGCGCTGGATGGCGCCGGTCAGGCGGCTTATCTGGCGGCGGTGCAGCAGCAGCCGGCGCCGGCGCCGCGGTTCGTGGTTGAAGCGGTTGCCCTGGGTGTATTCCGGGATGTAGGCGTTGAGCAGCCACAAATCGCCATTGTCGACGGCGGCGTAGGCTTCGACGATGTTGCTCTTGCCACCGCGCAGCGACTTCACCTCGGTGCCGGTCAGCGCCACGCCGGCCTCCAGCCGCTCCTCGATGAAATAGGTGTGCAGCGCCTTGCGGTTCTGCGCCGCGATGCGCCCCTCGATCAGGACAGGCCGTGCCATGATCTCGATGTCCGTGACGAAACGAGTGCGTTTGCTGGGGGCGCGTCACTCCAGTGACGCGTCATGCGTGGCCAACAGCGAAGACGCGCGACTGGAGTCGCGCGCCCCCGGCGGTCCCGACCTTGGTGTCGAGGTGTGTTCAGTTCAGCAGGCCGGCGTGCACCATGGCCTCGCGCACCTGCGTCTTCGTCGACTCATTGGGCCCGACCAGCGGCAGGCGCACCTTGCTGTCGGCCTTGCCCAGCAGCTCGGCACCGTACTTCACCGGCGACGGGCTGGTCTCGACGAACAACGCCTTGTGCAGCGGCATCAGCCGGTCCTGGATCTCGAACACCTTGTCGAGGTCGCGCGCCTTCCAGGCGTCGTGCATGTCGGCGCACAGCCGGGGCGCGATGTTGGCCGTCACCGAGATGCAGCCATGGCCGCCCTGCGCCAGGAAGCCGACCGCCGAGGCGTCCTCGCCCGACAGCTGGCAGAACTTCTGGCCGATCTTCAGCCGGGTCAGCGTGACCCGCGCCATATCGTAGGTCGCGTCCTTGACGCCGACGATGTTGCCGCAGTCCTTGGCCAGGCGCGCCATGGTGTCGATCGACATGTCGATCACCGAGCGCGGCGGGATGTTGTAGATCAGCATCGGCAGCTCGACGGCGTCGTTGATCGCCTTGAAGTGCTGGTAGAGGCCTTCCTGGGTCGGCTTGTTGTAGTACGGCGTCACCACCAGGCAGGCGTCGGCGCCGGCCTTCTTGGCGTGCTTGGTGAAGTCGATCGCCTCGGCGGTCGAGTTCGAGCCGGTGCCGGCGATCACCGGCACGCCGGTGCCTTTGGCCGCCTCGACGCACAACTCGACCACGCGTTTGTGCTCGTCGTGGCTCAAGGTCGGCGACTCGCCGGTGGTGCCGCACGGGATCAGCCCGTCGGTGCCTTCCTTGATCTGCCAGCTGACGAAATCCTGAAAGCCTTTCTCGTCCAGCCCGCCATTCTTGAACGGCGTGATGAGCGCGACCAGCGATCCGTTGAACATGGCAGTCTCCCTGAGGCGCGCGGCGGTTTCGCGCCACCGCTCGTATGGTCGGCCAACCTAGCCCCACACCCCTGGAGGGGCAAGGCGGGCCACCGATCCACCCACATCGGCGAACGGCCCGGCGCGCGATGTCCGGTTGTCCGACTCCGCCGGTGGCCGGCGTAGCGCATAGCTGGTGACAAGTCGCGCATATCTCCCCTACACTGCCTGCAAACCTCGGAATGACAGAGGTTCGGGAGGCAACGATGGGCTCGACAGCCAGGCGTGCGCGCCGGCTGCCGCGAACGCCGCATTGTTCGGCGTCCGGGCAGTCGACCAGGACATTCAACGTTAGCCGCCGGCAGCTGCTGGCCATGGCCGGCGTCGCCGCACTTGCCGGCGGTGCCCGCGACGCGGCCGCCGCTCCGGACGGCCAACTGATCTGGGCGGTGCATTTCTCGCTGGCGCCGACCTGGTTCGACCCGGCCGAGACGCCGGGCATGATCACGCCGTTCCTGATGATGTACGCGCTGCACGACGCCATGGTGAAGCCGATGCCCGGCGACCCGGCCGCGCCCTGCCTCGCGGAGTCGTTCAAGATGGCGCCGGACGGGCTGAGCTACGATTTCGTGCTTCGCCGCAACGTGACGTTCCACAACGGCGATCCGGTGACGGCCGAAGACGTGAAGTTCTCCTTCGAGCGCTACCGCGGCACGTCGGCGGCACTGATGAAAGATCGCGTCGCGGCGGTCGAGACGCCGGACGCGCGCACCGTGCGCTTCGTGCTGAAGAAGCCCTGGCCGGACTTCATCACGTTCTATGCGTCGGCCACCGGCGCCGGCTGGATCGTGCCCAAGAAGTATGTCGAGCGCATGGGCGAGGACGCCTTCAAGAAGGCGCCGGTCGGCGCGGGGCCCTACAAATTCGTGTCATTCACGCCGGGTGTCGAACTGGTGCTCGAGGCGTTTGAAGGTTACTGGCGCAAGACGCCCAGTGTTAAGCGACTGGTCTTCAAGGTGGTCCCCGAGGAATCTACCCGGCTCGCCGCCGTCAAACGCGGCGAGGTCGACATCGCTTACTCCATCCGCGGCGAGCTTGCCGAAGAACTGAAGCGCACGCCCGGCCTGACCCTGAAGCCGGTGGTGATCCAGGGCACCTTCTGGCTGTACTTCCCGGACCAGTGGGACACGAAATCGCCCTGGCACGACGTGCGCGTGCGCAAGGCGGCGGCGCTGGCGATGGACTACAAGACCATCAACGAGGCGCTGACCTTGGGCTATTCGCGGGTCGTCAACAGCATCATCCCCGACAGCTTCGACTTCTTCTGGAAGCCGCCGCCGGCGGTCTATGACGCCGCCCAGGCGAAGAAACTGCTGGCCGAGGCCGGCCACCGCGGCGGCTTCGACGCCGGCGATTACTATTGCGACTCGACCTACGCCAACCTGGCGGAAGCGGTGCTGAACAACCTGCAAGAGGTGGGCATCCGGGTGAAGCTGCGGCCGCTGGAACGCGCCGCCTTCTTCAGCGCCTACGGCGACAAGAAGCTGAAGAACATCATCCAGGGCGCGTCGGGGGCGTTCGGCAACGCGGCGACCCGCCTCGACGCCTTCGTGATGAAAGGCGGCGCCTACGCCTACGGCCACTACGACGATCTGCAGGCGCTGTTCGCCGAGCAGGGGGCCGAGCTCGACCGCGCCAAGCGCACCAAGCTGCTGCACGAGATCCAGCGACTGCTGCACGAGCGGCAGGTCTACGCGCCGATCTGGCAGCTCGCCTTCATCAATGCCCAGGGCAAGCGGGTGCGCGAATCGGCGCTCGGCCTGATCGAAGGCCACGCCTACTCCGCGCCGTACGAGGACGTGACGATCAACAAGGGCTGACATTCATGACCTCTCCCCGCGGGGGGAGAGGTCGACGAGCGCGCCGGCGTTCGTCGGGTGAGGGGGCCTCGGGTCGACGACGATAACGCCCGACGGCATCCCGAATGGTCCGCGACCCCCTCACCCGGCGCTGACGCGCCGACCTCTCCCCGCTGGGCAGAGGTGGATTGGAAGGAATCGTATGCCCCGTCTCTGCATGGCCAAGCGCTCAGCGGCGCAACGCAGGGGAGGCCGATGAAACAGTACATCACCCGCCGCATCGGCTACTCGCTGCTGTCGCTGTTCCTGCTGTCGCTCACGATCTTCCTGTTCGTGCGCGTCACCGGCGATCCGACCAGTCTGTTCGTCGAGCCCGGCGCCAGTCCGGCCGACATCGAGGCGGTGCGCCAGCGCTTCGGCCTCGACCGGCCGCTGTGGGAGCAGTACGGACACTTCATGGCCAGCCTCGCGGTCGGCGACCTCGGCCAGTCGTTCTACTACCGCACGCCGGTGCTCGAGCTCTATTTCCAGCGGCTGCCGCATTCGCTGCTGTTGGCGGCGGTGGCGATGGCTTTCTCGCTGCTGATCGGCATCCCCAGCGGCATCATCGCGGCGGTGCGGGTCGGCAAGCTGTGGGACAGCGCCGGCAAGATCTTCGCGCTGCTCGGCCTGTCGCTGCCCTCGTTCTGGGTCGGCCTGCTGCTGATCCTGCTGTTCTCGGTCTATCTCGGCTGGCTGCCGTCGTCCGGTTCGGGCACCGCGCTGCACGTGCTGATGCCCGCCTTCGCGCTCGGCTGGTATTTCGCCGCCGCCCACATGCGCCTGACGCGGTCCTCGATGCTCGAAGTGCTGGGCTCGGAGTACGTCAAGCTGGCGCGGCTGAAGGGTCTGCCCGAGGCGATGGTGATCGGCAAGCACGCCTTCAAGAACGCGCTGATCCCGGTCATCACCTTGGCCGGCATCAACCTGGTGGTGATGATCAACGTCGCGGTGGTGGTCGAGACGGTGTTCGCCTGGCCCGGTATCGGCCGGCTGCTCTTCGAGGGCATCAGCTTCCGCGATTTCCCGGTCGTGCAGGGCGTGGTGGTGATCGGCGGCGCCATGATCATCGTGGTCAACCTGCTGGTCGACATCTTCTACGCCGTGATCGATCCCCGCATTCGTTTGGCGAGCTGAGCGCCATGGCCGTCGCGACCCACCCGATCGACACCGTCACCGTCGCGCCGCGCGCCACGTGGCGCCTGCAGGGATTTCCCGTAGTCCCGGCGCTGATCCTGCTGATCATCGCCTTCGTCGCGATCTTCGCCGACCTGCTGGCGCCCTACGATCCGCAGTTGGGCAGCCTGGCCCGCCGCTTCCGGCCGCCAGCCTGGCAGGAGGGCGGCAGCATGACCTACCTGCTCGGCACCGACCATGTCGGGCGCGATGTGCTGTCGCGGCTGATGTTTGGCGCCCGCGTCTCGGTGATCGTCGGGCTGGCCGCCGTGCTGGTCGCCGGCACGGTCGGCACCCTGCTCGGCATCCTCTCCGGCTTTCTCGGCGGCTGGGTCGACCAGGTCATCATGCGCCTGACCGACACCTGGCTGGCGCTGCCGGCGCTGACCTTCGCGATTTTCCTGGCCGCGATCGTCGGTCCCAGCGAGCTCAACATCATCGTCATCCTCGGCCTGGTGTACTGGACACGCTACGCCCGGGTGATCCGCGGCGAGGTACTGTCGCTGAAGGAGCGCGAGTTCGTCAGCCTCGCCGTCGTCGCCGGCTGCGCCAAGAGCGTCATCATGTGGCGCCACATCCTGCCCAACGTCATCAACTCCGCCGTGGTGCTCGCCTCGCTGATGCTGGGGGTCGTGATCGTCACCGAGGCGGCGCTGTCGTTCCTCGGCGTCGGCGTGCCGCCACCCAAGCCGGCCTGGGGCCTGATGCTGGCCGACGGCAAGAAAGGCCTGATGGTCGGCTACTGGTGGCTCACCGTGCTGCCCGGCCTGTGCATCATGCTGATGGTGCTGTCGGCCAACCTGCTCGGCGACTGGCTGCGGGTGAAGCTCGACCCGCAGCTGCGGCAGTTGTGAGGGCGGCGCGTGGGAACAACACCTTTACCTTCCCCCAACCGCGGGGGAAGGCGCATGCAGCGATCCCCGTCCGGCGCGATGCGCCACCTTCCTCTGCGGGCGGAGGAAGGTAGGGAGCGTCGATGACCGGAACGCCGCTGCTGTCGCTTGAGGGCGTCTCGACGCACTACGTCTCGCAAAGCGGCACCCGCGTGGTGCGCGCCGTCGACGACGTGACCCTGGGCCTGAACGCCGGCGAGTCGCTGGGCATCGTCGGCGAATCGGGATCCGGCAAGAGCACCCTGGCCTTGACCATCCTGCGGCTGCTGCCGCCGGCGGCCAGCATCGTCGCCGGCCGGCTGATGTTCGAGGGCGAGGAGCTGCGCGACAAGTCCGACGCCGAGATGCGCCGGGTGCGCGGCAAGCGCATCGCCATGATCCTGCAGGATCCGATGGCGTCGCTGAACCCGCTGTTCTCGATCGGCGACCAGGTCG
>DATFGV010000778.1:0-10378 GCA_035249115.1 Vineibacter sp.
CGGCCCAGCCATTCGCCTGATGCAACCAGCCATTGCCCGCCTGAAAGCCAGAAGCGGCTAGATGTCCGGCGAGCCGAAATCCTCTCTGGTCGCGCCGCGGGCGTTGCTGTTCGACTGGGACAACACGTTGGTCAACACCTGGGGCGTGATCACGACCAGCTACAACGCGGCGCTGGCCCATTTCGGCATGCCGGCGTGGAGCGAGGACGACACGCGTGCGCGCGCCCACAATTCGCTGCGCGACACTTTTCCCCGCCTGTTCGGCGACCGCTGGCAAGAGGCTCGGTCGGTCTTCTTCCAAACGTTCGACGCCGTCCACCTCGAGCGTTTGCGGACCCAACCGGGCGCTGAGGCGCTGCTGGCTGCGCTGAGCAAGCGTGGCCTCTACCTGGCGGTGGTTAGCAACAAGACCGGCGCCGCGCTGCGTAAGGAAGTGACTTACCTCGGCTGGGATCGGTACTTTGGACGGGTTGTCGGGGCAACCGATGCGATCCGCGACAAGCCAGCCCCCGATCCAGTTCAGCTGGCGCTGGAGGCGGCGCCCTTCGGCGCCGGGGAACACGTCTGGTTCGTGGGCGACACGCGGGTCGATCTCGAATGCGCCCACAAGAGCGGCTGCCTGCCCGTGCTGATGCGCGATACCGGCCCGCAACTCGATGAATTTGCATCATTTCCACCACGTGTCCACGTAGCGAACTGCTATGCGCTGTTGGCATTGATATAGGCCTTGCCGACCATATATATTGTGCAGTGCGGCATGGAGGCGGACCTCTCACCATGCTCGCTCGCGGCTGGCCGGGGTGCGCGGCTGCGACTCAATTAGAAATGAAAAGGGCCCCAAAATGAGCGAAAAAGCCCAGAACGTTCAGGACGTGTTTCTGAACCACCTTCGCAAGACCAAGACACCGGTCACGATCTTTCTGGTCAACGGCGTGAAGCTGCAGGGGATCATCACCTGGTTCGACAATTTCTCGGTCCTGCTACGTCGCGACGGGCATTCACAGCTCGTCTACAAGCACGCCATTTCGACTATCATGCCCGTCACGCCGATCTCGCTGTTCGAAGGCGATAAGCAACAGGCGGTGCCGGCCGAGGCCTGATTGGGCGAACGCGACAGCGGCGAGGTTGACGGCAAAGCCGTCAATGGCAAGGAGCGTCGTCCGCGGCTGGATGGCGACGGTATAGGCGTGCCGACCGCGGCAGCGGTGGTTTGCCCTCTGCTGTCGGCTACCCGCGGCGCTGACCAGCCCGACAACCACATTCGTCCGCGCAGTGCGGCTGCCCGCATGGCCGAAGCGGTCGGCTTGGCACATGCCATCGCGCTGGACGTCCGGCTATGCGAAACCGTCACGGTGCGGCGCACCGCGCCGGCAACCTTGCTGGGCGCCGGCACCGTCGAGCGTCTCAAGGGCACGATCGCCGAGGAGGGCATTGCAGTGGCGATCGTCGATGCCCGCCTGACGCCGGTGCAGCAGCGCAATCTGGAACGCGCCTGGCAATGTAAGGTGATCGACCGAACCGGCTTGATTCTGGAGATTTTTGGCGAGCGTGCCCGCACGCACGAAGGTCGCCTGCAGGTTGAGCTGGCGGCACTGGACTACCAGCGCAGCCGCCTGGTCCGGTCGTGGACCCATCTCGAGCGCCAGCGCGGTGGCTTCGGCTTCCTGGGTGGCCCCGGCGAATCACAGCTGGAGATCGACCGCCGGTTGATCGGCGATCGCATTCTCAAGATCAAGCACGAGCTCGAACAGGTGCGCCGCACGCGCGGGCTGCATCGCGCCGGCCGTCAACGCGGCTCCCTGCCGACGGTCGCCTTCGTCGGCTACACCAACGCCGGCAAATCGACCCTGTTCAACCGCATTTCCGGCGCTGAGGTCCTGGCCAAGGACCTGCTGTTCGCCACCCTCGATCCGACCATGCGCGCCGTGCGCCTGCCCAACGGCCAGCGCGCCATTCTGTCGGACACCGTCGGATTCATCGCCGACCTGCCGACGACCCTGGTCGCGGCATTCCGTGCCACCCTGGAGGAGGTCGTGGAGGCCGATCTCATCGTGCACGTCCGCGACGTGGCGGATCCTGAAAGCGAGCGGCAAAAGAGCGACGTCGAGGCCGTGCTGCGACAGCTGGGGCTGGAGGACCGCATGGCCGCCGGCGGGGTGATCGAAGCGTGCAACAAGATCGATCTGCTCGATGACGAGGCACGGGAGCGCCTGGAACGGCTGACCGCCACCGGCGCCGAGCGCAGGCGCGTGTTCGCCATTTCGGCGGCGACCGGCGAGGGTATTGAATCGCTGCTCATCGAGATTGGTGAGCGCCTGTCGTCAACCGATGGCGCCGTCGAAGTCGATGTGCCACTGAGCGATGGTGCCACGATCGCCTGGCTGTACCGTCACGGCGAGGTCCGGGCGCGACGCGATGCTGACTCGACAGCGCATTTCACAGTGGCGCTCGACGCCGAATCCAAAGCGCGACTTTCAGCGCGGCTAGGACGATCTCACTAGGCCACGATGCGCCTTCTCGGGTGTATCTGGCCTGCTCGAAGGCAGCGGCATACACGTTGTCAGAGTGGGAACCGCCGACGCTGGTCGACGGCTCCCCAGTCTCCTGTCGATCGTCACTTCGGCATGATCACCGTATCGATCACATGGATGACGCCGTTGTCGGCCGCGACATCGGCGGTTACCACCTTCGCCTTGTCGACCATCACGCCGCCTTTGGTAGCGTCTATCTTCACGGTTTGACCCTGGACGGTCTTGGCATCGGTAGTCTTGCCCGCAAGGCTGGCGCTCATCACCTTACCCGGCACGACGTGGTAGGTCAGGATCTTCGTGAGCTGTGCCTTGTTCTCTGGTTTCAGCAAATTCTCGACTGTGCCCGGCGGCAGCTTCTTGAAGGCCTCGTCGGTTGGCGCGAAGACAGTGAATGGGCCTGTTCCCTTCAGCGTATCGACAAGGCCTGCGGCCTTGAGGGCGGCCGCCAGCGTGTTGAATTGACCGGCCTTGACCGCCGTATCGACGATATCGGCGGCGAAGGCACCGGCCGACGCGAAAGCCATGGCGAGGCCGGCGGCGGCTGAGACGACGGTTCTGCGAATCATGTCAGAGATCCTCCATTGTGCATGTGCGAGGCGGCGCAGGCCGCCAATTCGCGAGCAGAAGCACCGGCTCTTCAGATGAGCGGTGTCGGAAGATCTACGAAGGGGCGTCGAGCGCGGATCACGCGTGCATGTGGCGATTTCGTGGCGGCATGCAGATCGGGTGAACGAACCTTTCTTGCTTTACCTGCGCTCGCGGTAGGTCGCGTTGCAGAGTATTGGAAGAATGTCAGCGCCAGTCGATCTCTTCAGACGTCTGATCGCCTCGGTTCCTCGTGCGGCTTGACGCCGCAACGTCCGCTTCCTACAAACGGCGCCTCGCGTTCCTGGGAGAAAAGCATGCGCTTCAAGCCGTTGCACGACCGTGTCCTGATCGAGCCGACGACCGCTGAAACCAAATCGAAGGGCGGCATCATCATTCCCGACACGGCCCAGGAAAAGCCGCAGCAAGGTAAGGTAGTGGCTGCCGGCAAGGGCGCGCGCCTGGAAGACGGCCGGCTGCTGCCGCTGGACCTGAAGGTCGGCGACCTGGTGCTGTACGGCAAGTGGTCGGGCACCGAGGTCAAGCTGGACGGCAAGGATTTTGTGATCCTCAAGGAAAGCGACGTGATGGGCGTCGTCGCCTGACGGCGGCGCGCTCCTGATGACGCAGCTCCGCGACGGCGACGTCGACCGGGTTGCGGAGCTGATGCGCGATTGCGCGGTGACTGAGCTACTGTCGCGCTTCGGCAAGCTTACCAGCGACGAAATCCGACAAAAGGCGAAGGGCGACCTGGTGACGGTCGCCGATGAAGCCTGCGAGCGTCGCATCGCCGCCGGGCTTGCCCGGATTATGCCCGGCGTGCCCGTGGTGGGCGAGGAGGCGGTAGCTGCCGAGCCTGGGCTGTTGGCGCACATCGCCGAGGCAGAAGCGGCCTGGATCGTCGATCCGCTCGACGGCACCGCCAATTTCGCGCGTGGCAACAACCGATTCGCGATGATCGTTGCGCTGACGCAGAACGGCGAAACCGTGGCCGGCTGGATCCTTGATCCAGTTCGCAATCGGATCGCGGTGGGCGTGCGCGGCAGCGGAGTGCAGCTTGACGGAACGGCCGTGCGGTTTCCGCCGGCGTTGCCGCTGAAGCAGAGCACAGGTTTCGTCGGCGCAAAATTCAAGCGCGAGTTCCTGCGCAAGATCCGGCCGGACGTGCTGGCGCGCCTGCGCGGCGTCTCGACGTTTGGCTGCGCCGGCCTGGAGTACATCAAGCTGTTGGCCGGCCGTAGCCATTTCTCCTTCTACCGCTGGACCAAGCCATGGGACCATGCCGCCGGTGCGCTCCTTGTGCAGGAGGCGGGGGGCGTCGCCAACCGTCATGACGGGCGGCCGTACAGCCCGACCCAACCAGTCGACGCCGGCATCCTTGTTGCGCCCGATGCGCGGCGCTGGCAGGAGCTGCGAGCGATGTTCACGGCGCCGGCGGCACCGCTGTTGAACGTACCCTGAAGCAGGGAGGGCCCGATGGCGACATTGCGCGGAAGCTGCATGTGTGGCGCTGTCCAATACGAGGCTGACCGGCTCGCCACGCCGATCGGCCACTGCCACTGCAGAACGTGCCGCAAGGCACATGCCGCCGCCTTCGCGACAACAGCGCGGGTGATGCGCACCGAGTTCCGCTGGCTGGCGGGCGAGGACAAGCTGCGCGCCTTCGAATCGTCACCCGGCAAGCTGCGACGGTTCTGCTCGGTCTGCGGTACGCACGTGATTGCCGAGTGGCCAGCCCAGCCCCACGTGATCCTTCGCGTGCCGACCTTGGACGACGATCCAGGCGTTCGACCAGCGGTGCATATCTGGACGTCCCATAGCCCGACCTGGCTGCAGGACGCCGATGACATCAAGGCCTTTCCCGAATGGCCGCCGGGGCGATAGGCAGGTCCGGCCGGCCCTGCTGTTGAGGGCCGAGTGCCGTCCGCTGGCGGCGCGTTGGCACTCGCTATCGACGCATCAACGCCAACGGGGGGTGGGGGTCGGGCGACGCCACTTTGCCGACCATGCGGTGGGCAGCAGTCGTCCCGACAAGGCTTGCCCTTATGATCATTACAAGCACGGCGGCAGCGGCCCGATGAGTGGGTTTCGTGGTCATGCCAGCAGTACGGACGCCGCCGGCGGCACATCCCCGGGCGGGTAGCCTGCAAGCAATGGGCGCCTGGCGGATGGGGTGAGATTCGAACTCACGGTGAAGTTGCCCCCACGCCGGTTTTCAAGACCGGTGCCTTAAACCACTCGGCCACCCATCCGTGCGGCCGGTTCCTTAGCTTGCGGGCGATCGGGCTGCAATGACCGCCGCCGCGGGTTGACTGGCGCTGGGTTAGCGCCCGCACTCGGTCTCGAGAGTCGGGAAATTAGAGGGGCGTTCAATCCTTGGCGAAACGCGTCCTGTCTCAGGTTGGTACAGACCTCCGGTATGACGGCGGGTCCGCTCGGTAACCGCGGGACGGCCTGGCATTGCAGCGGTCGGCATTGCTTCCACGTGCCCATCCACAAAAAATTGCGATCAAGGGAAAAATGTCTAATACATACCCCAACATATTGGAAAGACAGTGTACTTCTCTCAATTTATTGAAGTGCGGCCGCCGCAATATCGCCTGCTGGCCCTGCTCAGTGGTCGCACTCGAGAATCTTTTCGCGTATCATCGCAATTAGTGCGAAGACAGTTTTGCATTGGATGGGGTGCACAATGAACCTTACGGGGGTGGGTTCGGTGCGATCAACGTTCCGTCGCGGGGCGGCGATCGCCGCTTGGCGTATCGGACAGGTTTTGTGCGGCCTTTGCTGCCTGGGCGCAGTGCTTGTGCTGCTCCAATCGTCGTTTGGTCCGGCCGAACAGATGTGTGTCGCCGCCTTGCTATTGCTCGGCTGCGTATCGTTGATTGCGGGGCGGGCGATCATGACGGTCGCGGCGCGCCGACCGCGGCGACGGTTGTCCGTCTATTGAAGACGGATCGCCGGTTCCACACGGCGCGGCGCGACCGCTATAGTTTGACCCCGTAGCCAGCGTAGCGGGTGTCGATTTCGGCCTCGATCGCCTTGGCGGCCTCAATATCAGCCGTACCGCCGTCGTCGCCCTTCCTGAGCTTGGCAATCCCGCGACCGAACAGCGAATCGACGAGCTTCGGATCCTTGGCCAGCGCGGCATCGAAGTCGGCAATGGCATGCGCATTGTCACCCATCTTCAGGTAGGTGAAGCCACGGCCGCCCAGGAACTGCGCTTCGCCCGGCCGCAACTTCAAAGCCGTATTGCAGTCGGCCAAGGCGAGCTTGGTTTTGTCGCTGATGGCATAGGACGCGCAACGCGCGTAGTGGAAGTCGGCACCGTTGGGGTTGAGCTTGATCGCCCGGCTGAAGTCGGAGATGGCGCGTTCGTGGTCGCCCTTGGCACGCCACGCGGCACCGCGGTTGTAGAAGGGCCGGGATAGGCCCGGATTCAGCTTAATCGCCTGGTCATACTCGATGATCGCACGCTCCCAGGCGTTCTTGCGGGCGTAGGCGAGGCCGCGATTGCCAAAGGCTTCTGCGAACTTGGCGTCGAGCCGGATCGCCTCGTCATAGTCGGCAATCGCCTTGTCCAAATCGCCTTTGCGGGCCCACGCTACGCCGCGGCCGTGAAAGGCCAAGGCATCCTTCGAATTGAGGTCGATCGCCTGATCGAAGTCTGTGATGGCGCGATCATATTCGCTCGTCGCCAGCAACGCGCCGGCGCGGCCGTGCAGCGCAGCCGAACGATCGGCGCGCGGCAAACGGACGGCATCGATCAGCGACGTGCATTCGCGGATAACCCGATCGGGCGCATGGCCGCCACCGAAACACAGGTCGCGAGGCGTCAATGCCTTCTCTGGCGCCTTCGACTTTTCCGACGCCGACGGCGTTTTGGCCCCGGGCATCGGCGCACTGATCATGGGTGTTGGTTGGGTCCATCCGGACGGAGCGCCGACCACGGCGGTTACGATTGATAGCCCAATCGCAAGTGTTCCGGTTCGCCACATACGCACTACTCCTACTCAAACGCTACAGCATAGAAGTTAACCCAACCGCTACCAACAGTAAAGTGCCGGTCGCATGCTCACCGGGGGCCCGCCATTCTTGCGATGCTCTGCCGCCCGGTGCGACGGCGAGCCCAATGGCCGCGGCTTGTGGGACACATCATGGTTTGATGCCGAATGTCGCGAAGCGCTCATCGATCTTCGGATCGCGGGCCCGAGCGGCCGTCAAGTCGGCGTCGCCGCCGGGGGTGTCGCCGCTCTGCCGCTTGACCAGTCCCTGGCCAAAAAGGCCGACGGCGACGTTCGGACTGGCTTGCAGCGCGGCCGCGAAATCGGCACCAGCCCGATCGAGATCGCCGATCTTCAGATATGTGATGCCTCGCGCGGCCCTGTGGGTCGACTCGGTCGGCCGGCGGTCGACCGCCTCGGTGCAGTCGGCCAGGGCGGCGCTCAAGGCACCAGTGATCGTGCGCGCCTCGCAGCGGCTGGCGTAGGCATGGATCGCCCTTGGATCGATCGCGATCGTCTTGTCGAAGTCGGCGATCGCCCGTTCATAGGAACGCTTTGCCAAGTGGGCGAGGCCGCGATTGAAGAAGGCCGCCGAAAGGTTGGGATCAAGGCGCACCGCGTAGTCGAAATCCGCGATGGCGCGGTCCAATTGCTGCTTCGCGCTGTAAGCCAGTCCGCGCGCGAGCACGGCGTTGGGGTCAAGCGGGTTCAGCAGGCTGACCGTGTCAAAATCTGCGATCGCCCGGTCGTAGTCGTTTTTGCCGAAGTAGCAAAGACCGCGATTGTAGATCGCGCCGACGTTGCCGGCCTCCAGCAGGATTGCCTGGTCGTAGTCGGCGATCGCCCGGTCGAGATCGCCCTTGACCCGGTGGGCGTTGCCGCGATTGGCGAAGGTCACGGCCTGGGTCGGATCCAGTTTGATCGCCTCGTCGTAGTCGGCGATGGCACGCGCGACGTCGCCCTTGTTGCGATAGGCGACACCGCGGTTGATGAACGCCGCGACGTGCTTGGGATCGAGCCGCAACGTCTCATCGAAGTCGGCGATGGCGCGGTCGTAGTCCCGTCGCTTCGTGTAGGCCATGCCGCGGTTGAAATGCGCCACGCTGCGGTCATGCGGTGGCGAGTGGATCCACTTGATGATCGAGGTGCAGCCTAAGATCGTCTGTCCGTCGCCGGCGCCCCGACTGAAGCACCAGTCCCGGTCGCGCGCGGTTTGCGCCGACGCCGTCGCGACCCACGCCTGCAAAGCGACAAGGACCAGCGACACCTCGCAAGTCGACGCGAACCTATGGACGAGACCACTTGCCATGCGCCGCAACCCTAACCGGCGTATCGACGCCGTGGAAGGGTTTGACGTGAACCATCCACACGGCGGCGGCTAAGGCCGCACACCGTAGAGCGCGAACAGGTCGGCGATGTCGGGGTCGATCTTCTTGGCCGAGGCGATGTCGGCTTCGCCCCCGGCCCGGTCGCCTTTGCGTATCGTCGCCACGCCGCGGCCGTAGAGCGAATGGGCGCTCTTCGGGCGCTTGCGCAACGCCGCATTGTAGTCGGCGATGGCGCGATCGAGATCGCCACTCTTGAGGTGGGCGAACCCGTGGCTGTCAAGCGTCGAGGGATCGTCCGGGCGCAGGCGAAGCGACTCCTCGCAGTCGGCGAACGCCAGCATTACGTGACCTTGAATCGCCCGGTACCAGCAACGTCCATTGAGCGCCGTGGCGTTCTTCGGATCGAGCCGCAAGGCGTGATCGAAGTCGACGACCGCCCGCTCAAACTGACCGCGTTCGCCGTGGGCAGATCCACGGGCCGTGAAGTTCGACGCATCGGACGGATCAATCCGGATCGCCTCGTCGAGATCGGCGAAGGCACGGTCGTGCTGTTTCATCTTGGCGAAAGCCCAGCCGCGCTGGCGGATCGCGGCAGCGAAGCGCGGGTTGAGCCGGATGGCCTGATCAAAGTCAGCGATTGCCCGGGAGTACTGGCGTTCACCGGTCAGAAGCAGACCGCGCGAGAAGAGGTAGTCGGGTGTGGCGGGGCTCAAGCGGACGGCGTGGTCGCAATCGACGATGGCGCGGTCGAAAGCCTCCTTGCCTCCCAAAGCCATGCAACGATTGTTGTAGGCACGCGCGTCGTTGGGATGCAAACGGACCGCCTGATCGCAATCGGTGATAGCTCGATCGAACTCCGTCATTGCCAGGTGGGCGGCGCAGCGATTGATCCAAGGCCTCTGGTCGTCGGGATTGAGGCGGATTGCCTCATCGAAATCGGTGATGGCGCGGTCAAAGCGGCCAGTCGAGTAGTACACGAAGCCGCGGCCGACAAACGCCTGAAAGATCTTTGGATCGAGCCGAATGGCCCGATCGAAATCGGCAATGGCCCGCTCGTGCTGGCGCTTGTAGGCGTAGGCGTTGGCGCGATTGACGAACGCCATCGCCTGTGTTGGTTCAAGATCGATGGCTTTGTCGCATTCGGCGATGGCGCGATCATAGTCGCCCTTCGCCCAGTATGCGCCACAGCGGTTGAGGAATGCCCGGGCAAGCCGCGGGTTGAGACGGATGGCCTGGTCGCAGTCGCCGATGGCGCGATCGTATTCTATTTTTATCAAGTACACCGAACAGCGATTGAGATACGCCATGCTCTGCCCGGGGTCGAGGCGGAGCGCCTCGTTATAGTCAGCCAGCGCTCGGTCGTATTGACGGCTGTTCTGAAACGCCAGGCCGCGGTTAACGAAGGGGGCGGCCAACCGTGGATTGAGTCGGATCACCTGATCATAGTCACCGATGGCACGCGCAAAATCGCTCTTGGTGAGGTAGGCGTTGCCGCGCTTCAGGTGCGCCTCGATCCGATCGTTGGCCGACGTCTGTGGCGATTGCAGCATGGTGCCGCACGCCTCGATCACCCGATCGGGATTGCCGCCACCGCCAAAGCAAGCCTCGCGCTGACCCTGTAACTGCGCGGAACTCGGCGGCGGACCGGCCAGGACCGCCGCCGCAGCCAGAACCACAGATCGGATGAATGCGCACATGCGCTGCTCCTCGCTTGCACGCGCCAGTCTAGTTGTTGTCACACCGCTCGCAAGCGGCGGCGCATTGCCGGATTGGTTCGCCTGCTGCAGTGACCTGGTGACAACTTTGCCGGCGGCATGTTGGCCAAGCATGTGGGGTTGTGTTAAGGCGCCGGCATGATGCGTCGCCGTACCTTTGGCGGACTCGCTGCCGTCGCGGCCGCTACGCCGCTCATTCCATCGGTCGTGGTGGC
>DATFGV010000779.1:0-6697 GCA_035249115.1 Vineibacter sp.
AGGCGGATTTCCGTTTCAGGCTGGTGCGTGTCCGCGAAGAGTCGGAAGGCATCGCCCTGTCGCGCGGCGAGACCGACGAGCGCGCCGGGCTCGACAGCGCGCTGCCGACCGTGATCAGGGTCTGGCACAAGGTGGTTGCGCGCATGCGTCACCTGACGGCGCTGTGGACCGGCTATGGCATGTTGGCCTGGTTCGTGCCGGTGGTCGTCGCGGCGCCGCTGTATTTCGGCGGCGCCATGACATTGGGCGGCCTCATGCAGGTGGTGAGCGCCTTTGGTCACGTGCAGCGCGCGCTGTCGTGGTTCATCGACAACATCTCGCGCTACAGCGAGTGGTCGGCCTCGGTGCGGCGCGTCGCCGGCTTCGCCGACGCACTGGAAGCGCTCGAAGGCGACCGCGACGGCGTGACTGGCGATGTGATGACCGTGGCGTCCGGCGGTGACGATTCACTGCACCTGCGTGGCCTCGACATCGCCTACCCGGACGGCTCGATCGTCGTCGCCGGCGCCGAAGGCGAGGTCAAGCCCGGCGAACGGGTGCTGGTGATGGGCGAGTCGGGCACCGGCAAGAGCACGCTGATGCGCAGCATCGCGGGCTTGTGGCCATGGGGACGCGGCAGCATCGAGTTGCCCGCCGACGGCAAGTTCATGTTCCTGCCGCAGCGGCCCTATCTGCCGCTGGGAACTTTGCGCGCCGCGCTCGCCTACCCGTCGCCGGCTGACGCGTTCGACGACGCGACGCTGCGGACCGCCCTGGAGCGCGTCGGACTGCCGGCGCTGGTCGACCGGCTGGACGAGGATCAGCGTTGGGATCACACCCTGTCGGGCGGCGAACTGCAGAAGCTTGCCTTCGCCCGTCTGCTGCTGCAGCGGCCGGACTGGATCGTGATGGACGAGGCGACCGCGGCGCTGGACGAGAACAGCCAGCACATGCTGATGGAGCTGCTGGCCGGCGAACTTTCCGGCGCGGCGTTGATCAGCATCGGCCACCGCCCCGGCCTTGATCAGTATCACGATCGCACGCTGGTCCTGGTCCGCGGCGAGGAGGGCGCGCGCCTGGTACGCAAGCCAAGGCCGGCGACAAAACGGCGGCGCGGCGCCCCGTCGGATGTCGGCCGCAGGCTGGCGCAGCTGTTTACCAAGGGCCGCGGGCGGGCAAGATCGCGCTCTTGAGCCGCGCGGCGCGGCGTGGAACAACCGGCGCCTCGATTCAGCACCGCGCCGGAGACGCCGATGACCGTCCGTTTCGACAACCGCGTCGCCATCATCACCGGCGCCGGCAACGGCCTTGGCCGGGCGCACGCGCTGTTGCTGGCCTCGCGCGGCGCAAAGGTGATTGTCAACGACACCGGCGGAGCGCGTGACGGCAGGGGCGGCGACCGGGCGGCGGCCGACAAGGTCGTGGCCGAGATCAAGGCGGCGGGGGGCCAGGCGGTGGCCAGCTACGACAGCGTCGCTGAGCAACCGGCTGCGGCCAACATCGTCAAGTGCGCGGTCGATGCGTTCGGGACCGTCGACATCGTCGTCAACAACGCCGGCATCCTGCGCGACAAGTCGTTTCCCCCAACATGTCGATGGACGACTTCCTGTTCGTGCTGCAGGTCCACCTGATGGGCTCGGTCTACGTCACGCACGCCGCCTGGCCGATCCTGCGCGCCAAGACCTACGGCCGGATCGTACTGACCTCGTCGAGCTCCGGCCTGTATGGCAATTTCGGCCAGACCAACTACTCGGCCGCCAAGCTGGCGCTGGTCGGGTTCATGAACACGCTGCGGCTGGAGGGCCAGAAGTACAACATCATGGTCAATTCCCTGGCGCCGGTCGCCGGCACGCGCATGACCGAGGACCTGATGCCGCCGGAACTGGTGGCGCGCATGAAGCCCGAGCTGGTGTCGCCGATGGTCGGCTATCTGTGCAGCGAACAATGCAACCGCTCGGGCGAGATCTGGGCGGCCGGCGTCGGCTACTTCTCGCGCGTCGAGTACCGCGAGGGCCAGGGTGTGCGTGTCGCTGGCCAGCCGACCATCGAGGACGTCGCCAGCAATATCGACAAGATCGCCGACCTGACGGCCAACACGGCCTATCGCACGGCCAACGAGGAGTCGCAGGCAGTCCTCGCCGGCTAGCCACGCCGCCTGTGGCGACCTTTGGTGACGCGGGGCACGCGTCAGGGCGGTGCCGCGAACGTGACCTCGAAGCGGCCACGGCGCCGTGCTACACGGGCGGCGGAGGACGTTGGCGATGGACATTGCCCTGGGCCAGGCGGGACGGCTCGCGCCGGTGTTCGACTGGATCGCGCGCGAGGGCCGGCTTGAGCCGGAATTGCGGCTCTTCCTCAGTGGCCTAATGACCCGCACGATCGCGGCCGGCATTCCGCTGTGGCGGATGTATCTCGGCCTGCAGCTGATGCATCCGCAGCTACAGGCGATGGGCTTCGTGTGGCGTCGCGACCAGTCGGTCGAGGTGCAGGCGATCGCGCGGCGCCACGGCATTCAGTATACCAGCGCCTATATCGGCAGCCCGGTCCAGGAGATCCGCGAGCGCAACAGCGAGGTCCGTTACCGCCTCGATGCCCTGACGGAGCGCCACCACCTGACGCTGCACGAGGTCAAGGCCGAGGGCGGCACCGACTATTTCGGCCTGTCGATGCGGATCAGCCGCGGCACGCCGTTTCCGGTGATCACCTTCGCCACCGATCATCGGCATGGCTACAGCGACGCCGACCTGGCCGACTTGCGCCAGCTCACCGATCACGCCGGCGCCGTGGTCGAGATGCACATCAATCGGCTGATCGCCGCGACCGTTGTCGAGACCTATCTCGGCCGCGAGACTGGCGAGCGCATCCTGCAGGGCTCGATCAAGCGCGGCGACGGCGATCGCATCAATGCCGTGCTGTGGTTCTCCGACCTGCGCGATTTCACCGGCCTGAACGAACGCCTGCCGGCCGACGAACTGCTCGACCTGCTGAACAGTTACTTCGAAACCATTGGACACGCGCTGAAGCGTCACGGTGGCGAGATCCTGAAATTCATCGGCGACGGGTTGATGGCGATCTTCCCGGCGCCGGACGCGATGTTTCTGCCGGACGCGACCTCGGGCGCGATCGACGCGGCGCGCGAGGCGCTGTCGGTGCTGGAGGAGATCAACGCCGGCCGGGTCGAGGCCGGGCGCGAGGCGATCCGCTTCGGCGTCGGCCTGCATGTCGGCCTGGTGACGTTCGGCAATATCGGCACCGAGGACAGGCTCGACTTCACCGTCATCGGTCCGGCGGTCAACCGCTGCTCGCGACTGGAGGGGATGACCAAGGTGCTGCGCGTGCCGATCGTGGCCTCGGCCGATTTCCGGCGCTTCTGTCCGCGGCCGATGCGTTCGCTGGGCAAGCATCGCCTGCGCGGCGTACCCGGGCCGGTCGAAATGTTCACGGCGGCGTAGCAACCATCCTTCGTTCCCCACGCGGAGTGTGGGGAAGGTGGCCGAAGGACGGATGGGAGGCGCTCGTGGTGCCCAATAGTCGAGGCCCGTCGGCTGCCCTCCGCTGCTTCGGGGCACCTCCCCACTTTCGTGGGGAGGAAAAGCGGCAGCGGTCGAATTGCACGCAGGCGACACGGTCGTATACTCGCGCGCATGCGACGCACGTCTTTCGCCCGGATGAACTGCTCGATCGCCGCCGCCCTGGACGTGATCGGCGACCCGTGGACCTTGCTGATCCTGCGCGACGCCATGTATGGCGTGCGGCGCTTCGACGACTTCCAGGCCAACCTCGGCATCGCCCGCAACGTGCTGACCGCCCGGCTGAAAACGCTGGTCGAGGCCGGCGTCTTCCGCCGCGCCGCCTACCAGCAGCGCCCGGTGCGCTACGAGTATCGCCTGAGCGAAAAAGGCGCGGCGCTGTTTCCGGTGATCGTCGGCCTGAAGGAGTGGGGTGACCGGTTCGGCGCGGCGGCCGAGGACGGACGGCCGATGGAGCTGGAGAACGCCGCCACCGGCCGGCGCATCGAACCGGCCCTGGTCGATGGCCCGAGCGGCCGCCGCCTTGACCTTAGCAGCGTGCGGGCGGTCGCCGGCGAGGGCGCCTCGCCCGAAACGCGCCGGTTCTTCGAGCGCATGGCCTTCGAGCGCGCCACCGCGCGCCGCGTGTCACGCGCCTGAGTCGATGGGAGCGGGCAGATGTCGTCGAGCGACGTGGATGTGCTGATCGTCGGCGCCGGGTTCGCCGGCATGTATATGCTGCATCGGCTGCGCGGGCTGGGGTTCACGGCGCGGGTGCTCGAGGCCGGCACCGGGGTCGGCGGCACGTGGTACTGGAACCGCTATCCCGGCGCGCGCTGCGACGTCGAGAGCATGCAGTACTCCTATCAGTTCGACGACACGCTGCAGCAGGAGTGGACGTGGAGCGAGCGCTACTCGCCGCAGCCGGAGATCCTGCGCTACGCCAACCACGTCGCCGACCGCTACGATTTGCGCCGCGACATCATCTTCAACGCGCGCGTGAAATCGGCGACGTTTGACGATGCGACGGCGCGCTGGACGCTCGAGACCGATGATGGCACGCGCCGGATGGCGCGGTTCTGCGTCATGGCGACCGGCTGCCTGTCGGCGCCGAACAAGCCGAAACTGAAGGGGCTCGAACGGTTCGCCGGCAAGGTCTACCACACCGGCGAATGGCCGCACGAAGGCGTCGACTTCACCGGCCAGACGGTCGGCGTCATCGGCACCGGATCGTCGGCGATCCAGTCGATCCCGATCATCGCCCGGCAGGCCAGGCAGCTGTTCGTTTTCCAGCGCACCGCCAACTACATGGTGCCGGCGCACAACGCGCCGCTCGATCCCGGTGAGCAGAAGGCGGTCAAGGCCGACTATGCGACCTTGCGCGAGCGCGCCCGGCGCAATCCCGGCGGCATCGACATCGTGTTCAACGAACGCTCGGCGCTGGCCGTGAGCCCCGAGGAGCGGCAGCGCGAGTACGAGGCGCGCTGGGCGGTCGGCGGCTTCACCTTCATGGGATCGTTCATCGACCTGCTGTTCGTCAAGGAGTCCAACGACACGGCCGCCAACTTCGTGCGCGGCAAGATCCGAGAGATCGTCAAGGATCCCGAGACCGCCAGCGCCCTGTCGCCGACCAACATCATCGGCTGCAAGCGGCTGTGCGTCGACATCGACTACTGGCAGACCTTCAATCGGCCCAACGTCACCCTGGTCGACGTCGGCCGTGCGCCGATCGAGGCGATCACCGAGGCCGGCGTTATGGCGAACGGCAGGGAACACGCAGTCGACTCGCTGGTGCTCGCTACCGGCTTCGACGCCATGACCGGCGCGCTGCTGCGGGTCGCGATCACCGGCCGCGACGGCCGGACGCTGCAGGACAAGTGGAGCGAGGGGCCGAAGACCTATCTCGGCCTGGCGATGGCCGGCTTTCCCAACCTGTTCACCATCACCGGGCCCGGCAGCCCGTCGGTGCTGACCAACATGCTGCCGTCGATCGAGCAGCACGTCGAATGGATCGCCGACTGCCTGGCCTACATGCGCCAACGCGGCCTGACCCGGATCGAGCCCGGCACGGCGGCCGAGGAGGCCTGGGTGGCGCACGCCCGCGACGTCGCCGGCATCTCGCTGCGCGCCACCTGCGATTCCTGGTACGTCGGCGCCAACGTGCCCGGCAAGCCGCGGGTGCTGATGCCCTACACCGGCGGTTTCCCCGCCTACGTCCAGAAATGCCAGCAGGTCGTGGCCAACGGCTACGAAGGGTTCGTGCTGGAGTAAGTGGCACGGCACCCGTCGGCGGAATTCAGCTCTTGCTGTCCTTGTCGCGCCGGTGGGCGTCGAGCGTGCGCCGCGCCCTGGCGTCTTCCAGCCGGTCGCGCGCCTTGTCGGCCTTGGGACGGCCGGACTTGAGGCGATTGGCCTCGGCGGTCCGGCCGCGCTCGGCGCGTGCCTTGTCCTTGCGCGCACGCCGCAAGTTCAAAATCTCGGCCATGTTCGTGCCCGTGCAGGAATCATAGAACCATAAAGTCGCCGCTATTGTCGGTTCTTCTAGTCTAGAATGAAAGCGGGCGCCAACCCGTGCCCCCGGGCAGGCGAGGAACCGGGCGATGAAGAAAATTCTGATTGGCGTTGGAATTGTGGTCGGCCTGCTGGTGGTGGCGGTGATCGCCGCACCGTTCCTGATCGATCCCAACGTCTTCAAGCCGCAGATCATCGCCAAGGCAAAGGAGTCGACCAATCGCGAGCTGGTGATCGACGGGCCGCTCACGCTGTCGATCCTGCCGACGCCGACGGTATCGGCCGAGGGCGTGCGTTTCGCCAATGCGCCCGGCGGCAAGGCGCCGCAGATCATCGAGCTCAAGGCGGTGCGGGCGGGTGTCTCGCTGTTGCCGCTGCTGTCGGGCCGGGTCAGGGTCGGCGAGCTGCGCCTGGTCGAACCCAAGATCGCGCTCGAAGTCGGACCCGATGGCCGCGCCAACTATGATTTCCAGCGCAGCTCCGGTCCGAGCCAGACGGCGCCGTCCGCAAGTTCTCCGCCGACCAGCACGACCGCGAATGCAGACGACGGCTTCGGTGCCTTCGCCGTCGATCGGGTGGTGATCGAGAACGGCACCTTGACCTACAGCGATGCCAGGGCGAACCGCGAGTACCGGCTTGAGAAGATGGCGCTCACCCTGTCGGCAGGAACGTTGAAGGGCCCGTTCTCGGCAAGCGGG
>DATFGV010000780.1:0-3792 GCA_035249115.1 Vineibacter sp.
TCAACCTGCCGTTCATGGTGCTGTCGCTGCAGAGCGTGATCGAGGGCATCGGACGCGACGTCGAGGAGGCCGCCTTCAGCCTCGGCGCCGGGCCGTTCGCCATGTTCCGCCGCGTGCCGTGGCCACTGGCGCTGCCCGGCGTGCTGGCCGGCACCATCCTGACCTTCATCCTGGGCATGAACGCCTATGCGACGCCGGTGCTGCTGGGCGGGCCCAAGTTCCAGATGATGGAGCCGCTGGTCTACGGCCAGTTCGCCGGCGTCAACAACTGGCCGTTCGGCGCGGCGATCTCGTTCATCCTGATGACCGCGACCCTGCTGCTGACCGTGGCGGCCAACCTGGCGGTGCAGCGGCGGTATAGGCGGTAGGCGCCGTGCCATCAACCGTCCGACGCCGCGGTATTCGCGGTGGCCCTCGGCATGACGTGTGCTGAGCATCAAGTGTCTGATATTACATGGGAAATAGAAATTCCGACGACTTGTGCCGGTTCGCGGTAGCGTTCCGCTACGGGCGGTAAATAAGGTCCGCCGCGACCATCCGGTCCGAGCCCAGGGGCAACAAGCGTCTGGGGCTCGGCGCTACTTGGGCGGCGCGTCCGTGAACACCGGCGGCGGGTTGTTGCCGATGCAGACCGGTGCGCGGCCGGGATCGGGCGCCTCGATGAAGCGCGCCAGCATCGCCTCGGCGCATTTGTCGTTCGCCGTCGCGGCGTGCCCCAAGGCGCGGAACTCGACGTGCCGGGCGTTGGCGAGGTGCCGGCGCGCCGCCTCGGCCCAGGCCGGCGGCGTCAACCAGTCGTAGGAGCCGCTCAGCAGCAAGGTCGGTACCTTGCTCACGACCGGCTGCTTTTCGGCGGCGTCGGCCGCCGGCACCCGCCATACCGGGCACAGCGCCGGACCGGTGTTGACCCGCGCCACCAGGCCGTAGACGCCGGCCTTGGCGATCGCCAGCTCGCGCGCCGCGGTGTCGATGAACGGTGTCGTCTCGCGGCACTCGATCGAATAGTACAGGCCGGCCATCTCCTCGATAGGTGAATCGATCAGGCCGCCTTCGCTCTCCTCGAGGTCCTCGGCGAAAAAGCGCAGCGCGCCGTAGTCGCCGCGCGCCGCGCGGGCGATCGTGGTTGGCAGCTTGCCGACGTCCTCGCCGCCCGACCGCATCACGTGCAGCAGGATCAGCAGCGCCTTGGCGCCGTCGATGCTCGCCGTGGTCCGGCTGCCGCCCAGCTTGAGCCGCAGCTTGGTGGGTGTCTTGTCCAGCCGCCCCACCAGCGCCTCGAGGTCGGCGCGCAGGTTGGGGTACTTCTTGCCGCACCAGGCGTCGGCGGCGCATTCCTGGAACAGCCG
The DNA here is from genome assembly GCA_035249115.1 of Vineibacter sp. GTDB lineage: Bacteria > Pseudomonadota > Alphaproteobacteria > Reyranellales > Reyranellaceae > Vineibacter. The sequence goes on from DATFGV010000780.1 coordinate 1,347, forward strand.
CAAGAACGCCTTGTGGACGGCGTCGGCCTCTTCCTGATCGCCATTGATGTGCGGCGGATAGACCGAATCGAGCACCGCGGCGCGCACCAGGTTCGGGTGCCGCCGCATCACTTCCAACGCCCAGCGCGTGCCGTAGCTGACGCCGTAGAGGTTCACCTTGGCGAGGCCGAGGACGGTGGCGAGGTCGGCGACGTCGTCGGCCAGCGCCGGCGTCGAGTACTGCGCCACGTCGATGCCACGCCGCTCCAGGTCGGCGCGGCATTTGACCATGGCGCGACGCTCGTCCTCGACCACGTCGAAGCGGCCGCTCAGCCGCGTCGCCAGCGACCGCGGGCTGGCGACGTCGTCGCAATTCAGCGCCGGCCGCGACAGCTGCGCGCCGCGCTGGCCGACGAAGATGAAATCGCGCTGGCGGCGGATCGCGGTGGTGGCTTTCCACCAATCGCCGTCTTTCAGGGGATCGATGCCCGGCCCCGGCGCCGCCAGCGGCGCCTCGCCCGGTCCACCCGAGAGGTAGATCGCCGGATCGGGTTGCTTGCGCGGGCCGGTGGCTTTGAGGATGGCGACCGGCAGCTTGATGACACGGCCGCCCGGGTTCTGGCGATTCTCCGCCACGACCAGCAGATGGCAACTCGCGGTGGCGTTGCGCGGAACCTTGAACCAGCACTTGTGCGGCTCAAGCCGCGGCAGCGGCGCTTCCTGGGCGACCGCCGGGATCGGTGCCAACCCAGCCGCCAGGCACAGGCCCAGAAAAGCCGCACGCACGAGATGAAACCGCCAACGCATGCCATGCCTATCGGGTGCGGTTGGCGCCCTGTCAACGGCCGATCGCCAATGCCAATTGGCGGCCGGAGAGGATTGTCCGGCCACGAGAAAAACTTGTCCCGGCCTGAGCTTCATTTGATTGCATATGCACCTGATTGCCGGCAGATGGAGTGGAATCGGCCGGTCGCCGGGATTGGGACGTCGAGGGATGGGCATGCGCAAGGCGTGGTGGATACCGGTGGTATGCGGCGCGATCATTCTGACCGTCAGCATGGGCGCGCGGCAGAGCTTCGGCATTTTCCAGAAACCGATCGCCGCCGACCTGCAGGTCGGGCGCGAGCTGTGGTCGTTCGCCAATGCGCTCTCGATGCTGCTGATGGGCGTGCTGGCGCCGTTTGTCGGTGGGGTCGAGCGCCGCTTCGGCGTCATGCGCACCGTCGTCACCGGCGGCGTGCTGTACGCCATCGGCATGACCATGATCGGCCTGTCCAGCGAGGGCGTGATGCTGGTCGCCGGCAGCGCCCTGATCGGCGTCGCGATGGCGGCGGCCGGCTTCGGGCCGATTTTTGCGGTCGTCAACCGGGCGGCGCCGCCGGCCAAGCGGTCGCTGGCGCTGGGCATCACCACGGCCGGCGGCTCGTTCGGCCAGTTCGCCGTCGTGCCGTTCGCCAGCATCCTGCTCGACCGGCTGGGCGACTGGCACAGCACGATCCTGATCCTGACGGCGGTGTCGGCGATCATGATCCCGCTGGCCTTCGGCCTGCGCGAGGACCGGCCGGCGGCGGCCGCCGCCGGCGGGACGGTGCTGCAGAGCGCGCGCGAGGCGCTGGACGAGGCGTTCGCCACCCGCGGCTTCTGGCTGCTGACCATCAGCTACTTCGTCTGCGGCTTTCATGTCGCCTTCGTCGGGCTGCACCTGCCGGCCTACATTTCCGACAAGGCGGTGAGCCTGATGGTGCTGGGCCGCCAGATCTCGCCCGGCGAGCTGGGCGGCTGGGCGATCGCGCTGGTCGGCCTGTTCAACATCGTTGGCGCCGTGCTGTGGGGCTGGCTGGGCGGCCGCTTCCAGCGCAAGGACATGCTGGCGCTGCTCTACAGCCTGCGGGCGCTGACCTTCATCGTCTTCCTCCTGTTGCCGTTGTCGGCCGCGTCGGTGCTGCTGTTCGCCGCCGCCCTGGGCTTCCTGTGGTTGGGAACGGTGCCGCTGACCAGCGGGCTGGTGGCCTACCTGTTCGGGCCGACCTACATGTCGATGCTGTCCGGCATCGTCTTCTTCAGCCATCAGATCGGCAGCTTCGTGGGCGGCTGGGGTGGCGGCCGGCTGTACGACCTGCAGGGCAACTACGACCTGATGTGGTGGATCGCGGTCGGGCTGGGCGTGGCGGCGGCGCTGCTCTCCTGGCCGATCCGGGAAACGCCCGTGCCGCGCCTTGCGGCACGGCTGGCCTAGGCGGATAATGCGGTCATGGCGAGATTGACGCCCCGTCCAATCGGGGACGGCCCGTCGCGAGACGTCGAGCCGTCGGTGATCGACCAATGTCGCCCGTGATCCTGATCTCGATCATCGGCGCGGTGGCGACACTGGCGCTGGGCGCCGGCTATCTGTGGATCACGCGCGGCGCGGCGATCCTGCTGGATATCGGCCAGTTCTTCTGTCTCTGAAATGGACGGCTCTGCCTCA
>DATFGV010000781.1:0-6310 GCA_035249115.1 Vineibacter sp.
CGCACATGGTGGCCATCCTGACGATGCCGGTGAAATTCGACACCGGCATGATGCCGGGCACGATCGGCACGCGCACACCGACCGCCGTGGCGCGGTCGCGAAAGCGCAGGAAATCCTCGACGTCGAAGAAGAACTGCGTGATGCAGCGGTCGGCGCCGGCATCGATCTTGCGCTTGAGGTTGTCGAGGTCGGTCTTGTCGTCGGCTGAATCGGGGTGGCGTTCGGGGTAGCCCGCGACACTGATCTGGAAATTGCCGATCCGCTTCAGGCCGGCGACCAGCGCGGCGGCATTCGGATAACCGCCCGGGTGCGCGACATACTTGCCGCCGCTCTCGCGCGGCGGATCGCCCCGCAGGGCCACGATATGGCGGATGCCGGCATCCCAGTAGGCGCGCGCCACGTCGTCGATTTCGCCTGATGTGGCGGCGACGCAGGTCAGGTGCGCTGCGGGCTCGATGCCGGTCTCGCGTCTGATGCGCACCACCGTCTCGTGGGTGCGCTGGCGCGTCGAGCCGCCGGCGCCGTACGTCACAGACATGAAGGCCGGCTGCAGCGGCGCCAGCCGCTCGATCGACGCCCACAAGGTCTCGGCCATGGCATCGGTGCGTGGCGGCGAAAACTCGAACGACACGACAAGCTTCGACGGCTTCCGTGCCGGGAACTCGCCGCTGGACGACGCGGTCGTCAGAGGGCCGGTATCTGGGCTCATGGCGCGGTGCTCGCGATTGGCCGGCGGGTCAACCGACGGCGCCGTGGCTGGCAGAGGCGATAGCTTGCGCGGCGGGCTCGCGCCGCTCGGGCCGACTGGCGCGCCAGATGCCGACCATCAGCCGCCGGCCAGGCAGGTGGAGCGGTGGATCGCACAGCAGGCCTGCCGCGCTCAGCCAGCCGGCGACCTGGTTGTCGGCGAATCCGAGATGGATGTGGGCGTGCTCGCGACGCAACTCGACCAAGTCGTGTGGCGCGAAATCGACCACCAGCACGATGCCGCCCGGCCTTAGCACGCGCGCCGCCTCGCGCAGCACCGCCGCCGGGTCCTCGGCGTAGTGCAGCACCTGGTGGATCGTTACGACGTCGACCGCGTTCGCCGGCAACGGCAGGGCGTACATATCGCCTTGCCGGATCTCGACTTTGGCGACGCCGGCATTCGCCAGGTTATTGCGCGCCACCGCGAGCATTTCGCGCGACTGGTCGATGCCGATGGCGCGCGCGACATGCGGCGCCAGGACTTGCAGGATGCGCCCCGTGCCGGTGCCGATGTCGAGCAGCGACTCGGCGTCAGCCGGCAGTTGCGCCAGCAGCGCCGCCTCGATCTCGCCGTCGGCGACATGCAGGGCGCGCAGCTGATCCCAGCGGGCGGCGTTCTGCCGGAAGTAGGCAATGGCCCTGTTCTCGCGTCGCCGCTTGAGGTCGGCGAAGCGCTCCTGGTCGGCGGCCAGCAGAGCGTCGTTGGCGGGTAGCCGGGCGATAACGTCGCGGGCCAGTGCCTGGCTGCTGCCCAGATTGCGCGCCAGCCGGAAATAGGCCCACTGGCCCTCCCGGATTCGCTCCAGCACGCCAGCCTCGACCAGCAGCTTCAGGTGCCGTGACACGCGCGGCTGGGATTGGCCAAGCACGTCCACGAACTCGCTGACGGTAAGCTGGTCATGAGCAGCCAGCGCCAGGATGCGCAAACGCGTCTCCTCTGCCATGGCACGCAAAACCAGAAGAAGTGCTTCCATAGGCACATATAAGGATATTTTTATCTTTATGTCTAGCGGGTATGTGAATTCGTGGGACATGTCCCGAGGCCCGTGACATGACGTGTAAGGCCGCAACCGGACCCGTCCCGATGCGCCATAGCGGGGATGAGCGCTTCGTGTTATAAGCTTGACGCGTCTGGATTTTCGGCGTTCGTCCGAGCGGGCGTGAGGGGGCGTATCGAGGTCAAGCGGCCATACTTCACGGTTGCGTCCGAGCGGGATGGCATCAGACGGTGATGTGTCCATTGCGCGGTCGTGGTCCACATCGCGGGATGTCGAAAATGATTAGGCGTTGGGTGTCGAGCGTGTGCCGGGGGGTCGCCGTTCTGGCGGTGACGGGAAGTCTCGTGGCCGGCTGCGCCACGGCGGAACAAGGCGAGGTCTGGGATCCGTTGGAGACGCCGAACCGCTTCCTTTTCGCCCTGAACAAGACCCTCGACACCTTCATCTTGCGCCCACTGGCGGTGACGTACCGGGACCTGACGCCTAGCGGGTTTCAGCGCGGTACTCGAAACGTGCTCAACAACCTCGGCGAGCCGGTAACGGCCGTCAACGAACTGGCCCAGGGCGAGGGCACACGGGCGGCGCACACCCTGGCGCGCTTCTTGATCAATTCGACGATTGGCATCCTTGGCATTTTCGACGTGGCCAAGCAGCTCGGCATTCCGCATACGAAGGAAGATTTCGGCCAGACCATCGGCGTCTGGGCCAAGGCGCCGCCGGAAGATGGCGGCCCCTACCTGGTGCTGCCGATCATCGGGCCATCCAACGCGCGCGACTCGGTCGGGCTGTTGGTAGACTATCTGGTGGATCCGTTCCGGATTGCCGCGCAGCATTTCGATGTCGAATGGCTGCTCTATGCACGGGCCGGCGCGGAAGGCGTCGATGGGCGCTCGCGGACCCTGCAGGCACTCGACGACATCGAAAAGAACTCGGTCGATTTCTACAGCGCCGTGCGCAGCGCCTACACCCAGCGCCGCGCCGCCCAGATCAAGCAGCGTGGCATGGTGAGCGCAGTGCCGCCGCCAGTTGACGCCGCCGGCCGCGCCGAGCTGGGCCTGGCGCGCTGAGCGACCACAAGGCGCCAGACAAGGGGCAAAGAATGGACGATGTACGGCGACGGCTCGCGATCGTGGGGCTGTGCGCTATGGCCGCGTCGCTGGCGGGCCCGGCCCGGGCCCAGGATGCGGGAGCGATGATCGGCGGTATCGCCAATCGTGTCCTTGCCGCGCTCAAATCGGGCGCGTCGGACGACGAGCGTGAGCGGGTCCTGGGTGAAATCCTGCGCGCAAGTTTCGATCTGTCCGCAATCGGTCGATCCGTCATGGGGCGGCACTGGAACGCCGCGACACCGGAGCAGCAGCGCCGTTTCATCGCCGCCTTCGAGAAGGCCGAGGTCAGGGCGTATTCCAATCGGTTCAAGGAGTACGCCGGCCAGTCGTTGGAGGTCGGAAAGGTGACGCGCAACAACGCGCAGGAATTGGTCGATTCGAAGATCGTTCAAAGCAATGGCCAGCCGATAAAATTGGTCTGGGAGGTCGTCAACGGCAAGATCGTCGATGTGACCATCGAGGGGGTCAGCATGGCGATCACCCGCCGTTCGGATTTCAATTCGTATATCCAGCGCAACGGCATCGACGGCCTGATCGGCGAGCTCGAGCGCCGCGGTGGCCGGTAATCGACCGGTAACGCGAGACTTTCTCGCCCGAGGCCAGATAAAACTCGTGTGAGCCGGGCTTGCGACCAGTCGTGCCGGGCGCAATGCTGCAGTGGCCAGGCAAGGCGCCATGCGCTCAAGCCGTCACAGCAATATGCCAGAGGAAGCCATGGATCATAGTGCGATCGCCAGAGTGGCGCCCGTCGATCCCGTGTGGACGTCCGTTCGGCATGCGGCGGAAGAGCTGGCGCGTAGTGAGCCCGCGCTGGGCGGCCTGCTGCACGCCGCCATCATCAACCAGCCGCGGTTCGAGGCGGCGGTCAGCTATCACTTGGCGCGCATGCTCGGCACCTCGGAAACGCCGGCCATGCTGATCCGGCAGACGTTCGACGAGGCGTTTACCGCCGACCCGTCGATCGGTCTCGCGGCGCGCGCCGATATCGTCGCCGTTTACGAGCGCGATCCCGCCTGCACCTCGCACCTCGATCCGCTGCTGTGGTTCAAGGGCTATCACGCACTGCAGACCCAGCGGGTCGGCCACTGGCTGTGGAAGCGTGGCCGCAAGGGCATGGGCTTCTTCCTGCAAAGCCGCGCCAGCGCGCTGTTTGGCGTCGACATCCATCCGGCGGCCCGCATCGGCAAGGGCATCATGATTGATCACGGCACCGGCGTGGTGATCGGCGAAACGGCGGTCGTTGAAGACGGCGTGTCGATGCTGCACGGCGTCACCTTGGGCGGCACCGGCAAGGAGCGCGGCGATCGCCATCCCAAGATCCGCCGCGGCGTGCTGCTGGGTGCCAACGCGACCGTGCTGGGCAACATCGAGGTCGGCGCCTGCGCCAAGATTGCGTCGGGCAGCGTCGTACTCGACCCGGTGCCGGCCGGCTGCACCGCCGCCGGCGTGCCGGCGCGCATCATCGGCTGTGTCGACGTGCCGGAGCCGGCGTTAGAGATGGACCAGCGGATCTGATCCGCCCGCGACCGGCCCAGGCCTGCACAAATCCAGGTGGATGTATCACGGCGCAGCGTGATGCGCCGTAGCTTCGGTGCGGCTGACGCCCCGTCCAGTCCGCGCTATACTGTCGTTGCTTGGCGCCGCGACCGCGGTGGCTTTCTCCCGGAGACATGACAGATGAAGACGCCGCTGGGCCGCGCGCTCTCGACGACGGCGCCGGATCGCCGGCTGGGCACCGGATGGCTGAGCGGCACTGTGGCGCTGTTCCTTGGCCTGTGCGCGCTGGGCGCCGTGCTGTGCATCCGCTTCCCGGCGTTGTTGACCGTGCCCGAGGCCCGGACGCTTTATCCACTGGCCCTGATTCGGTTGGCGATCCATGTCTGCGCCATCGCCGCCTTCGTGCTCGGCACCTTGTGCGTCGTGCTCGGCCGCCACGCGGTCCTGGGCGGAACAGCGATCGCCTGCGTGCTGGGTGCCATCCTGCTCGGCGGCTGGAACGTCGAACCGGCCGGCGAACTGACCAGCGGACTGTATCTCGGGCTCGACTGGTTCCTGCTCAACCTGATCGTCTTTTCCGCCGTATGGATCCCGATCGAGCGCCTGTTCGGCCGCCTCACGGATCAGCCGGTATTCCGCGAGGATTGGGAGATCGATCTCTTCTACTTTTTCCTGAGCGGCATGGCGGTGCAGTTCCTGGCCTATGTGACGCTGAAGCCGGCGATGACCCTCTTCAACAATACCGACTGGCAATTGTTGCGGGCTTGGGTCGCGGCCCAGCCGCTGTGGCTGCAATTTGTCGAGATCATGCTGGTCACCGACTTGGTGCAGTACGCGGTGCACTACGCATTCCACCGCGTGCCGTTCCTATGGCGCTTCCACGCCGTGCATCATTCGGCCGAGAAGATGGACTGGTTGGCCGGCTCGCGCCTGCATCTGTTCGACATGCTGATGGTGAGGGTCTCGACGGCGATCCCGATGATCGTGCTCGGCTTCGCCGAGTCAGCCGTCTACGCCTATCTCAGCTGGGTCACCTTCCAGGCGACCCTGGCGCACTCCAACGTGCGCTGGCGGTTCGGACCGTTGAAGTACCTGCTGACGACGCCGCAGTTCCACCATTGGCACCATGCCGCCGACCGGGAAGGCATCGACAAGAACTTCGCAATTCACCTGCCGCTGATCGACAAGCTGTTTGGCACCTTCTACATGCCGGAAAACAAGTGGCCGAGCGCCTACGGGATCGCGCCCAATCCAGTGCCTCGCGGCTGGCTGCGACAGTTCCTCTACCCGCTGGTGCCGGCGATGTGGCGGTGATCGCTGGCTACGTTCACGACCCGGGTGGCGCCCCGGCGGACGACAGTGATGGCGCTTCGAAGGTTGGAATCAACAGTGCCTGTTCGGCCATCAGCGCGTCTATCTCGGCTTGGCTGTAACCGTGCTCCGTCAGCACCGCCGGCCCGTCGAGGCCGGTGCGCGGCGCGTGGCGGCGGAAGCTGGTCGGCGTCGCCGAGAAATCGAGCGGGCTGGCCATGGTGGTGATGCGGCCTTCGGTCGGATGGTCTCGCTCGACGAAGAAACCGGTCGCCTCAAGGTGCAGGTCGCGCCGCAGGTCCTCCAGCGAGTTGACTGGCATGGCCGGGATATCCGCCTCGTCGAATAGCGCCAGCCATTCGCCGGTGGAACGGTTGAGCAACAGGCTGTCCAGCACCTGGTAGAGCGCCGAATAGTGCTGCGCCCGGGTCGGTCCGTCCTTGAAGCGCGGATCCTTGCCCAGGTCAGCCCGGCCGGCGATCTCGAAGAACCGTTCCCAGTGCTTGTCCGTGTAGGGCAGGGCGCAGATGTATCCGTCCATGGTTTTGAACGGCTTGCGGAACTTGTTGATGATGCGGTCGTAGCCCATCGTGCCGGTCGGCGGCTGGAAGGTCTCGCCGAACAGGTGCTCGGTCATCCAGAACGAGA
>DATFGV010000782.1:0-5037 GCA_035249115.1 Vineibacter sp.
CGCCGGTGTTGGTGTCGACCAGGTAGATGCCGTTGTCGACCATGTTGGTGACGAAGACGCGGTCGCGGCTGTCGATCGCCAGGTTGTCGAGCCCGGGCTTGAGCGTCGCCTTGACGGTCTTGTCGCCACTGGCGGCGTTGACCTGGACCAGCTGGCCAAGCGCGGTGTCGATGACGAACAGGTTGCCGCGGCGATCGAAGTTGGCGGCGGCGGGAATCTTGAAGCCGTCGGCGACCACGGTCATGGTGACCTTGTCGACGTCGATGCGCACTACCTGGCCGCGGAACCACAATGGGCCGTAGAGCTGGCCGTCGGGCCCGAAGTCGAAGCCGTTCAGGCCACCGATATCGGCCATGATCGGCTTGCGCTGGCCATCGGCGTAGTTCACCGGCTTGTAGTCGGGACGCTCGATGTTCTTCAGCTCCTTGAGATCGATCTCCCACAGCGCGTCACCGAGAAACACCTGGCTGGCGAACAGCCGTGGCTCCTTGTCCTTCTCGCTCTTGAAGGCCAGCGAGTTGATGCCGGGCAGGCCGGTGGCGATCACCCGGGCCTCGCGCTGTCCCGGCCGCTGGATGTAGATCGTGCCGGTGAGGAAGGCGGTCCAGGCCATCGTGCCGTCCGACGCGATGGCGATGTCGTCGGCCATACCGGCCGGCGCATCGACCGCGATGTCGACGTCGCCGCCGTCGACGTTGACCCGGTAGATCGTCTGGCCGACGACGCTGCCGACGAACAGCTGGTCGTCTTTGTTGAAAGCCAGCCCGTGCACGCCGTGGAAGTAGGAGCCAGGCACCAGAATCTGGGTGATGAAGGATTTGGGCACGCGCGCCGGCGGCGGCGCTTCCTTCGGCACCGGGGTCGAGGCGCCGCTCGCCGGCGGGCCTGCGGGCTTCTGCGCCGGACCCGGATTGGCCGGCGGCGCCTGCTGCGCTAACGCCGCCGCAGCGACCGCAGCCAGCGCTGCCGCGCCGACCAGCACGCGGCGGAGATGAGCAAGAACAGACGGCATACCCGGCGACCTTTGCGCGGCGGTCAAAGAAAGGCGCGGACTGTAGACCGCCGTTCCGCCGGGTGGAAGCACCGCGACTGCAGGACAGCACCGGCCTTTCCAAGCGCGCCTCTTCGGTTAACATCAGTGCCGCGATCATAGCGAGCGAGGAGACGAGCATGTCGGGACCGCTGACGGGCTACACCTTGATCGAAGTGGCGGGCATCGGCCCGGGGCCGATGGCGGCCATGATGCTGGGTGACATGGGCGCCAACGTCATCCGCGTCGACCGGACCAAGACCCATGTGATGGATCGCTTCGCCGATCCCAAGTTCAACGTGCATGGCCGGAGCCGACGCTCTGTGTCAGTCGACCTGCAAAAACCGGAGGGCGCCGAGGTCGTGCTGCGGCTGTGCGCCAAGGCTGACGGCCTGATGGAACCGTTCCGCCCCGGCGTCGCCGAACGCCTGGGCATCGGCCCCGATGCCTGCCTGAAGCGCAATCCCAAGCTGGTGTATGGCCGCATGACCGGTTGGGGCCAGAGCGGGCCACTGGCCAAGGCGGCCGGCCACGACCAGAACTACATCGCGTTGACTGGCGCGCTACACGCCATCGGCCGCAAGGGCGAGAAGCCGGTGCCGCCGCTCAACCTGGTGGGCGATTTCGGTGGCGGCGGCATGCTGCTGGCCTACGGCATGGTGTGCGGCCTGCTGGAAGCGCAGAAATCGGGCAAGGGCCAGGTGGTCGACGCCGCCATGGTCGACGGCGTGGCGCTGCTGCTGGGCGCGCTCTACGGCATGAACGGCGCCGGGCTGTGGAACGACAAGGCGCGTGAGGCCAACATGCTCGACGGCGGCGCGCACTTCTACGACACTTATGAGACCAAGGACGGCAAGTACGTGTCGATCGGCTCGATCGAGCCGCAGTTCTACGAGCTGCTGATCGAGAAGACCGGGCTCAAGGGCCAGAACCTGCCGGGCCAGCATGACCGCGCCGCCTGGCCGGACATGAAGGATCGCCTGGAGCGGATCTTCAAGACCAAGACTCGCGACGAATGGTGCGCCATCATGGAAGGCAGCGACGTCTGCTTCGCGCCGGTGCTGACCATGAGCGAGGCGGCGGACCATCCGGCCGCCAAGGCGCGCAATGCCTATGTCGACGTCGCAGGCTTCAAGCAGCCGGCGCCGGCGCCGCGCTTCAGCCGCACCCAGGAAGTGGTGCAGCGACCGGCGCCCAAGCGCGGCAGCAACACCGACGAGGTGCTGGCCGAGCACGGCTTTTCCGCCGCCGAGATCGCCGACCTCACCAAGGCCGGCGTCGTCGGGGCGCAGGCGTGAGTCGCGCTTTCCTCCCCACGTCAGTGGGGAGGTGCCCCGAAGGGGTGGAGGGGACCCCGCGTGGTCTTTCCACAATGGACACCTCGTCGGGTCCCCTTCCGGCCTTCGGCCACCTTCCCCGCATCGCGGGGAAGGAACACGCCACCCCCGCGTGGCGCTGACGTTCACCCGCGGCGCCATCCGGCGCTTCACGCGCATCGGCCTTATCGTCGCGCTGGCCGCCTGGCCGGCCGTGTGGGCGACGTCGCACTATCTGTTCGTCACCCGCACCGCCTTTCTCGAACGCATCCGCACGACCGGCATCGCAATCGAGGCCACCCCGACCGCGATGACCGCCACGCAGGGCTGGCAGCGCCGCGAGCTGCATATCGACATTGCCTATCGCTTCGATGACGCCAAGGGTCGTGCCTTCACCGGCCGTGACACGGTCGTCGTGTCGCCCAATAGTACGGCACGTGCGGGGTTCGATGCGCTACGCGATCCGGCGGCGCCCGGTGGCTTCAAGCCCGAGGCGCGCGTGCCGGTGCTGTACCTGCCGGACGATCCGCGGGTGAACGGCCTAAAGCTGCGATTCGATATCGCGCGCGTGCCGGAGGGGTCGTGGGGCTTCATGGCCGGCCTGGCGAGCACGGTCGTGATTGCCGCGGTGGTGATCGGCGTCGGCACGGTGATGGAACGCCGCTTCCGGCCCGGCTAGCCGCGCAGCACGCCGCGTCGCGCCTTTCTGCATTGCCGCTTCACGGCCGAGCGACGAGCCGCCGCCGGCCGCGATTGTCGGCGGGTAGGTTCAGGTACAGTCTGCCGCAGTGGGGCAAAGGAGCGTGGCATGACATTCGCGCGCACGACCATGTCGCTGGTCACCAAGATCGGCCTGGCGATTTCGGCCATCGCCGGCCTGATCGTCGGCTTGGTCGTCTACCTCGACGAAGCCGGGATCGCGGCCAAAGCCCAGCAGATGCTGAAGGCCGGCACGGTTGTCTCGGCGGTGCCGACTTCGGCCAGCAGCTCGACCACCAAGCGGCGCCGCGGCGGGACGTCCACCACATACACCATCCGTTACGCGTTCCCTGACGCGCAGGGCCGCCGCATCGAAGGCAGTGACACGGCGACAGCCGGCGAGTACGCGTCGCTGGGCGATTCGAGCCGGCCAGGAACGATCCGCCCCAGCGCGCGCCTCGACGTGGTCTACGAGCGCGGCAATCCATCCAACAACGGCCTGAAGTCGCGCTTCGACAGCCAGAGCCAGGTGGACTTTACCAACGTCGCAATCGCCTTCGGCCTGGTGCTGGCTGTGGCGCTGCTGATCACCTGGGGCGTGCGCGGTTTCATGAAGAGGCGTCTCGTGCCCGAGCCGGTGGCGGTGCCGACGTCATCCCCTTCGTGGCAGCCGCCGCCCGTCACGTGAGCGGTGGCGAAGTCGTCGCCGAAGTCTCTTGACAGGCGACCTCAAAAGAGTCCGTGCGATTGGCGCGTCTGAAAATTTCTCCGCGATCGTCCTTGATCGGCGCGACGGTGCGCGTCCTAATTGGCGCAACAAGAAGCGGCGGGAGGCCGCGCGTTATTTGGCCAGGGGGCGAGGCATGGACACCCACGCGTATCGCGGCGCTGCCGCGGACCGTTCGGCTCGCAACGAAAGACGCCCGTTTCCGCCCCCGGCTGTCGTCGAGGACTCGCCCTATCGGGTCGAGCGTCAGATCGGCTACTTGCTGCGCCGCGCCCACCAACGTGCGACCGCGATCTTCCAGGAGCACATCGGCGATCCCAACACCACGCCGACCCAGTTCTCCAGCCTGGTGAAGCTGCACGAGGACGGCGAGGTGTCGCAGAACCGGCTTGGCCGGCTCGTCGGCATGGACAAGGCGACGACGCAGGGTGTGATCCGCCGCTTGAAAGCGCGCAACCTGGTGTCGGCCCGCGCCGATCCCGGTGATGCGCGCCGCACGTTGCTCCGTCTGACGATCGACGGTGAGCGCCTGGTGCAGCGCCTGGTCGCGGCCGGGCCGCGGGTCACCAGCGAGACGCTCAAGCCGCTCGACGCGGACGAACAGCGCAAGCTGGTCGAGTTGCTGGCGCGGATCGTCTGACCTTGCCGCTGCCGACGTGCTGCGGCCCTTGCAGTGCGGCCGCGCCACGATAAGATTGGACATCGTTCGTCAACGAACAATCAACGCCGCGGACGCTGTGCGCATGGGGGTTTATCTGCGTCCCCGCACCATCGAGGAAGCCCTGGCGGCACTCGCCGGCGGCGGCCCGACGGTGTTGGCAGGCGGCACTGATTTCTATCCCGTACGGGTTGGACGGGCGCTGGACGACGACGTTGTTGACATCACCGCCATCGCCGACCTGCGCGTGCTGCGCGAGGTCGACGACCATTGGCGCATCGGCGGCACGGCGACATGGCGCGACATCATCGATGCGCCGCTGCCGCGCCAGTTTGACGGCCTCAAACTTGCGGCGCGCGAGATCGGCGGCGCGCAGATCCAGAACGCCGGCACGGTGGCCGGCAACCTCTGCCACGCCTCGCCGGCGGCGGATGGCGTGCCGGCACTGCTGGCGCTCGACGCGCGGGTCGAGCTGCGCAGCACCGCAGCATTGCGCACGCTGCCGCTCGCCGACTTCATCCTGGGCAATCGTCGCACCGCGATCGGCCCCGGCGAGCTGCTCAGCGCCATCCTGATTCCGAAGTGCTCGTCGCGCGCCGTCGGCCAT
>DATFGV010000783.1:0-14777 GCA_035249115.1 Vineibacter sp.
ATCGCTACACCGGCGTCAGCCTGGCCCGGACGTTCTTCATCACCGCCGCTGCCTTCGGTGCGTTGAGCCTGTACGGCTACACCACCAAGCGCAGTCTGTCGGGGATGGGCACGTTCCTGTTCATGGGCATGATCGGCTTGCTGATCGCGATGGTGGTCAACATCTTCCTGCAGTCGCCGATGATGCACTTCATCATCGCCGGCGCGGGCGTGCTGATCTTCGCGGGCTTCACGGCCTACGATACGCAGCAGATCAAGGAGCAATACTCCGAGGCCTACGGCAGCGACGTCCAGGAGAAGATCGCCATCTTCGGCGCGCTCAACCTCTACCTGGACTTCGTGAACATGTTTCAGTTCCTGCTGGCGTTCCTGGGCGATCGCGAATAGCGCCGCCCGGCGACGCGTCGAACGCGACGCCCGGACCGAAAGGTCCGGGCGTTTCGTTTTTTGGTGCCGGGCGGCAGCGACGAACAGTCCGCGCGTGCGATGCAAGCCACCGTCTATCGCTTCTTCCAGTCCGACGCCGCGCCAGGGATCGTGCTGATCGCGGCGGCGGCGGTCGCGATCGTGCTCGCCAACACGTCGCTTGACCCGGTGGTCGACCGGTTTCTGGGCACCAGGCTGGCGTTCAGCTTCGGCGACCTGGGCTTGAGCAAGCCGCTGCTTCTGTGGATCAACGACGGCCTGATGGCCATCTTCTTCCTGCTGGTCGGCCTGGAGATCAAGCGGGAGACGGTGGAAGGCGCCTTGTCGCAGCCGGCCCAGGTGGCGATGCCGATCGTCGCCGCCGCGGGCGGCATGCTGATACCGGCGGCGATCTATGCGGCACTCAACTGGGGTGACGCCACGGCGATTCGTGGCTGGGCGATTCCGGCGGCAACAGACATCGCCTTCTCGATCGGCGTGCTGGCGGTGCTCGGTCGCCGCGTGCCACTGGCCCTGAAGCTGTTCCTCGTCACCCTGGCGATCGTTGACGACCTCGGCGCCATCGTCATCATCGCGATCTTCTACACGGCCGACCTGTCGACCCTGGCGCTGGTCCTGGCGGCGATCTGCATTGTTGCCCTGGTGGCTATGAATGTCGCCCGCGTTCGGTCTGTCGGGCCCTATCTGCTGGTCGGCACGGCGCTGTGGGTCTGCGTGCTGAAGTCGGGTGTCCACGCCACCCTGGCCGGCGTCATCACCGCCTTCTGCCTGCCTCTGAAGGGTGGCGACGAAGCACCCGAAGAGCGCGCCTATATCCACCTGGAGCATGCGCTGCAGCCATGGGTCGCGTTCCTCATCATGCCGCTGTTCGCTTTCGCCAACGCCGGCGTCTCCTTCGCCGGCCTCAGCCAGGCTCAGCTGAGTCAGCCGGTGACCTTGGGCATCGCCGCCGGCCTGTTCGTCGGCAAGCAGGTCGGGGTGTTCGGCGCCGCCGCGCTGTTCATCCTGTTGCGGCTGGCCGCGATGCCGGCCGGCGGTACTTGGCTGAAGCTTTACGGCGTCTCGCTGTGCGCCGGCATCGGCTTCACCATGAGCCTGTTCATCGGCACCCTGGCCTGGGACGACCCGGCCTATGCGGCACCCCTGCGCTTGGGCGTGCTGGCCGGCTCGCTGCTGTCTGCGGTGGTCGGCTACGTCGTGCTGCGCTTCGCACCGCAAGCCAATCCGCCTTAGTCGGCGCGCGAGTCGACAAGGGCCGGGCCTTGCCCTAGGTTCCGCGCGCCCTTGACCCAGCGCCCGCCATGAGCCGATCGAATCCCGTCTACTGCGCCGTCGACACGATCGATTTGGCCGAGGCCGCCAGTCTGGTCCGCTGTATCGCCGGCGGTGCTCGGCCAGCCGTAGGCGGCGTCAAGCTGGGTCTGGAGTTCTTCCTCGCCCACGGCGCGGCGGGGGTGCGCTATGCCTTCCCCGACCCGGTGCGGCTCACCGGCATCGGCTTCTTCCTCGACCTGAAGCTGCATGACATACCCAACACCGTCGCCGGTGGCGTTCGTGCCGTCATCGATCTGGCGCCGACATACATAACGCTGCACGCGGCCGGCGGCCGGGCAATGATGCGCGCCGCCGTTGAGGAGGCTGGTGCCCAGGCGCTGAAGCGCGGCTTTCCGCGGCCGAAGCTGCTCGGCGTGACGGTGCTGACGTCGCTCGATGACAGCGACCTGGCGGCCACCGGCGTCAATGGCGAATCATCCGACCAGGCGCGGCGGCTGGCGCTGCTGGCGCGTGACAGTGGCCTCGACGGGGTGATCTGTTCGCCGCACGAGATCGAGACGCTGCGCCGCGAGTGCGGTCGGGATTTCGTGCTGATGGTGCCGGGCATCCGGCCACAGGGGAGCGCCAGCGGCGACCAGAAGCGGGTGATGACGCCACGGCAGGCGATCGAGCGGGGCGCCTCGCACCTCGTGGTCGGCCGGCCGATCGCGCAGGCACCCGACCCACGCGCCGCCGCCGAGGCCATCGCCCGCGAGGCCGGAGTCAACCATGTGTGACCGGAACGCTTGCCGGCTTCGCGAGGCCTGACATGGCCGTCGTGGCGAAGATCTGCGGGTTGCGCACGGCAGAGGCGGTGCGCGCCGCTATCGAGGGCGGCGCGCGCTATGTCGGTTTCGTTAGCTATCAGCCGTCGCCGCGACACATCCCGTTCCACGAGGCCGAGAAGCTGGCCGAGCTGGTGCCGGCGCATGTGCTACGGGTCGGCCTGTTCGTCGACCCCGACGACGACCTGCTGGGCGAATGGCTGGAAGGCGGCGCGCTCGACATGCTGCAATTGCAAGGCTCGGAGACGGCAGCCCGGGTGGCGCGCATCAGGGATATCGCCGAGCTGCCGGTGATGAAGGCGATCCGGGTCGCCACGCGCGCCGACGTCGAGCAGGCGATCGCGACCTATGGCAACGTGGTCGACCGACTGATGTTCGATGCCGCGCCCTTGCCGAGCGACCAGGCCGCGCTGCCGGGCGGCAACGGCGCGCCGTTCGACTGGCGCATCCTCGAAGGCATCGAGATGCCGCGGCCCTGGATGCTGTCGGGTGGGCTCACGCCGGAAAATGTCGCTGCCGCCGTGCGTGCCACCGGCGCCAGGGCGGTCGACGTGTCGTCCGGTGTCGAAAGCGCCCGTGGCGTGAAGTCGGTCGAGCGCATCAGGTCGTTCCTGGCCGAGACCGCCAAACTCTGAGGGAGAGAAAACGATGAAGACGGAGCAACGGCTGAAGCAGCTAGGGATCAACCTGCCGGCGGTCAGCAGCCCGGTGGCGACCTACGTCAACGCCGTGCGCAGCGGCAATTTGATGTTCCTGTCGGGCAAGGGGCCGGGCTATGGCGCCGACCGGGTGCGCGGCAAGGTCGGTGCCGACATGTCGCCGGAGGAGGCCAAGACGCACGCGCGGTCGACCGGGCTCAACCTGATCGCCGTGATGAAGGACGAGCTGGGCGACCTCGACCGCGTCAAGCGCGTCGTCAAGGTGCTGGGCATGGTCAACTGCACGCCCGACTTCGCCGGCCAGCCCGGCGTCATTAACGGCTGCTCCGACCTGTTCGTCGAAGTGTTCGGCGAGCGCGGCCGGCACGCCCGATCGGCGGTCGGCATGGTGGCGCTGCCTAACGGTATCCCGGTCGAGATCGAGTGCGTCATCGAAGTGGCCGACGCCGCGCCCGCCCGCGCCGCGCGACCGGCTGCGAAGAAGGTTGCGAAGAAGAAGGCCGCCAAGAAGAAGCGGTGAGATTTCTCCCTTCGCCACGAAGTGGGGAAGCTGGCCGAAGGCCGGATGGGGACCGCCCGTGGTCTCAGTGACGTAGACCACGTCGCCACCCCTCCGCCCCTTCGGGGCACCTCCCCACGCTGAAGCGTGGGGAGGAAGAGCAGGTGCCCTCGCCGCGCTTTGACGCCTATACAGCCGCCTGCTAAAGCCCCGCCCGGACAGGAACGGACCCCATGAACGTCGTGAACACCTACCGCGGCGGGCCAGACGAACGCGGCCATTTCGGCATTTTCGGCGGCCGCTACGTCGCCGAGACCTTGATGCCGCTGATCCTCGAGCTGGAGAAGGCGTACGATGCAGCCCGCAAGGACAAGGCGTTCGGCGACGAGCTCGACAAGCTGCTGGCGCACTACGCCGGCCGGCCGAGCCCGCTGTACCACGCCGAGCGGCTGACGGCGCATCTCGGCGGCGCCAAGATCTATTTCAAGCGCGACGAGCTCAACCACACCGGCTCGCATAAGATCAACAACGTGCTGGGCCAGGTTCTGCTGGCCAAGCGCATGGGCAAGACGCGGGTGATCGCCGAAACCGGCGCCGGCCAGCACGGCGTCGCCACCGCCACCGCCTGCGCGTTGTTCAACCTGCCGTGCGTCGTCTTCATGGGCGCCGTCGACGTGGAACGCCAGGCGCCGAACGTGTTCCGCATGAAGCTGCTGGGCGCCGAGGTGCGGCCTGTGACAGCCGGCTCGGCCACCTTGAAGGACGCCATGAACGAGGCGTTGCGCGATTGGGTTGCAACGGTCGAGACGACGTTCTACTGCATCGGCACGGTGGCCGGCCCGCATCCCTATCCGGCGATGGTGCGCGACTTCCAGTCGGTGATCGGCAACGAGACGCGCGAACAGATGTTGACGGCCGAGGGCCGCCTGCCCGACACCCTCGTCGCGTGCATCGGCGGCGGCAGTAACGCCATGGGCCTGTTCCACCCGTTCCTCGACGACGCGAGCATACGCATCGTCGGCGTCGAGGCGGCGGGCAAGGGCATCGACACCGGCGAGCACGCCGCGTCGCTGACCGGCGGTCGGCCAGGCGTGCTGCACGGCAACCGCACCTACCTGCTGCAGGACGCCGACGGGCAGATCACCGAGGCGCATTCGATCTCGGCGGGGCTCGACTATCCCGGCATCGGCCCCGAGCATTCCTGGCTGAAGGAGGCGGGGCGGGTCGAGTACGTCT
This sequence comes from Vineibacter sp., assembly GCA_035249115.1. Taxonomy (GTDB): domain Bacteria; phylum Pseudomonadota; class Alphaproteobacteria; order Reyranellales; family Reyranellaceae; genus Vineibacter. The sequence continues at coordinate 4,919 of DATFGV010000783.1, forward strand.
CGGCCACCGACAGCGAAGCGCTCGACGCCTTCCAGCTGCTCTGCAAGTTCGAAGGCATCATCCCGGCGCTCGAGCCGGCGCATGCGCTGGCGCACGTCATCAAGCTGGCGCCGACCTTGCCTAGGGACAATCTGCTGGTGATGAATCTCTGCGGCCGCGGCGACAAGGACGTCTTCGCCGTCGCCGAACGGCTCGGCGTGAAACTCTAGGGCGCCATCCGGCGCCCTCATTCTTTTGCGAGGTTGAAATGTCCCTGGCCTTCCCGCGACAAGACCGCATGTTCCTGCGCGAAGCCGTCGAAGTCGCCTTCGTCGGCGAGAACGATGGCGCGCTGGTGCCTTGCCGCATCGGCGGCGACGCGCTGGCGAAACTGTCCGGCCGACACCGGCCAGTGGGCGACGTCGCGCTCGATGTCTTCGACAAGTTCCGTGCCAGGATCGAGGACATCGCCCGCCGGCTGCACGCCGAGGGCCGCATCGACAACAACATCGTGCGCATCCGGGGCACGGACCTGTGACGCAGCCCGGTTGATCCGGCGAGAAGGACGGGGTGCATGAGCCGCATCGGAAAACGGTTCGAAGAGTTGAAGCGGGAGGGCCGCGCCGGCCTCGTGACTTACGTCACGGCCGGCGATCCCAACGCCGACCTGTCGCTGGAGATACTCAAAGGCCTGCCCAAGGCCGGCGCCGATCTCATCGAATTCGGCATGCCGTTCACCGATCCGATGGCCGATGGTCCGTCGATCCAGGCGGCCGGCCAACGGGCGCTGAAGGCGGGCATCACCATGGAAAAGACCTTCGAGATGGTGCGCCGCTTTCGTGCCGAGACCGGCGATCAGCAAACACCGGTATTGCTGATGGGCTACTACAACATGCTCTACCAGCGTGGCGTCGAGCGCTTCTGCAAGGACGCCGCCATGGCCGGCGTCGATGGCTTCATCATCGTTGACCTGCCGCCCGAAGAAGCCGACGAGCTGAAGCCGCATGCGGCGAAAGTCGGTCTCGACACTGTGCTGCTGACGGCGCCGACCACCGACGCCAAGCGCCTTCCGGCGATTCTGAAATACGCCTCCGGCTTCGTTTATTTCGTGTCGATTCTCGGCATCACCGGCACGCGCTCGGCGAGCGAAGAGGCGGTCAAAGGCCATGTCGCGCGCCTGCGGGCGCAGACCCAGCTGCCAATCAGCGTCGGTTTCGGCATCAAGACGCCCGACCAGGCGGCCGCCGTGGCGCGCCACGCCGACGCGGCCGTCGTCGGTTCGGCGATCGTCGACCGGGTCAAGGCCGGCCTCGACGTCAAGGGTCAACCCAAGCCCGACCTGCTGCCCGGTGTCTTCGCCTACGTGCGGGCGCTGGCCGACGGCGTGCGTGGTGCGCGGCGCTAAGTTTGTGCCTCGGCTCCGTCCTGGGCGAACGTCGACGGTGGTCTGACCTGAGTTCCTTGATCCGCTGATCGAGATCGTGGAGTTTCACTCCAAACAAAGGAGAGTGGACACGCATGGACCACCCCGCGCGCGGCGATCAGTCAGCCTACCAGCGCTACTTCGCCGGCATGGACGCTTCGATGGACCACAAGGCGGCGTTCCTGGCCGCCCATCTGGTGACCGATCCCGGCGCGCGCATCCTTGATCTCGGCTGCGGATCGGGCGCGCTGTCGGCACGTCTGGCGGCGCTGGCGCCGGGCGCCGAGGTGGTGGGCATCGACATCGACCCGCAAAGCGTGGCGCTGGCGCGCGAAAAATACCCATTGCCCAACCTGTCGTTCGAGGTCGGCGATGCCGGCACGGTGCATGGTCCGGCCGACGCCGTCGTGTCCTGCTCCATGCTGCATCACATCTACACCTACGGCCCGCGGCCCTACGATTCGGCCGCGGCCGAGGCGGCGGTGCGGGCGCATGTCGCCTCGTTGCGACCGGGTGGGCTGCTGGTGGTGCGCGACTTCTGCGTCGATGGCGCGGCCGACGAGACCTGTTTGCTCGACGTCGGCCAGGCGCCGGGCGCCGATGGCCCCTCTGATGTCGACCTGCTGCGCGAGTTCGCGACCCGCGCGCGGCCGCTCGATCCGCTGGGCAGCGGCTTTCCGTTGGAGGATCTCGGTGAGACCGGTGACGGTTTCCGCCGCTTCCGCCTGCCGCGGCGTTGGTCGGCCGAATTCCTGTTGCGCAAGGATTACCGGACCGACTGGGAAATCGAGCTGCGCGAGCAATACGCCTTCTGGAGTGTCGCCGAGTACGCGCGATTGGCCGAGGCGCTCGGTACGCGCGTCGTGCGCGCCGCGCCGGTGCACAATCCTTGGATCGCGCAGCACCGTTTCGACGGCAAGGTACGCCGCTTCGACGAGCGGCTGCGGCCGCTGCCCTGGCCGGCCACCAACCTGATCCTCGTCGCCGAGCGGGTCGCGCCGGGCCGCGCGCTGCGCCTGCGCGAACAGCGCGTTGACGGCGAGGCGCCGAGCTATCTGCGCCTGAGCGCCTGGCGCGACGCCGACAAGGTCTACGACCTGATCCAACGTCCGACCGGCGCCGTCGACTTCCTGCCCTATACGATCGAGGACGGCCGGTTGCGGGTGCTTGTGCGCGGTGGCTGGCCGCGTCCGGCACTGGTGATGATGCGCCGCGGCGGCGATGTCGGCGAGGAAATCCGCTCCGGCCATGCCGTCGAGATGATTTCGCTGGCTTCCGACGGCGACGATCCGATCGCCGACTTCCAGGCCCGATCCGGCATCACCGCGCGTGCCGACGACGTTATACCGCTGCTGAACTTCCTGCCTTCGGCGGGCATGCTTGACGAGGCGGCGCAGGGCTTTGCCGTGGAGCTAGACAGATTGCCGCAGACATCCGCCGCGCCGCGACCGTCGGGCTTGGCCTTTGACTGCGGCACGCTGCGGTCGGTCGATGCCCTGAGCCTGCTGCGCGCCGCCGAAATCGGCATGCTGCCCGACGGACGCCTGGAGCTCATGATTCGCGCCCTGTTGCGCCGATCAGACCTGTCATCCGGGGCGTGGGTCGGCGATGGGTTCGAGCCGGCGGTGGCCGACATCACCGCCGCGCCCTGGGTCAACGTCGCGCGGCCGGCCGGCGCGCCCTTCGCGCCGCAGGATGGCGGCACTGGCTTCCTGCGCTGCGTGCGCTCCGTCTTCGCGGAAGAGCTGCGCGGCGACGACGGTCCCTCGCCAGGCGCCCGCCAGGCACTGGAGATGGCGATCCCGGCCAAGCACACGACCTGGACCGTTTCCATCCTGCCGGTCTGTCGCGATGTTGACGGCAATGTCCTGGTCGGCATCGAGCGTCGCGTGCTGCCGGCGGCACAGCTGCGCTTCGGCGACGCCGCCCTGCCCTGCGTGCCGGCCTGGCGCGTGGCGCTGCTGCCCGACGCCGCCGATCCGCTGCTGACCGCGGCGGCTGAAGCGATGGGCTGCGCACCAGTGGCGCTGACGCGCCTGGGCGCCGCCTACCATCCCAGCCTGGGCATCACGCCTGAGCGGGTGCAGCCCTTCGTGATGCACGCCGCCGCGCTGCCGGCCGACAAGCGGGCCGCGCTGCATTTCGCGCCGCTCGGTGTCATTCTGAGGCGCGCCGCCACGCTGCCTGACGGGCATCTGCTCATCGCGGCGTTCCGGCTGGCGGGCGTGATTGAGATGACGTGACGTCGACGCGCTGGGGGCGCGCGACTCCAGTCGCGCGCCCTGGTTTCTGCCGGCGCATGACGTGTCATTGGACTGACGCACCCCCAACGAACATGTCCCCCGCTGGGGAAGGTATGCTTGATCGCACTGGCAGGCCCCACCGTCACTCCGATAGCGGTGTGTTGACTCGCGTTGCCAAGCCCTCATGGTGGACGCGTCGGACGGTACTGAAGGAGGCACTGGCATGAGCGGCTTCGCGGACTACGAGAGGTATGACGCACTCGGCCTAGCGGCGCTGGTCGCCAAGGGCGAGGTCACGGCGGCCGACGTGCTCGAGGCGGCGATCGCGCGCGCCGAGCGCCTCAACCCCAAGATCAACGCCATCACGGCGCCGCTGTACGACCACGCCCGCGCCGCAACGCGCGCCGGCCTGCCGAAAGGGCCGCTGACCGGCGTGCCGTTCCTGCTCAAGGACCTCGGCGCGCAGCTCACCGGCACGCGCACCACGGGGTCCGGCAAGCTCTATAAGGATTTTGTCGCCGACCACGACAGCACGATCGTGGCGCGCTACCGCGCCGCCGGCCTGAACACCTTCGGCAAATCGGCGTCGCCGGAGCAGGGGCTGGCGCCGTCGACCGAGCCGGCGATGTACGGCCCCTGCCGCAACCCGTGGAACCTCGGCCACAGCGCCGGCGGCTCGTCGGGCGGCGCGGCGGCGGCCGTCGCGGCGCGCATCCTGCCAATGGCGCACGCCACCGACGGCGGCGGCTCGATCCGCATCCCGGCCTCGGCCTGCGGCCTGTTCGGCCTCAAGGTGACGCGCGCCCGCAACCCCAGCGGCCCCGACGTCGGCGAAGGCTGGGGCGGCCAGTCGGTCGGCCACTGCGTCAGCATCAGCGTGCGTGACAGCGCTGCCCTGCTCGACGCCACCGCCGGCCCCGATGTCGGTGATCCCTACTGGGCACCGCCGCCGGCCGGCCGCTTCCTCGACGAGGTCGGCCGCGATCCGGGCAAGTTGCGCATCGCCCTCTGCACCACGCCGTGGAACGGCGAGCCGGTCGACGCCGAATGCCGGCAGGCGGCCGAGGATGCCGCGAAGCTGTGCGAGAGCCTCGGCCACAATGTCACGATCGCCCGGCCGGAGTTCGACTGGCCGTCGTTCCGCGACGCCACCCGCGTGCTGGTCGGCGCCAACACGCTGAACACCTTGCAGCAACGCGCCAAGGTGATCGGCAAGGCGCTGGAAGCGTCGGACGTCGAGCCGCTGGTGTGGTCGATCGCCGAGCTCGGCATGAAATACACCGCCACCGACTACGCCCGGTCGATCAACACCATCCACGCTGTCGGCCGCATCGTCGCCCGCTTCTTCACCAGCCACGACCTGCTGTTGACGCCGACCATGTGCGCGCCGCCCTGGCCGTTGGGCGTGCTGTCGCTGTCCAGCACCGACACCGACGCCTACCTGACCGCGGTCAACCGCTCGATCGGCTTCACCTCGCTGTTCAACGCCGCCGGCAATCCGGCCGCCAGCCTGCCGCTGCACTGGACGAAGCAAGGCCTGCCGGTCGGAGTGCAGTTCATCGCGCCGTTCGGCGACGAGGCGCGGCTGTTCCAAGTCGCGGCGCAGCTCGAAGGAGCGAAGCCGTGGAAGGACCGGCGGCCGCCGCTGGTCGCTTGACGGCGCCGACGCGGCGCGACGGGAAGATCAGGCCGCCCAGCCCAGTTCGCGCATGGCCCAACCGGCATGCCAGATCTTGGTCATGTGCCTGATCTTCTCGCCATCGAACTCCATCACGTAGACGTAGTCCGAAGCAGTCTTCTTGCCTGTCGGCGGCACCGGGCCACCCTGGCCCGTGTGCGTGCCGGAGAACACCGCATAGGCACAAACGTTGTTGCGATCGGCATCAACCGCGAACGACTTCACCTTGTAGCTGCCGTCGGGCATCAACGACATCAGGCCCTTCATCCAGTCGGCATACTGTTGCAACGTGCGCACATCGGCGAGCGGCTCGGCCTGCGCCGCGAACGACGCGTTAGGCGTACAGTAGGCCTTGCAGCCATCCCAACCCTTGCCGGTCTCGCACGCGTCGAAGAACGCCTTGGCAGTGTCGGTCATGGATGGCATGGCTGGTCCCTCTCTTTCGTGTAGGAGTCTGGTTTGTTGCGCGATACGGCGCCCACCAGCTTGTCACGCAACGTTGCAGAGACAATCCTCGCGCCTAGTCATCTTCGAACAGCATGTCGCACACGAACGGGTTGGTCTTGCGCTCCCACCCGAAGGTCGAGGTCTGGCCGTGGCCCGGCACGAAGCCGATGTCGTCGCCCAGCGGGAACAGCTTCTTGCGGATCGAGTGGAACAGCTGCTCCTGGTTGCCGCGCGGCAGGTCGCTGCGGCCGACCGAGCCGCGGAACAGCACGTCGCCGACGAACGCCACCTTCGCCTCGCGGTGGACGAACACGACATGACCCGGCGTGTGGCCGGGGCAGTGCACGACGTCGAAGCTCTGCTCGCCCAGGCTGACGGTATCGCCGTCGCCCAGCCAGCGGTCGGGCAGGAACGGCTTGGGCACCGCGAAGCCGTACTTGCGGTTGGAGTCGGGCAGGCCATCGATCAGGAACTGATCGTCCCGGTGCGGGCCTTCGATCTTGACGCCGTAGTGCTGGGCGATGGCGCCGGCGCCCGAGGCGTGATCGACATGGCCGTGGGTCAGCATCACCTTGGCGACCTGCATGCCGGTCTCGGTGACGGCCGCCTTCAGGCGCTCGACGTCGCCACCGGGGTCGACCAGCGCGCCCTGGTTGGTGGCCTCGCACCAGACCAGCGAGCAGTTCTGCTGGAAGGGCGTGACGGGAACGACGGCGATCTTGATCATGGCCTGCGCGGGTGGTGTCTGGACGGCAGTCTTACGTAAGGCCTCGCCGGCCGCTTGCAAAGTAGGCGCCACGTGCGCGTCCGCATGCGAGCCGTGCGCCACGCTCCCTTCCGGAGGGGACAGGTGGCGCGCCGGGGGCACGCGAGTCCAGTCGCGCGTCTTTGCTGTCCGCGACCCATGACGCGTCACCGGAGTGACGCGCTCCCAGCGCGCCCGCCTCCCAGCGAAGACATGAGACTGTGATTCGAATCGCGGACAAAACGCGCTAAACTGCCGCCATGCGTAGTCCGCGTTCGCCGCTCGTGGCGTTGTTCCTCTGGCTGCTCGCGTTGCCCGTCCCGCCGGCCGCCGCCCAGCTATCGACCCTGCAGACGCCGACCGGACCGCTGGTCGCCGGCCCGTCGATCGTGGTCGACGCCGCCACCGGCGAGGTGCTGCACCAGCGCGACGCCGGCGCCGCCTTCTACCCGGCATCGATCACCAAGCTGCTGACCTTGTACGCCCTGTTCGAGGAGCTGAAGGCCGGCCGGCTGAAGGCGCAGGACCGGATCGCGTTCTCCGACTACGCCTATGGCCAGCCGCCCTCCAAGCTGGTGCTGCCGAAGGGCACCCAGATCACCGTCGAGCAGGCGATCCTGGCGCTGATCCTGCGCTCGGCCAACGACGTCGCGGTCGCGGTCGGCGAGCGGATCAGCGGTTCGGAGCCTGCCTTCTCCGAGCGCATGAACACGACGGCGCGTCGGCTGGGCATGACCGCCAGCCATTTCCGCAACCCCAGCGGTTGGCCGGACCCGGCGCAGGTCACCACGGCGCGCGACATGGCGATCCTCGCCATCGCGCTGCTGCGCGACTTCCCGCAGTTCTACCCCTACTTCAACACCCACGATGTGATGATCAACAACGTGCGGATCGGCCACACCGTGAAGTTCCTCGACATGTATCCCGGCGCCGACGGCATGAAGACCGGCTTCATCTGCGCCTCCGGCTTCAACCTGGTGGCCTCGGCGGTGCGCGACGGCCGCCGCCTGGTCGGCGTCTTCGCCGGTTTCCGCCGCGCCGACCTGCGCGACGAGGCGGCCGTGCGCCTGTTCGACGACGCGTTGCGGCTTAAGACCGGTGGCGCCCGACCCAAGGTCTGGCAGCTGGATAACGGCGCCGTGGCGCCAGTCACCGTGCTTCCCCCCGGCGAGTGCGTGCCGGCACGCTACGACTATCCCGGCGACGGCGCCTGGCTCGGCACCTTCGCCAACGTTGCGCTGGCGCGCCAGGCGCACCAGGCGGCGCAGGCCAAGCTGGCAGGCGCCGGGCGGTCATGGCTGGGCCGTGAGTGGATCCTCGATGTCGTTATGGGCCAGCAGCGGAAATATGCCGCCGTCGTCGCCGACCTCGAGCCCGGCGCTGGTCCGCAGCTCTGCGCCCTCTATCAGGCGGCGCGCCAGTTCTGCCAGGTCATGCCGCCGCACCAGCTGGTGCGCCCGTTCAAGAACCTCTGGCGGTGAGGCCGGGCCTGCGGGCCGGGCGAAATTGCTGCCAAGGCGGTGTGACGTCGGCACCAGCGGGCGACCTTATGGCAGCCGCATTGCTCCGCATCGTCCGGCTCAGGGGCTCAGACCTGCGCCCGCTCAGCGGCGGTCGAATACCTCCTGCACGTAGGCCGCCACGTCCCTGTCATGTGCCTTGTCCGAACCCTGCAGGTAATCCTTGACGGGTTGGTAGGCGATAACGCTTTTCCCCGAGTCTTGCGGGCTGATGGCCGCCTGAGCGTTCGGGAACGTCTTCTCTCGGGCGCCGAAGTAGAAGCCGATGCCGTATTGCAGTTGGTCGACCGCCGAGCGGCCCGGTTTTTTCGCCTCCATCACCCTCAGAGCGAGATACGCGGCGATGAAGAAATCAGCCGTGATTGAATCGATGACATCAAGAGGGTAGCCCTTAGTGATCAGGGGAAGCCCGCCATATAGGATGTGCCAGCGCAGGCCGCAATTCACCCCCATGTGCACTCGAAACTCATACAGGTGCGGGCCCAGCCTCTCCTCCACATCGCGGTAAGCCAACGGATAGAGCTGACCCGGTCCCTGCCCGCCGGTCGGTTTGCGCAGATCGATCTGGACGAGCTCGCCGACACCGAGCGCCTTTTCGCCCAGCCACTCCTTCCATCCGATGCGCTTTGCCTCCGCGCCGATGATGCCCGACACCAGCCCGGGCGACAGCATCATCCTGGTGTTGACGTCGAGTTTGGTGCACGTCTTGAGAATGGCAACGGCGGCGCCCTTGCTGTCGCGAGGAAGCGATTCCAGGCGACGTGCGGTCACCTTAACAGTAGCAAGCGGGTCGCTCATCGAACCCTCCTATTGTCGAACCTGATGCCGCGGCACGCACACTGCGTTCATGCGCATGGTCGTGCGGCCTCGTTGGACCGCATTCTTAGCGGTCCCGGCCCATCGGCTCTTGGACTGGCGCGACAATTGAGCAGGTCTGAAACGGCCGGCCGGCTGTAAGCCCATCATCGATGCGGAATAATGCTCCACCGGTAGCGTTAGCTTTTTGATGATTGCGCCGGCGGCCGCTCAGGTGCGTGCATCCAACAACCTTTTTGCACCTCGTGGTGTCATGGCAGTGCAAACGGATTTTTACTAAGAAAAGTGAACGGTCGCTTGCTTTGACTGCGGAAGCTGCTAGATTGGCTTCGCGTCAGGCACGAGGCGGGCAACATCGAGGTGAGCTTGACATGAGCGCTTCGAGCAATCTCGCACCTGTCGCCAACAACAGCGATTGCGCCGTTGTCCGGTTCTCGACCGAGGACTACGCGCCGCACGCGCGCGTCGAGGCCTTGCACGAGATTCTCGGTCGAAATCTGCAGAAGGTGCACGTCGAGCCGCTGACGGAAGACCCGTTTCACTCGGCCATAACGCTGCGGCAGATGCCCGGTCTGGCCGTCTATACAGCTTCCCGTTCCGCGGCCATCTATCGCCGGTCGCGTGAGTTCATCGAGCACGACGATGTCATTGTCATCTTCGGCTTTACCGACGGCTACGAGGTGCAACACCTCGGCCGCACGCTCAGCATAGGACCTGGCGAATCGGTTATCCTGACCGGTGCGGAGCCGGCGTCCTTCGGCGGACCGGATCAGAAGGCTGTCAACTTGCTGCGCGTGCCGGTACGCCTGCTGGCGCCATTTGTCGCCGACCTTGACGCCGCCTACGGCCGGCCGATTGCCGCCGACAACGCGGCATTGCGCCTTCTGGCCGGCTATGTCGCCCTCCTCGAGGGAGCCGCCACCTTCGCAGTCCCCGAACTGCGAGCGCAAGCGGTGACCCACGTTCACGATCTGATTGCGCTCGCCATTGGGGCGACACGGGAGGCCG
>DATFGV010000784.1:0-2532 GCA_035249115.1 Vineibacter sp.
TGCCGTCTACCAGTCGATCGGCACGGGCAACCTCTACACCCAGAATCTCAACAGCCACTTCAGCTCGACCGACTTCACGCTTTACCGCGACAGCGACATCACGCAGCGCGCGATCTTCGCCAGCGACACCCTGAAGTTCTCGGAGCGCTCGTCAGCGCTGGTCGGCCTGCGCAACACCGACTACGAGCAGAACGGCTACAGCGACCTCGACGGCACGAGGTCCTCGCAGTACCGCAAGAACGGCGTTGTGACGCCCACACTGGCCCTGATGTTCAAGCCGGCGCCGGACACCACGCTCTACACCAGCTACGTCGAATCCATGGAGCAGGGCGCGACCGTGGGCCTCACTTACGCCAATGCCCGCGAGCTGCTGAGTCCGCTGAAGAGCAAGCAGTACGAGCTGGGCCTGAAGACCCAGCGCGATCGCTGGAGCGCGACGGCCGCCCTGTTCCGCATCGAGCGCGGCGCCGAATACGCGAACAGCCAGAACGTCCTGGTGCAGGACGGCCAGTCCGTCTACCAGGGCCTCGAGCTGGGCGCCTCCACCCGGCTCGGATCGCAATGGCAGCTGAGCGGCAACCTGATGTTCCTCGACAGCGCCTACCGCCGCGGCAGCGACAACGTCGGCAACCGCGTGGCGGGCGCGCCGAACTTCGTGGCCACGGCGCAGCTGTCCTACGCGGTGCCGCAGGTGCCGGGCCTCAAGCTGACGGCGGATGCGAAGTACACGGGCGACACCATGCTCAACGCCTCGAACCAGATCAAGCTGCCCGGCTACACGGTGGCCAACATCGGCGCGAGCTACGCCACGCGCATCGGCGGCCACGACACCACCTTGCGCGTGGCGATCAACAACGTGGCCAACAAGCGCTACTGGGAGTACCAGTACGCGGACTACATCAAGCCCGGCGACTCGCGCACCCTCAGCGTGAGCGCCAAGTTCGACTTCTAGGCGCGCTGTAGGCCGCCGCCGTTCGCCACCCGGCGGCATCGTCCTACCCGTCGCACGCCGCTCGCGGCGCATGACCCCTTGGCGCTCAGCCGCCGGCCAGGGCGGACAGCCGAGGAAACGGGGGACGTCATGCGTCGAGACTGCCGGTTCGAGGAGTGGGTGAAGACATGGGCCCGCGTGGCCTGCATCGCGGCGGCCGGCGGGCTCGCGGCCTGCGGCGGCGGTGGCGGAGGGCACGGGGGCGGCGGAGGCGTGGTCCTGCCTCCTGGCCAGACCCGCCTCGGCTGCGACGACTCGATCAAGTCCGGCTTCAAGCCGGACGCCAACACCAGCGTGCTGCTGGTCAAGTCCTTCAAGACCGGCGACCCGCTGCTGCTGACGGGCTCCCCCACAACGTCCACGCCCACGGCAACTACCGATGTCTGCGTGGTGAAGCTGGTGGTGGGGCCGGGCAACCCGGGCCCGACGGACGCGCCCTCGACCTCGCCCGGGATCGGCATCGAGGTCTGGTTGCCCAGCGAGGCGAAGTGGAACCGCCGCGTGCACGTGAAAGGCGGCGGCGGCTGGGCCGGCGGCTTGCACACGTCGCTGACGGCGCTGGCCGGCCTCGCGGGCGACGCCGCCGGCGCGCCGGCCGACACAGCCATGGTGGAAGGCGCGGTCTCCGCCAGCACCGACACCGGCCACGCCAACACCGCCAACGGCGGCTCCTTCGCGATGAAGCCCGACGGCACCATCAACACGGCGCTGTGGAACGACTTCGCGCAGCGCGGCATCCACGAGATGGCGGTCAAGACCAAGGCACTCGCGACCGCCTTCTACGGCACCGCGCCCCGCTTCTCCTACTGGAACGGCTTCTCCACCGGCGGCCGCCAGGGCCACATGGAGGCGCAGGCGAACCCGGCCGACTTCGACGGCATCCTGGCCGGCGCGCCGGCCATCAACTGGACGAAATTCATCACCGCCGAGCTGTACCCGCAGATCGTCTATCAGCGCGACCTCGGTGGCGTGCCGCTGACGGCGGCCCAGCTGACGCTGATGGGCAATGCCGCCATCAACGCCTGCGACGTGGTGAACAACCAGCACCTGGGCTACATCCCCGACCCCTCGCAGTGCCGCTACGACCCGCAGCAGGACGCCGCCGTGCTGTGCCCCGGCAGCGGCGGCACCGGGCCCGCCGGCAGCTGCGTCACGGCCGCCCAGGCCCTGGCGATGAACAAGATCTGGTACGGCCAGACCAGCAACGGCTCGGTACCCTCCCCCTCCGCGGACAACGGCTTCGCGACCTCGCCGGCCGATTCAGCCAACCAGCGCTGGTACGGGCTCACGCGCGGCACCAGCCTGGCGGGGCTCGGCGGCGCGACGCCCTTCACCATCGCGACCGACATGGTGGCGCTGGAACTGCAGGACCCGACCTGGGCCACGCCCAGCTTCGTCAACGCGACCGGCAACGGGGTCAACCGGTGGACGACGCTGTCGTACGCGAACCTCTCCAACGCTTTCGACCAGGGCATCGCCCTGCAGGCCGCCTTCGCCAACATCAACACCGACGACCCGAACATCGACCGCTTCGCCGCGCG
>DATFGV010000785.1:0-3148 GCA_035249115.1 Vineibacter sp.
ATCACCTTGCTGCTGATCGGCGCGGCGTGGGTATGGCGTCGGGTGACGATCTGGAAGTCGGCGTACTTGACCTTGACCGTGACTGTCCGGCCGGCAATTCCCGTCCGCTCGCAATAGGACCAGGCGTCGTCGAGCATGGCCAGCACGCCAGCTTCGATGTCGTTCGGCTGGTCGAGGTCCCGGGGATAGGTCGTCTCCGAACCGGCCGACTTGCGTTGCCTGTCCGGAACGACGGGCCGGTTGTCAATGCCGCGCGCGATCGCGAAATACCAGCTGCCGGACTTGCCGAAATGCTGTTGCAGGAAAGCGAGCGTCTGGTGGCGAAGATCGGCGCCGGTGAAAATGCCCAACCGGTTCATCTTGGCGGCCGTCACCGGCCCGACGCCGTGGAACCTGCCGACCGCCAGGCCTTCGATGAAAGTCAGCCCGTTCGCCGGCGTCACGACATGCTGGCCGTTGGGCTTGTTGTAGTCCGACGCCAGCTTGGCGAGGAACTTGTTGTAGGAGACGCCAGCCGAAGACGTCAGTCCGGTTTGCGCGAGGATGCGGGCGCGCAGATCACGCGCAATCTCGGTGGCCAACGCAATGTTCTTCAGGTTGGTCGTGACATCCAGATAGGCCTCGTCCAGCGACAGCGGCTCGATCAGCGGTGTGTATTCCGCGAAGATATCCCGGACCTCGCGAGAGATCGCCTTGTAAACTTCGAAACGCGGTTTGACGAATGCCAGGTCCGGGCATTTGCGTCTGGCCGTCACCGACGGCATCGCCGAGCGGACGCCGAACTTCCGCGCTTCGTAGCTGGCGGCCATCACGACGCCGCGCTGGCTCGAGCCGCCCACCGCCACCGGCCGGCCGCGCAGCTCGGGGTTGTCGCGCTGCTCGACCGACGCGTAGAAGGCGTCCATGTCGAGATGGATGATCTTGCGGACGGCTTTCTCGGTCATCGGACCGCATGGTGGAAGGCGTCATCGCCCGGCCGGCTAGTATGATCGGACCATGGCTGTGACGGACGCAAGAGGCGACGGCGCACGGCAGCACGATGTGGCGCGCATCCGGGAGGAGGGGACATGACCGATCGTCTGTTCGATTTCAGCGGCAAGGTGGTGCTGATCACCGGCGGCAGCCGTGGCATGGGCTATGAGATGGCCAAGGCCTTCGCCGAGCGCGGCGCCGACATCGTCGTCACCAGCCGCAAAGCCGACGCCTGCCAGAAAGTGGCCGACGAGATCAAGGCGATGGGCCGGCGAGCGTTCGCCTACGGCTGCAACGTGGCACGTTGGGACGAGCTGCAGGGTCTGGCGGACGCCGCCTATTCCGCCTTCGGCAAGGTCGACGTGCTGATCAACAACGCCGGCAGCTCGCCGCTGGCGCCGTCTTCGCTCGAAACCAGCGAGCAGCTGTTCGATCGCATCGTGCAGCTGAACTTCAAGGGCCCGTTCCGCCTGATGTCGCTGGTCGGCAGCCGCATGGCGGCTGGCGCGGGCGGCAGCATCATCAACATCAGCAGCGTCGGTGCCATCCGGCCGCGGCCATCGATCGCGCCCTACGCCGGCGCCAAGGCGGCGCTCAACGCCATCACCACGGCCTTCGCCTTCGAGTACGGCCCCAAAGTGCGGGTCAACGGCATCATGCCCGGCCGCTTCCTGACCGACATCTCCAAGGCCTGGACCGAGGAGGCCCGCCAGAACGCCGGCGCCGCGTTGCATCGCAGCGGCAAGCCGGAGGAGATCGTGACGGCCGCGCTCTACCTCGCCAGCGACCATTCCGGCTTCACCACCGGCTCGGTGATCACGGTCGACGGCGGCAGTCCGTAGGCCGGCACGGACTGGAGCGCACTGCGGCCGCTTCTCGGGCGGTCACCAGGAATCACCCTTAGCGACAGCTTCGGTTTCCCGAGGGAAATCTCGTCACCAGCTTGTTGCTCCCAGGCGAGGATCGGCCCTGGGATGATCGGTGGCAGGGCCCCCCGAGCGGCGATCCATGTCGTCCGATAAAATGCCCGCCAGGGCCCCTGGGAGCGTCGTACAGCATGGTAAGGGCGGTCGGGCTACCCGACCCCCAGCCAAGAAGATCGGGCTCCCAGAGCGCTCTAATAGCCAACCAGAAGCATCAAAATATTATGTCATTTCACTATAGTATTTTGAAATAATCAGTGCATGCACCAAATTGTTTTGGCAGTGACAATGCGAGATCGATGATCCCAGGATTTAGGTTCGCCACGCTGGTACACGTCAGGACGATGCAGACGGTGCGCCCGCCAGCGCGGTCGCGCGCAGGCGGTCGATCTCCGTGTTGCTGAATCCGGCTTCGCGCAGAACGTCGTACGTGTGCTCGCCAAGCAGCGGCGCGCCGCGACGATGCTCCGGCGACGTGCCGCTGAACCTTGCCGCGTTGCGCGTCTGGCGCAGGCGGCCCGCCCGGGGATGGTCATTCTCGACGATGATGCCGGTGGCCGCGATCTGCGGATGGTCGATCATCTGGCTGCGCGTCAGCACCGGCGCGCAGGGAACGCCCGCTGGGTCGAGAATCGACATCCAGTCCGCCGTGGTGCGGCCGATCAGGACGGACTGGATCAGCTCCAGGCGGGCGTCGATGTTGAGATCACGCAACTCGGTCGTGGCGAATCGCGGATCGTCGAGCCACTCCGGATGGTCGACTGCACGCGCCAGCGCCGCCCACTGCTCGTTGGTCATGACCGCGACGCTCATGTGACCGTCCTTGGTTTCGTAGATCAGGTCGATGAAGCTGGCGGCGCGCTGCTGGCTGACGGCACGGCCGACATAGGTCTGCGCCCCCATGTCGGACGACCACAGGAACGCGACGATGGCGTCAAGCATCGACAGCCGCACGTGCTGGCCTTCGCCGGTGCGCTCGCGGGCCAGCAGCGCGGCGGTGATGGCCTGCGCCGCTGTGATCGCCGTCACCTTGTCCGGCACGATGGTGCGGATCAGCCGCGGCCGTACCGCGTCGGAGCCACCCTGTACCGACGCCAGACCCGACAGCGCCTGGATGATCGGATCGTAGACCGGCTTGCCGGAGAACGGCCCGCTTTCACCGAAGCCGCTGATCGAGACATAGATGATCTTTGGCGCCACGGCGCGGATCGCCGCCTCGCCGACGCCCAGGCGATCAACGACGCCGGGCCGGA
>DATFGV010000786.1:0-5279 GCA_035249115.1 Vineibacter sp.
TACCTCCGGATCGAATGGTGGGACCGCCGCGAAGGGCCGCTGCCCAATCCCGACGTCGACTATCCCGAGTTGCCGCAGGCGGCCGTTTTCGCCTGCGCCAACGGCGTCTGCTCGCTGCCGGTGTTCGCGCCGGGCGAAGTCGACGGCATCGTGCGCCGGGTCGAGGATCGGTAGTCAGATCATGGTCCTCCCCAGCGAAGCTGGGTAGGTGCCCCAAAGGGGCGGAGGGGAGCCGACGTGGTGTATCTCATGGAGAGACCGCGTCGGGTCCCCCTCCGGCCTTCGGCCACCTCCCCCACTTCGTGGGGGAGCGATGATCTCTCGCATCTCGTCCTATCGAGATCACTGCTCCGGCTTGACGCCGGCGGTCTCGATCACCTTGGCCCAGCGCGCCACCTCGTCGGCGAGGAACTGGCCGGTGCGCGCCGGATCGTAGCCGCCCGGGATGATGCCCATGGTGGCGAAGCGCTCCTTGATCTCCGCCGTCTCGACGATCTTCGCCACTTCCTTCGACATCCGGTCGACGATGTCGCGCGGCGTGTTGGCCGGCGCCAGCGCCATCATCCAGGTCGCCGATTCGATCGGCGGTCCGCCCGCTTCGACCATGGTCGGAACTTCCTTGGCCACCTCCAGGCGCTCCTTGGACAGCATCGCCAGCGCCCGGACCTTGCCGGCGCGCACCTGCGGCATCATCGACGACGGCGCGTCGATCAGGACCTGGATACTGCCGCCGATCAGGTCCTGCAGCGCCGGCGCCGTGCCGCGATAGGGCACGTGGGTCATCTCGATGCCGGCCGTCTGCTTGATCAGCTCAGTGGTCAGGTGCGCCGCCGCGCCGACGCCCGATGAGCCGTAGGAAATCTTGCTGGGGTTGGCCTTGGCGTAGTCGATCAGCTGCTTCACGTCCTTGGGCGGGAAGTCGTTGTTGGCGGTAAGAATCAGCGGCGCGATGCCCATCAGCGACACCGGCGCGAAGCTCTTGACGGGATCGAACGACAGTTTGCCGGCGTACAGCGTGGCGTTTGCCGAGTGGCCGGCGATCACCGTGATGAAGGTATACCCGTCGGGCGTCGCCTTGGCGGCCGCCTCGGCGCCGATCAGCGAGTTGGCGCCCGGCCGGTTCTCGACCACGATGTTCTGGCCCAGCGCCGCCGTCAGCTTCTCGGCCACGATGCGCGTCGTGGCGTCGGTGATGCCGCCCGGCGTGTAGGGCACGATCCAGCGGATCGGCTTGTTCGGCCAGGCCTGCGCTCTGGCGCCGCCCGCGGTCAGCGCCGCCACGGCGCCGGCGCCGACTCCCAGCGCGCGGCGTCGGTCGATTGATCGCGTCACCTTTCACCCCTTCCTTGCCTGGTCATCCATCCGCCCCAGCTGTCGAATATCGCGACTCTTCCGTCATCGCGGTGGATGCGCCGCCACAGCTACACGTGCTGGCCGCCGTTGATCTGGATCTCGGCGCCGGTGACGTACGAGGAATGCCCATCGCACAGGAAATGGATGACGTCGGCGACCTCGTCGGTGGTGCCCAGGCGGCGCATCGGGATCTGCTCGGCGACGATCTTCTCGGTGCCCGGCGACAGGATCGCGGTGTCGATCTCGCCTGGCGCGATGGCGTTGACCCGGATGCCGTGCGGCCCGAAATCGTGCGCCATCTCGCGCATCAGCGACGCCAGCGCCGCCTTCGAGGTGGCGTAGGCCGTGCCGGCGAAAGGATGCACCCGCGAGCCGGCGATCGAGGTGACGTTGACGACGCAGCCCTTGGCGGCGGCCAGCTCGTTGATCAGGCCGCGCGCCAGCATGACCGGCGCGAAGAAATTGACGTTGAAGACCTGGTGCCAGAGGTCGAACGGCGTGTCGACCGCGCCCAGGCGCCCGCCTCCGGGCCCCTTGGGCGAGATGGCGGCGTTGTTGACCAGGGCGTCGAGCCGGCCGCCCTGCAGGCGCGCCTTGATCTGCTCGATGCCGCGGCCGACATCGACCGGATCGGCAAGGTCGAGCTGCACGTGGTTTTCGCCGCCGCCGGGCCAGGGGCAGAGCGCACTGAAGGGCTGGCGCGAGATGGTGATGATGCGCCAGCCGGCGGCGCCAAAGCGCTTGACCGTGGCGTGGCCGATGCCGCGGCTGGCTCCGGTCAGGACCAGCGTCTTGGTGTTGGCGGCGGCCGACGGAGCGGCGGTGGCCATGGCATCCTCCAAAGAGCGATATGTGGCCATAAGACGCCCGCGGCGCAACCCGGTCAATGTTCCTCGCCTCGCAGCGCGGGAGCGGCTAGCGTGCGTCGCCGGACGCAGCGGAGGGCTCATGGCCGAGATAATCCTGCATCACTATCAGGCCTCGCCTTTTTCCGAGAAGGTGAGGATCGCGCTGGGCCTGAAGAACCTGCCCTGGCGGTCGGTCGAGATCCCCAACATCATGCCCAAGCCCGATCTGATGCCGCTGACCGGCGGCTACCGCAAGACGCCGGTCATGCAAATCGGTGCCGACATCTATTGCGACACCCAGATCATCATGCGCGAGCTTCAGCGTCGCTTTCCGGCGCTGCCGCTAACCCCCTCGGGCCACGAGGGCGTCGCCGAGGCGCTGGCCTACTGGGCCGATCGCACGCTCTTCTGGCCGGCCGTCGGCGTGGTGATGGGTGAAATCGGCGACAAGCTGCCGGAAGCTTTCAAAAAAGACCGCAGTGAATTCTCCGGTCGAGCCTTCGATCCGGCGCGGCTGAAGGCGGCGGCGCCGGTGGCCCGCGACCAGCTGTACGCCGGCATGGCGCATGTCGAGCGGATGCTGGACGATGGCCGCGCCTTCCTGCTGGGCGGCCAACCGTCGCTGGCGGATGTCGCGGTCTACAATCCGGTGTGGTTCGTGCTCAAGCGGCTGGGCGGTCCGGCGCCGCCGTTCGACCGGCTGCCACATGCCGTCGCCTGGGCCGAGCGCATGGGCCGCTTCGGCAACGGCCAGCCGACCAGCATGTCGGCCGCCGAGGCGCTCGATATCGCCGAGCGGGCCCAGCCTGACACGCCATCCGGCGTCGAGGCCGGCGATCCGAGCGGTCTCAAGTCCGGTGCCCGGGTTTCGATCACGCCCGATGACACCGGCAAGGTGCCAGTGAGCGGCGAGCTGGTGACGCTCAACGCCAGCGAAATCGCGCTGCGCCGCTCGGACGAGCGTGTCGGCACGGTGGTCGTGCACTTCCCGCGCGCCGGCTTCATCCTCGCGCCCGCCGCCTGACAGCGATCGTGCGTCGCGCACCGGCGGCGATGTCGCAGCCGACCGTGATCGAGACAATCGTAACAACTGATGGCCGCCGGTCGCCACCGATGTTGGGCTACGCTGTCGCATCCATGAGGAGGAATTCATGACCACGAGCCAAAGCGACAAGGCCAACCGTTTCCGCGCCCTGCACCAGGGACCGGCGCCGTTCGTGATGCCCAATCCGTGGGACGCGGGATCGGCGCGCATGCTGGCCGGGCTCGGGTTCGCAGCGCTGGCCACGTCCAGCGGCGCCTTCGCCGGCACGCTGGGGAGACGGGACGGCAAGGTAACGCGCGACGAAGCGCTGGCGCACGCGCGCGCCGTCGCCGGCGCGGTGGACATCCCGGTTTCGGCCGACCTGGAGAACGGCTTCGGTCATCCGCCGGCCTTCGCGGCTGAAACCGTGCGGCTCGCCGCCGGCACCGGTTTGGTCGGTTGCTCGATCGAGGACGCCACCGGCGAGAAGGACCGGCCGCTGTACGAATTCAGCCAGGCGGTCGAGCGGGTCGCTGCGTCGGTCGAGGCCGCAAAGGCGCTGGGCTTCGCCTTCACCTTGACGGCGCGGTCTGAGAACTTCCTGCGCGGCAGCCCCAATCTCGACGACACCATCAAGCGGCTCGTGGCCTACGAGAAGGCCGGCGCCGACGTGCTCATGGCACCCGGCCTGCCCGATCTCGCGGCGGTCAAGACGGTATGCGCCGCCCTGTCGAAGCCGTTCAACTTCATGGTCGGCATCAAGGGCAGGTCGTTCACCACGGCGGAGCTGGGCGCGGCCGGCGTGCGCCGCATCAGTCTCGCGACGTCGCTCTACCGCGCGGCGATGAGCGGGCTGGTCGCCGCAGCGAAGGAAGCGAAGGACAGTGGCACCTTCGGCTATATCGACGACACTATGTCGACGCCGGAGTTGAATGCGTACATGGCAGGCTGACCCGCAATTGCCGCTGTCCCGCGGCCGCCTCGGTCGCACACGCCACATCGAGTGGTCGAGAGCCAGCCCTGCAGTCCAGCGTTATCGCAAATAAATCCCTCCGTCGTCCCGAGCGAAGCCGCGCAAAGCGCGGCGCAGTCGAGGGACCTTGTTTCAACCTCGCAAATCGACGCCGTTGAAAGAAGGTCCCTCCGCGCGGCCCTTCGGGCCTTGGTCGGGACGACGGAAAAGAGCTCAAGGTGCAAAAGCCCGGCCCGCAGTGGCGGGGCGCGAAGGTCCTGTGCTTAAGTAGCGTCGCATGCGATCCGACGCAGACCCAGCCCCCGGGACGGCACCATGAGCGATGACCTGTCGATTTTCGTCGGCGCCGGCGAGGCCGACCAGAACCTGCTGCTGAAGTACGGCAATCGGCACGGCCTGATCGCCGGCGCCACCGGCACCGGCAAGACCGTGACCCTGCAAACCCTGGCGGAGGGCTTCGCCGCCTTTGGCGTGCCGGTGTTCATGGCCGACGTCAAAGGCGATTTGTCGGGCGTCTCGCAGGCCGGCGCCAACAATCCGCGCGCGCTGGAGCGCGCCAAGCAGCTGCAGATCGAGGGCTATGCCGGCCGCGCCTTCCCGACCATGTTCTGGGATCTGTTCGGCGAGAAGGGCCAGCCGATCCGCACCACGGTGTCGGAGATGGGGCCGCTGCTGCTGTCGCGCCTGCTCGACCTCAACTCGACCCAGGAAGGCGTGCTCAACATCGTCTTCAAGGTCGCCGACGAACAAGGCCTGCTGCTGCTCGACTTCAAGGACCTGACGGCGATGCTGCAATGGTGCGCCGAGAACGCGGCGCAGCTGACCACCGAGTACGGCAACGTCACCAAGCCGACGGTCGGCGCCATTCAGCGGGCGCTGCTGGTGCTGCAGCAGCAGGGCGGCGAGCAGTTCTTCGGCGAGCCGGCGCTCGATCTGAAGGACATGATCGTGCGCGACGCCAACGGCGTCGGTTGTGTCAACATCCTCGCGGCCGACAAGCTGATGCAAAGCCCGCGGCTCTACGGCACGTTCCTGCTGTGGCTGCTGTCGGAACTTTTCGAGGTGATGCCCGAGGTCGGTG
>DATFGV010000787.1:0-2001 GCA_035249115.1 Vineibacter sp.
GGCGCTGCAGGACCTGTATCGCAAGAATGCGCAGGCGCGCGAGGCCTTCGTCGCGCTCATCTGCGCCAACCTGCACACCACACTCGGGATGCTGGTCGAATCGCACAGCGCGCCGCCGAAGGCGCAGATCGCCAGCATCCTGGTGGCGACCTTCAGCCGCCATGCCGACGACCCGCGCGGCCAGCCCAAGCTCACCCATGAGGCCGTGGCAGCCCTGGCGGGTGTGTCGCGTCCGACCGCAAGCAAGGTGCTCCATGAACTCCGTGACCTCGGATTGATCGCGTTGCAATACGGCAAGGTTTCCGTGCTCGACCTGGCCGGCCTCCAGAAGATCGGCGCCTCCTGACGAAGGCGCCTAGCGCGGCGGCATTCGGATCGCGCCGTCGAGCCGTATCGATTCGCCGTTCAGGTAGACGGTGGTCACGATCGTGTGCACCACCGCCGCAAATTCTTCCGGCTTTCCGAAACGCTTCGGAAAGGGCACCGATGCCGCCAGCGTCGCCTTGACGTTCTCCGGCGCCGCCATCATCAGCGGCGTGGCGAAGATGCCCGGCAGGATGGTGTTCACACGGATGCCGTCGTTCATCAGGTCGCGGGCCACCGTCAGCGTCAGGCCGACGATGCCGGCCTTCGAGGCGGCATAGGCGGCCTGCCCGACCTGGCCGTCCTGGGCGGCCACGGAGGCGGTGTTGACGATCACGCCGCGCTCGCCGTCTTCCAGCGGCGCCAGCGTCAGCATGCCCGCCGCAGCCTTGGCCGTGCAGCGGAAGGTGCCCACCAGGTTGATCTGGATCAGCCGATCGAATTCCGCGATCGGGAAATGCTTGGGCGCGCCGGTCGCGCGATCGATGCTCGCGGTCTTGAACGCGTTGCCGATGCCGGCGCAGTTGACGAAGATACGCTCCTGCCCGTGGGCCGCACGCGCCCGGCCGAAGGCGGCATCGACCTGTTCGTCCTGCGTCACGTCGACCCGGCAGAAGACGCCGCCGATCTCGCGCGCCAGCGACTCGCCGAGTTCGGCGTTCATGTCGAAGATCGAGACCTTCGCCCCCTTGCCCGCGAGCAGGTGCGCAGTCGCGGCGCCCAGACCGGACGCGCCACCGGTGACGATGGCGGCGATGTCGGCATCGATGCGCATGGCGGCTTCCTCAGAGACGCTCGACGATGGTCACGTTCGCCATGCCGCCGCCTTCGCACATCGTCTGAAGCCCGAAGCGCTTGCCACGCTGCCGCAGGGCGTTCAGCAGCGTGGTCATCAGCTTGGTGCCGGAGGCGCCCAGCGGATGACCGAGCGCGATCGCGCCGCCGTTCACGTTCAGCCGCGACGGGTCGGCACCGGTCGCCTGGAGCCAGGCCAGCGGCACGGGCGCGAAGGCCTCGTTGACCTCGTACAGGTCGATGTCGTCGATCTTCATGCCGGCCTTCTGCAGGGCGCGCTGCGTCGCGGGGATCGGCGCCTCCAGCATGATCACCGGATCGTGCCCCATGACGCTCAGGTGATGGATGCGGGCCAGCGGCTTCAGGCCCAGCGTCCTCAGGCCGCGCTCGTTGACCACCATCACGCCGCTGGCGCCGTCGCAGATCTGGCTGGCGGTGGCGGCGGTGACGCGTCCGCCCTCGGCGATCAGCTTGACGGAGGCGATGCTTTCGAGCGTCGCTTCGTAGCGGATGCCCTCGTCGGCAAGATGCATGTCGCCGGTCTCCACGCCATCGGCCTGGCGCACGGCCACGGGCACGATCTCGTGCGTGAAGCGCCCCGCCTTCGTCGCCTCGATGGCGCGCCGGTGGCTCTGGAGGGCGAACTCGTCGAGTTGCAGCTTCGACAAGGCGTAGTTCTTGGCGATCATCTCCGCGCCGGTGAACTGGCTGAACTCGACGTCCGGATAGCGGCGCGCCATCGCCGGCCCGACGTAGAAGCCCATGCCGTTCTTCAGCGGCAGCGTCGACGGCATGCCCATGGGCACGCGCGTCATGCTTTCCACGCCGGACGCGATCACCACG
>DATFGV010000788.1:0-2544 GCA_035249115.1 Vineibacter sp.
AGGAGCGCGCCAAATGGGCGCCGCTGGTCAAGGCATCCAACATCAAGCCGGAGGGGTGATGAGTAACCTTCTCCCCGCGCAGGCGGGGAGAAGGTGGCGCGAAGCGCCGGATGAGGGGCTTCGCCATCCCGCGAACCGCGAGATCGATCATCATGACGCACACTCGCCAGTCTTGTCTGTTGCCGTCGAAGCCCCTCATCCGCCCTTCGGGCACCTTCTCCCCGCCTGCGCGGGGAGAAGACCTGACGCGCCCGGTCGCTTGCCACGAGGTGGTTCCATGACCGCGCTCGGCTTGATGGGGCTTGGCGTGATGGGCGCCAACCTGGCGCAGAACTTCGTCGATCATGGCGCGCGGCTGGCGCTCTACGATCCGTCCGCCGGCGCCGCCGACCGGCTGGTCCGACAGCTGGGTGACAAAGGCACGGCCTGCGCCGATCCGCCGGCGCTGGCCGCGGCGCTGCCGGCACCGCGCGCGATATTCCTGATGGTGCCGGCCGGCGGGCCGACCGACACCGCGATCGATTCGCTGCTGCCGCACCTGGCGGCCGGCGACGTCATCATCGACGGCGGCAATGCCTTCTACAAGGATACGGCCCGTCGCCAGGCGCGTTGCGCGGCAGCGCGCGTCCACCTGCTGGGCTTCGGCGTCTCGGGTGGCGCCGAGGGCGCGCGGCACGGGCCGGCGATCATGGCCGGCGGCGATCGCGCGGCGCTGGCGCCGTTCGAGTCGCTGTTCAGCGCCATCGCGGCGCGGGCGCCGGATGGCACGCCATGCTTCGCGCGGGTCGGCGACGGCGCCGCCGGCCACTTCGTCAAGACCGTGCACAACGGCATCGAGTACGCCCATATGCAGCTGATCGCCGAGGCCTGGCAGATGCTGCGCCGGCTGCTCGGCCTGCCGCACGCCGAGGTGCGCGAGCTGTTCGCGCGCTGGGCGCGCGGTGCGCTGTCGTCGTTCCTGATGGAGTGCGCCGTGCGGGCGCTCGACACCATGGACCCGGCGGACGGCACGCCGCTGATCGATCGCATCATCGACACCGCCGAGCAGAAGGGCACCGGCCAGTGGACCGCCAACGCGGCGCTGGAGTATGGCGTCGCGGCGCCGACCCTGGCCGAGGCGGTGCACGCCCGCTGCCTGTCGGCGCTGAAGCCGGCGCGTCTCGCCGCCGCCGCGGCGATGGGCACACCAACGATCGCTTTCGCCGGCGATAGGCAGGCGCTGGTCGCGGCCCTGGAGAAGGCGCTGCTGGCCGCCAACATCGCGGTGCTGGCGCAGGGCTTCGCGCTGATCGCCGCCGCCGACGCCGAGCACAAATGGGGTATCGAGCCGGCGGTCGTGGCGAGGGTCTGGCGCGGCGGCTGCATCATCCGCTCGACCTTGCTGGAGCCGATCGCCGAGGCCCTCACCGCGACACCCGACCTCGACAACCTGCTGCGCCATCCACCGCTGTGGCGCCGCGTCGCGTCGGGCGACGCCGAGTGGCGCCAGGTCGTGGTCACGGCGGTCGCGCACGGCGTGCCGGCGCCGGCCTTCACGTCGGCGCTGGCGTATGTCGACGGCCTGCGCACCGGCCGGCTGTGGGCCGACATGATCGCCGCCCAACGCGACATTTTCGGCCAGCACGGTTTCGCGCGCTTCGATGCGCCGGGCCGCCACCACGCCGACTGGGCGGCGCTCGACCTGGCACCGCGCGGCGGCGGGCGTTGAGCATGCTGGTTGTGGTCGTTATGGGGGTGTCCGGCTGCGGCAAGAGCACCATCGGACCGCTTCTCGCTGCCGCGCTGGGTGGCGACTACCGCGAAGGCGACGCGTTCCACCCGCCGGCCAACGTCGCCAAGATGAAATCCGGCCAGCCGCTCGACGATGCCGACCGCAAGCCATGGCTGGAGGCGATGGCGGCGGCGATCGCCGACTGGTCACAGCGGGATCGGCCGACGGTGCTGAGTTGCTCGGCACTGAAGCGCCGCTACCGCGACGTCCTGCGCTCGGGATCGACGGACCTGCGCTTCGTGCACCTGGCCGGCGACAAGGCGCTGATCGCCGACCGCCTGGCGGCGCGCCAGGATCACTTCATGCCGGCCGCGCTGCTCGACAGCCAATTCGCGGCGCTTGAGCCGCCGGGTTCCGACGAGGCGGTCGTGGTCTCAATCGATCAGACGCCGGACGCCATCGTCGCCGAGACTGTGGCGGGACTCAGGTCTCCTCCTCACCAAGGCGGGGAGAAGGTCGCGCAAATCGCCAGATAAGACGACACAGGCAAGGCGTGTCCGGACTTCGTTGTGCTTCCGACCGAGGGAGGCATTGGCCGTCGCTGCCTTCTCCTTGGATTCACGCCACGGGTCTTGCTGCCCGGTTCCGAATGCGCGGCATTGAGGTCAATGCGACGGCGCTTCCCTTCTGGCCAGCAACCGATGGGCCGCGATGGTCGAGACGAACCGTGCGGCGATCAGCGGCGGCGTGCGCGCAGCGAGCGCCGTGACCATGGCCCGGCCGCGGCGCACCGGGTCGACCCACGTCACCGCCGCGGTCTGCGGCGGCGGCGC
>DATFGV010000789.1:0-2056 GCA_035249115.1 Vineibacter sp.
AGGCGGATGTCGGCGGACCGTTCGACATGCAGCGGCCGCATCGCCTGCTCCATGCGCTGCGCGCGACGGGCCATCAGCATCGACTTTCGTTGCGCCGCGTCGCTGCGGCTGTTGATGCCGATGTTGCGCAACTCATTCGAACTCTGGCGGAGCCGGCGGATCTCGCGTGCCTCGCGTTCCCTCGCCGCCTCGCGCGCTGCATCGTCGTCGCTCAGCAACTGCCGGGCACGAGAGTAGGGGAAGGCGTAGAGGCAAGACACGCCCTCGCGCAGGAACAGGCTGCGCGTCGTGCAGGCGTCGAGGAACTGCCGGTCATGGCTGGCAATGACCATGATCGTTCGGCGCGAGGGATCGGTGATCAGTCGCTCGAGCAGTTGGATCTTCGCCAGGTCGAGGTGATTGGTCGGCTCGTCCAGCAGCAAGGCGTCGGGCTCCACGATCCAGGCGCGCGCAATCAACGCCAGCCGCTGCCATCCGCCGCTCGCCTCGCGCAGCGGCCGGGTGCGCAGATCGTCCGGAACACCGAGCGCGTCGAGCGTCACGTCGATCCGCCACGCCGCCGCTTCGCGCTCGGCCGCCGGCAGGGCGCGGCGAACCGCTTCATCGAGCGTCAAGTTGAGCAAGCTGTCGGGCACCGTCTGCTCGACCATGGCAATACGTAAGCCACGCGAGCGCACGACGTCGCCCGACGTTGGCTCGGCCTGGCCGGCGAGGCAGCGCAGCAAGGTTGATTTGCCGGCGCCGTTACCGGCGACCAGCCCGACTCGATCGCCGTCCCCGATTGTCAGGGTGAGATTGCGAAAGAGAGGCGTGGGCGTGAGCACGCTCACGTCGCGCAGATTGATCGATCCCATGTTCTTCCCGATGGTCAGTGGCCGCGCCACGGTCGGGCTGCGGCGATTGTGAATCCATTGGCGCGCCGGCGACCTTGGATCGCCGGCGTTTGATGCCGTTGGGGGCTGACCAGATAGGACGAGCTTAGGAAGCGTCAGTCCGGGCGGTAGGTCGGCCCCACGACATGCAGTCGTGGGGCGCGGCAAGGACCGCGCGGGTGATGCTGGTTGTACGTGCTCACGCAGCCCTCCCTGGCTGGATGCAGGACAACCGCGATCCTAGTCGCGGCCATCGGATTTTCAAGCAAAGGCTTGCATTGTCGCCGGACGGGCACCCACAGTGGCGTCCAGGCACCGGACAGGACGCAGACGATGAAAATCGGCCTCTACATGGCGACGCAGTGGCGTGCCGGCGCTGACCTCGGGCCGGAGCTGGCCAACCTGATCGACCAGGTGCGGGCGGCCAAGGCCAACGGTTTCGCCTCGCTGATGGTCGGCCAGCACTTTGTCTCCAAGCCCCTGCAGATGTTCCAGGCGACGCCGCTGCTGGCGCGGCTGGCGGCAGAGGCCGAAGGCATGACCTTGGGGCCGGGCCTGTTGCTGTTGCCACTGCTGAACCCCGTGGTGATCGCGGAGGAGGCCGCGACCATGGACTGGCTGACCGGCGGCAATTTCGTGCTCGGCCTCGGGCTCGGCTACCGGAAAGAAGAGTTCGACTCGATTGGCGTCACGTTCAAGGACCGCGTGCCGCTGCTGGCCGAAGGCATCGAGGTGATCCGCAAGCTGTGGCGTGACGACGTGGTCGAGCACCAGGGCCGCTTCCACAAGCTGAGCGGCGTGCAGGCCAGCCTCAAGCCGAAACGGCCCGGCGGGCCGCCGATCTGGCTGGCCGGCGACGTCGAAGTTGCAGTCAAGCGCGCCGCCCGGCTGGGCGACGCGTGGATGCCCTCGCCGATGGTCAGCGAGAAATCGGTCGGCCGCCTCGGCGCGCTGTTCCGCGACACCCGCGCGGCGCTGGGCCTGGCGCCGGCCGCCGAATTTCCGATCATCCGCGAATGCCATGTCGGCAGCGGCACCGGCAAGGCGCTGGACGAGGTGCGCGAGCCGCTGTCCTTCAAGTACGAGGCCTACGCCAGCTGGGGCGAAGCTAGCGGCTTCGTGCCCGCCGACCGCATCCGCAGCGATTTCGACACGTTCGCCGCCGACCGATTTGTCATCGGCTC
>DATFGV010000790.1:0-8739 GCA_035249115.1 Vineibacter sp.
CGGGTGGTGCCGGCGCAGCATGTCGTCGAGCCGCTCCAGCTGGTCGAGCTGCTCTTCGCTCAGCGCCACCGCCGCGGCTTCGGCTTGCAACGCCTCGAGCTCGGCGTCGATCGCCGAAGGATCGGCGCCTTCCGCCAGCGCGGCGCGCCGGTCGACGACGGCCATGGAGCGCTGCCCGATGTCGGCAGCCGCCTCGTCGGCCGCCAGCGCGACGTCCCACAGGCCGAGCAGCGCATCGCGGTCGACGGTGTCCTCGCACAATTTCGCCAGCCCGGCGGCGACCGCGGCGCGCACCTGCGCCGGGCCGGCCTGGATGCCGGCGACGGAGCCGACGCGGGCGCGCCAGGCCTGGCGCTGCAGCAAGGTCGGCGGCTTGTAGCGGTAGGCCGGCGGCGGATCGCCGTCGGCGCCGGGCGGCGTGAAACTCAGCTCCAGCCGCGGCGAGATCGGCAGCACGTTGGCCATCGACTCACCAGATCGCCAGTTGGAAGCCGCTGTCGGCGCCGCGGCAGAACCAGTTGAGCTGCTCGACCGAGAAGCCACGGGCGTCGTCGGGATCGGCGTTGGTCAGGATCGCCGTCGGGATCGTGAACGCGAGGCGGCCGCCGGCGTTGGCCGCAGCGTTGCCCTTGATCTGGCCGTCGATCAGGACGTTGCTGCCCGACCGCAGCGTTGCCAGCAGGTTGCGGGTCGCGACCAGGGTTTCATATGGGTTGGCGGTACCGGTAACCTGGCGCTGGGTGATCTCCGGCACCGTGAAACCCTCGGGGTCGTTCGGATCGGCCGGGAACTCGACCCTCGAGCCAACTTCGATGCCGGAACTTTCGAGCCCGTTGGCGATGCGGTCGATCGCAAAGCGGGACGCCCGCCAGATGCCTGGCCGCGTGGCGTCGTAGGTCGGCGTCACCATCGCAGCGTCGGCCTTCGGGGGATCGACCGCGAGGCCGCGCAGGGTGACGTTGCCGCGCCAGGCACCGCCGGCGTCCATCTGCAACGACAGCATGCCGCGGCAGCCGCGGAAGCGGCGGCGCAGCCCATCCATGTAAACCTCGACAGACCCTGCCGGGATACCGGTAGAGACTGGCTGGTAGCGGACGTTGGCCGGGATGCTGGCGCGGGTCGACGTGGTCAGCGCCGCGCCCATCAGCTTGGTGATCGTGAGCAGCCGGCCCACCGTGTAGTCATTACAGACCACGAACTCCGGCGTCGCCGGGTTGCCGGACAGCAGCACCGGCATGCCGCGATAGAGCTGGGCGGTGGCCGCGAACGGCGCCTGAAGGGTGGCCGAGATCGTGGTGCCGGCGGTCGCCAGCGTCCCCGCGACGCCATAGCGGATGGTGATGGTGGCGCCGGCCGACTCGGCCGCCAGGTTGGCGGCGCTGCCGTCGGGATTGGTGACGTCGATCGAGCCGGCGGCCGAGACGGTGACGATCAGTTCCTTGTTGGCGTTGGCGGCATTCGAGAAGCCACCGACGAAGATGTGGGTACCGACGGTCAGCGGGCCGAACTGGTTGCCGGAGTCGGTGATGGTGTTGTTGTCGGCCACCGCGATGCCGGTGCCGCTGATGGTCTGCACCGTCGCCACTTCGGCGAGACCGCAGATCCGCGCCAGCTTGCCCCATTCCGGCGCCACGCCGGGCAGCACACCGCCCTTGAGGTAGAAAGGAAACTGCAACGTCGCCTGCATGCCGCCGACGATCGGAGCCTCCGAGTCCAGCGAGCCGGTGACCTCGTCGGTCTGCACCAGCTGCGGGCCGTAGCCAATGCGCGGCCGTTCGATCAGGATGCCGTCGGTCGTCGTGTTCGGTGCGTCGAAGGTACCCGGCGTCGACTCGATCTTGACGAGCAGCGCGGCATTGCGGGTGCGCAGCGTAGGCATTTATGACCTCCGAATGGCTGGAGCGCTGGTGCAGCGGCGCTTCAGGTTTCCTCGCTGCGTGCCGGTGCCGCCGGTGGTGCCGGCATTGCCGGCGGCGGCTCCGGAATGTGTTCCTGGCTGACGGCGCCGCGCAGCAGGCGGACATCGGCTTCGTCGAGCTCGACAAAGGAGCCGACCGGCTGCTCAACGCCGTTGTGGGTCCACGGCGCCAGGACCTGTACGCGCAACTTCATGGATGTCTCCGTCACTGCGCGCGGACGTCGTCGTCGCGCGTCCAGAATTCGACATCGAGGGTCAGCACCGCGCCGAGCACGTCGGGATGGCCGGCGGTTGTGCCGGGCGACGGCTGCGTCAGGCTGCGCTCCTTCGCGTTGTTGGCCAGGCCGCCGAAGGTGCGATCGAGGTCGATCGCGGCCCGCACCCGGGCATAGAGCTCGTTAAACGCCGGCCCGTCCGGCGCGAACAGCTCGAGCTCGGCGCCGAGGATGTAGGCGCTGTCGCGTGTCGTGCTGCCGACCTCGATGTCGTGACCGCCGTCGTAGAGATCGACAGCAGTCAGCTGCTCCTGCGCTGCCGACGGGTTGCGGCGCAGCGGGACATCGTCCTGGCCGTCGCCGCGCAGCCCGAGGCGGTCGCCGAGCCGGGCGAACAGCGCGGCAAGGATCTGTTCACGGACGGCCAGGGGCATGGGTCAGGCCAGCTTCTTCAGGTCAAGCGTCCAGCAGATGCCGGCGTCGTCCTGGCCGACATGGTCGACCGCGAAGTGCTCGGCGCCGATATCGACGTGGTCGCCGGCGCACGGCGCCGGCCACTCGCTCTTGCGGATCTCGGCCACCACCGCCGGTGCCGCGAAGTCGCGGGCGCGGGCGAAGCCCTCGACCCGCTCGCCGCGCCGCACGATGGCGGTGACCGTAAACGGCGCGGCGTGGGTCGGTGTGATCGTGACGCTCTCGCCGAACGCCGCGGCGCAGGCGTCGTCGACGATCGAGAGATCGACCACGGATCAAGTGTTCCGGGCGACGATCAAGGTCTTCGGCTGGGTGCAAATCATGATCGGGTTGGCCTGCACCTCGATGTGCACCAGCTTGCCGTTCTGGTCCGGGTACATCCGGGCGTAGCGCGGCAGGCCGATGGTGTTCACCGTCTCGATCAGGTCGGCCGGCGCGTTGTAGTGCTTGAACAGGCCGGGAGCGCCGACCGGGAAGAAGTGCGCCTTGGTCGCGCCGACGAAGTCGACGTCGGCATCGGCGCCCGTCGCGATGCGCACCTTGCCGCGGTAGTTCTCGAAGGTGATGCCACCGTAGTTGAGCGTCTCGTAGGCGACGCCGTTGCGCAGCTGCGCCGCCTCCTGCTGGTTGAGGTAGGTCTCGCGGACCTCCTTGTGGGCGATCAGCTGATCCCAGAAGGTGTCGCCGCACACCGCATGGATGCGCTGGAACGAGGTGCCGCCGAGTAGGTTGTCGGTGACCAGGCGCACCACAGCGGTGCACTTTAACCGCACCGCACCGGAGGCCGGCGCGGCATTGTCGAGGTCGAAATCGATCTCGGTCTCCTGGGTGACGCCGAACTCGCTGAAGAGATTGTAGAGCGGCGTGACGCCATCGGCGTCCATGACGATGCCCTTGACGGCGCCGATGCGGTGGAACTCCAGGGTGGCGTCGATCGACGGCACCATGTCGCCCATCTTGGTGTTGACCGCCTGCTGCACGCCGAGCAGCTGGTCGTTGGTGCCGAAGGCACGCACGTTCTGCACCTGGTCGGCATTGAGGGTGTCATCGAGTTCGATGTGCGGGATCGCCAGCTTGCGCACCTTGCGCTTGGGCTCGACGGCCTGCACGCCGGGCGCGCCGCGCGGCGTCGCGGCCACCAAGCGCAGGACGCCATTGCGCTCCTCGATCTCGATGGTCGTGGTCGCGATACCCGATTCGGCGAAGATACCGAGCTGGCCGAGACGCCCCGGCACGTACGGCAGTTTGTTGACCGCGTCGGTCAGGGTGAGGACGGAAAAGCCGTTGCCGGAGAAAACGTCCAACATGGAAGACTCCCTTCGCCCGGCCGGCGCGCCGGCGGGTCTTTCAGTTGCGCCGCGCCGGCGCGGTGTGAGGATGCGCCTCTAGCGCGCGATGATGCCGAGCTTCGCCAGGTCGGCGTAGGCGGCGTTCTTTTGGTTGGTGTTGGGCGCGCCGGTGAACACCAGCTCGGCCTTGTTGACTTCGCAGTCGCGGGTGAACGCGGTGGCGGCGACGTCGGCAGCCGTGGCATCGACGCCGTCATAGAGGATCGCGGCGGCGATCTGGCTGCCGTCGGTGCCCGCGACGTCGAAATCCTTGTACTTGCCGGAGCCGGCGGCGACCGTGATGTCGAACCCGTCGCCGGACACGAAGTCGGTGGCGCCGTCGGCCAGGGTGAAGGAGAGGCCGCCGGCGTTGAACGCCACGGCGACGGTACCGACGCCAACGGTCGCGCCGTCGGGATCCTCGACCGTGAACCGGCCGGCGTTGGCGGCGGGCTCGATGACCACCAGCTTGTAGACCCCGGGCTTGGCGCCGGCGCCGACCGTGATGGCACCCATGGCGCCGTTGCCGGTGTTGCCGGCGAAGGCCGCCGAGGAGCCGGCGCCGGTCAGCACCTTGCCGAGGATGGTCATCGCCGAGAGCACACCCTCGCCGCTCGCCACCGTGATCTTGTCGCGCGAGCGCGTGCCGGCGGCCTCGCTGTAGATCGCCTCGCCGGCCCACTTGCCTTCGCTCTTCTCAGGCATGATTCACTCCGTCAGATGCCGCCACGCCGGCGGAAGGGTTGAAGTCTCGCGGCGTTCAGTGCCGCGCCGCGTTGCGCTTGGCGTAGATCGCCGCGGCGTCGATCACCGGCGCCGTAGTGGCGGGCGGGGATCCGTCGATCGGATTGCGGTCTACAGCGTCGGCCTTGGCCTTCAGCAGCTTGGCGCGGACCTCGTCGACGCTGGCATTGCCGCGGATGAAGCCCAACGCGGCACCTGCCATGCCGGCCAAGGTGCAGAGCTCGACGATCGTCGTCGCCTTGGCCTCAGCCTGGCCAGCAGTGTCGTTCTCGGCCGGTACTGGCGAAGGCGGCTTTGCGGGCGCCGGGTCGGCGGTAGGTGCAGGGTTTGCCGGTGGCTGGTGGTCATCCGGCGCCGGATCGCCGCCGGCCGTGGCTTTCTTGGTCATCTTTCGACCTCCATGGGGTGACGCCGCGTAGCGCGCGGCTGCGTTGGCCGGCCGGCCGGCCGCCAATTCGGTGAGTGCTGCGAGCGTCTCTTCGAAACTCATTACGTCGTCGGCCAGGTCGTTCCCGACCGCGTCGTCGTCGCGGAATACGGCCGCCTCGGTTTCCAGCGCGGCGCGCTGATCGATGCGGCCCTGGCGGCCGACCAGGCCGGCGAACATGCGGCGGCCCTCGTCGGCGTCGGCCTGTAGCCGGTCGCGGGCATCCTTCGACAGCGGCGCGTGATCCCAGCCGTCGATCTTGCGCTTGCCGCTGTAGACGGCGCTGTATTTCAGGCCGAGTTTCTCGTCCTGTGCCGAACGATCGACATGGACCGAGAACATGCCGATCGAGCCGACATAGCCCATGCGCGGCACGGTCAGACGTTCCGCGGCGCCGGCCAGGGCGTAGGCCGCCGACGCCGCCAGGCCGTTGGCGCAGGCCCACACCGGCTTGACACCGCGCGCCTCGAGGATGCGGTCCGCGGCGTCGAACATGCCCATCGCTTCGCCGCCGGGTGAATCGAAGTCGTAGAGGACGGCCCGCACCGACGGATCGGCCAGCGCCGCGTCGAGCGTCGCGCCGAGACCGTCGTAGGTCGCGAAACCGCAGACCGCCGCCAGCCAGTCGAAGCGCTGTGCCAGCGGGCCGACGACGGGAATCACCGCGACACCGCCGGGCGTCAGGCAGTACTCGCCGATGCCCTCGCCTACTTCGACCATGCGACCACCGGCGACGGCGCCAAACCGGCGGGCCACGATGTCGGCGCGCGATGGCAGTTCTTCTTCGCCATCGTCGTCCATGGCGCCGATCACCACCCGCTCGCCCAGGGCATCGAGGATCACCTTCAGCCGCGGCGGATCAATCGCCAGCGGCCGCCCGAACAGGCGGGCCGCGATGCGCGGATAGGCGATGCGCTGCATGATGCTGTCCTCACTCCGCCGCCGGGCGGCGGGTGCGTTCGTCCGACGTTCCGTCTTCGGCGTCATCGCGGCCGGACTCACCCGACGAGGCTCCGCGCGGCGTTGCGGCGCTGAAGTCCAGCCCGAGCGATTTCTCGCGGGCCCGCTCGTCGGCGATCTCGCGGTCGACTTGCTCCGGATCGCCGCCCATCGACTTGATGATCGACGAGCGCGACTTCAGGCCGGCATCCTTGGCCATCAGCTCGGCCTTGATGTCCTTGGCCGGATCGACCCAGTCCCAGCGCGGCGGGATCCACTCGACCGAGAGGAAGGCGCGTGGGTTCTCGGCGTAGCCCGGCAGCGGCAGCGCGCCGGACAAGACGGCCTGGTCGAGCCAGGCGCGCCACACCGACCGGCACAGCAGGTAGACCAGGACCGAGTGCTGGAACGATTCGATGCGGCGGCGGAAGGCCACCATGCCGGCCCGCAGGCTGGAATAGTTGGCCTGCTTCAGATCGCCGGTGACCTCGTAGTACGGAATGCCGAGCCCCATGCAGAGCTGCAGCAGGGTGCGGTACTGGAACGGCTCATAGCTGGTGCCGGACTCTGCCGGCGTCGACCACGTCACGTCCTCGCCTGGCAGCAGGATCTTCATCGTGCCGGGCTCGAGGCCCGGTGTCGCTATGCCGTCGGCCGTCCTAGCGGCCTCCTCGGCCGCCTTGTCATACAGCGCGCCGTCGGGATCGCCGCGGGTGATAAAGCCCGCATGCAGCGCCGCCGTCTTCTTGCGCTCCAGTTCGGCGTCGTCGTAGCCGTCCAGGGTCCACAGCCGGACGATGGCGCTGGTAAACCGGGTGAGGCCGCGGATCTGGCCGGCCTCGACCGGATCGATGACATGGATGACGTCGCCGGCCGGCACCCGCACCCGCTCGCCGGAGCGATTGAACGGTTCGGTGCTGTCGCCGGGATGGCTGCGCCAGAAATGATACGCGACACGCCGGCCGATGCGGTCGAACTCGATGCCCTGGCGGATCGGATTGCCGTTCGGCGCCGTGGTCGTGAAGCAGGGATCGAGCATCTCGGCCGGCAGCATCTGCAGCTGCAGCGGCACCGACAGCCCGTCTGACAGGTAGCGCGGCCGCTGCCGCAGGAACACCTCGCCGGCGATGTAGAGTTCGCGAGCACCACGGCGCATCTGGCCGTAGAAATCGGTCAGTCCTTCCGCGTCGGACTCGTCGGTCCAGTCGCGAAACAGGGCGTGGCCGCGGGTGCGCAAATCCGCATCTGCCACCCGCCAGGCCGGCACAATGCCGGGACCGACGGCCGCTGAGGCGAAGGCCTCGACAGCGGCCGAGGCGTAGCCGTTGTTGCGGGCGAGAAAGCGCGCGCGCGCCAGGACCGTGCTGCCGGAGCCGGCGATTAGGGCGTTGACGTGCTGCTGCGTCGGCCGCCAGGTCGACAGCCGACGCGCCGAGCGGCCGGCTTCCAGCCCGTCGCCGAGGCTGTTGGTTTTGACGCTGGAGGCGAACCGGCGGCCGATCGATCGCACCCAGTCGAGAGCGAAGGCCATCAGAGGCCCTTTTCGCTGGTGAAGCGGATCTGCGTCACGCGCGACTTGCCGGCGGTGTCACTGAGGCTTCCCTCGATCATCGCCAGGGTTTCCCGCATCTCCGCCAGCGAGCGATAGGTGGTGCGCTTGCCGTCGTGCTCGACGGTCAGGACGCCCTGGGCGATCGCCTTGCGGAGCCTGTCGGCGTCGGTCTGCGTCCAGGCCATCGCGTCCTCAGTTCATCAGGCTGGAATGGCCGGTACCGCGGCGGAAGAAGCGGCGCGGCTCGTTGACGGCGCGCGGCGACTCCGCCGGCTGCGTCGCCGTGGTCGTTGACGGCGGCGCGGCCGGTGCGGCGCCTTCCGTTGGCGCCGACGGCGCCGGCTGGATCCAGTGCAGCAGGTCGCGCTGCGCCGCTTCCGGTGGCTGGCCGAGCCGTGCGGCCTCCTTGACCCACTCCTCCGGCGTCCAGGCGTCGGTGAGGTGGTGGACCAGGGCGCGGCTGTAGACCTGTATGTCGTGCTCCTCGTTCGGCGTCGTGCGGTCCTTGATCCAGATCCGCTCGACGAGACCGCCGGCGCGCTCGCGCACGGTGAGGTGCTCCGCGGTCAGCTCGCGGAAGAACTCCTCGTCGCAGGCCTCGCTGAAATGCATCGCGCCGGGCGGCCAGCGGCCGTCGGCGTCGGGGCCCTCGATCGTGCGGCGCAGCGCGGCGTAGAGCTCCGACTTGAGGTCCCAGGTGCCGACCGGCCACAGCAGCACCTTGCCGACCGCGCGGCCGACCAGGTTGACCGTGACCCGGCGCGGCCGCAGCAGTGGCGGCAGCTTCCAGCCGCCGCGGCCGTCAACGGCGTAGACGCGTCGTTCGGCGGCGTGGCGACGGGCCCAGGCGTAGACCCGCTGGCTGAGGTAGCCGGTGTCGACGCCGAAGGCGTCGATCCGCCAGCGGCGGCCCCAGGTGTCGGCGTAGCCGCGGTCGAGCACCTGGTCGAGCTCGCGCCACGACGCCTCGGCCTGCGGATCGCCGATGATGGTGCCGCCGTCGATGCGCCAGCAGCTGAGCCCGATGCCCCAGGCGTAGACGCCCCACTTCAACCTGTCGCCCTGCACGTCGGCGGCGCCGGTGATGCGCACCGTGCCGACCGGCACGATCCGCCAGGCGAAGGACTCGCGACGCTGCGACA
>DATFGV010000791.1:0-3114 GCA_035249115.1 Vineibacter sp.
GAAGGCGGGGAGAAGGTGGCGCGAAGCGCCGGATGAGGGGCTTCATCGCCAGGATACCCCAAGCATATGGATGACGCTGACGTTTCAAACTGCACAAGACTCATCTGTTCGTACATCGCCAAGCCCCTCATCCGCCCCTTCGGGGCACCTTCTCCCCGCCTTCGCGGGGAGAAGGACTTGCGTTCGCCCGCAACGCGGCGCGCAGGCGGTGCGGCAGGACCGGCACCCGCGTCAGGCGCACGCCGGTGGCGTGGTCGATGGCGCCCAGGATGGCCGGCGCCGTCGGCACCAGGCCGGGCTCACCAACACCCTTGGCGCCGGATGGTCCGAGGGGCTCGCGGTCCTCGACCAGGATGATCTCTATCTCCGGCATGTCGCCGGCCGTCGGGATCAGGTAGTCGTGCAGGTTCTCTGTAGCGCCCGGCAAATACTCTTCCATCAACGCCAGTCCGAGGCCCTGGGCAATCCCACCTTCGATCTGTCCTTCCACCTGCATCGGGTTGATAGCGCAACCGACGTCGTGCGCTGCCACGATGCGCAACACGCGCGTGGTGCCCAGTTCGACATCGACCTCGACTTCGGCCATCTGCGCCGCGAACGCGTAGGTCGCGTAAGGCACGCCCTGCCCGTTCTCATCCAGAGGCGTCGTAGGCGGATCGAACGTACCCTCGCCGCGCCACACGTCGCTTTCCGCCGTTAGCGGCAGGCCGCCGAGGTCGATGCGGCGCACAAGATCGCCGTCGCAGACAGTAAGCACCGCTCCGTCCAGCATCAGACGCGCCTCGGTGCCGGCATTGGCCAGCCGGAGGATTTGACGCCGCAGGTCGGCGCCGGCTCGTTCCGCCGCCTTGCCCGACACAAAGGTCTGGCGCGACGCCGACGACTTACCGGCGTCGGCGGTCAGGTCGGTGTCGCCCGCCACCAGGCGGACCTGCGCCAACGGCAGGCCCAATGCGTCGGCGGCGATCTGGGCCATGATGGTGTTGCTGCCCTGGCCGATGTCGACAGCGCCGCTGTACAGGGTCAGCGCGCCGTCGCGCGCCAGCCCGATGCGCATGGTCGAGGGGTTGGACATCGACGTATTGCCAATGCCGTACCACATGCAGCCGATGCCGACGCCGCGCCGCCGTACGTCGCCTGCCGTGGCCGCTTTGCCATTGAACCGTGCGACAGCCGCATGCGCGTCCCTCCAGTGCGGCCGCAACGCTTCAAGACAGGCCGGCAATCCGGCGGAATGTTCGAGCAACTGGCCGGACGCGGTGCGGTCGCCAACCCGCAGCGCATTGCGGTGACGGAACTCCAGCCGATCGATGCCCAGCTGGTCTGCCAGCGAATCCATCGCCGCTTCGTGGGCGATAGCGGCCTGCGGCACGCCGAAACCGCGGAAGGCGCCGGATGGCGGGTTGTGGGTGAAGATAGCCGCGCCCCAAGTCCGCACGTTGGGCACGGCGTACGGCCCCATCGCATGCACCGGCACGCGGTTGGCGACGGTCGGACCCCATGAGGCATAGGCGCCGGTGTCAAACACGGCATCGACGTCGCAGGCCGACAATCTTCCGTCTGCGGTCGCGGCGAAGCGCGCGCGTATGCGTGACGGGTGGCGCTTGGTGGTCGCTGCCATGCTTTCCGGCCGCGTGTAGATGCAGGCCACCGGCCGATCGAGCAGCCAGGCCGCTAGCGCCACCAGCGGCTGCACCGACTGGTCGAGCTTGCCGCCGAAACCACCGCCACAAGCCGTCGGCACGATGCGCACTTGGCGCTGCGCGAGCCGCATGACGTTGGCGACTTCGTCGCGGTCCATGTAAGGCGACTGGGTCGTGACATGGACCTCCAGGCGGTCGCCGACCCGCCGCGCCCAACCCGCCTCAGGCTCGATGTAGGCGTGCTCGACGAACGGGGTGTCGACATTTAGCTCTGCAGTCGCCGCGGCAGCGGCAAAGGCCAGTCCAACGTCGCCACTGCGAACGCCACCGTCGACCAGCAGGTTGCGCGGCTTGTCGGCCTGCACCAGCGCCGCGCCCGGCGCGCGCGCGGCATCGACGTCGGCGAGCGCCGGCAACGGCGTCCACGCGATCGGCAGCGCCTCGTCGCGCAGCCGCAGGATGGCGTCGCGCGTCCCGACCAACGCCAGCACCGCCTCGCCGCGATAGCGCACCAACCCGTCGGCCAGTACCGGCTGGTCCTTGATGTCGGGGTAGATGCCGAAGCCGTTGAACGGCACGTCGCGCGCCGAGAGGATCCGCACGATGCCGCCGTGTGCCCGCCCGACCGCGTCGAGGTCGCCGACCGTGAAGCGCGCATGAGCGTGCGGCGAGCGCACGACGCGCAGCCACAACCCGTCAGCCGGCACCGAATCGCCGCCGTAGGAGTCGGTGCCGACGATTTTCGCCACGCCGTCGATCCGGGGCACGCGGGCGCCGACGGCGCTGCCCAGTTGCGGCGGTGGCGCGGTGAATTCAAGCCTATCGGTCGCCGCCAGCACGGCATCGACGATCTTGCTGTAACCGGTGCAGCGACAGAGCGTGCCGCCGATGGCATCGAGAACTTCGGTGCGGGAAGGTCGCGCCGTGCGCCGCAGCAGGTCGCCGGCCGACATCAGCATGCCCGGTGTGCAGATGCCGCACTGCGCGGCGCCATTGGCGAGGAACGCCTGTTGCAGCCGCGACAAGGTGCCGTCGCGCGCGGCGAGGCCCTCGACGGTTTCGACCCGGCGGCCCTCGACTTGGCCCAGCGGCACCAGGCAGGCGCAAACCTGCCGGCCGTCGAGCAGAACCGTACAGGCGCCACAGTCGCCGGCATCGCAGCCGATCTTGGTGCCGGTCAGACCGAGGTCGTCGCGCAGCGCCTGCGCCAGCCTCTTGAGCGGCGGCGCCGCCACGGTCACGGATCGGCCATTGACCTCGAAGCGAACGCCGTCGCGTGCGCTGGTCGCGCCGGAGCGAGCGCTGGCGTCCTCCGGCGTCATCTGCCGAGCCTGAGCATCGCTGCCGCCGTCGTCCTGAGCACAGCGAAGGACCTCGCGGTATGGCGGTCACAACAAGAAGGCGTCATTGACCAATGACTGCCGCCATTCTCTGAACAATTCACCGCAAGGTCCTTCGCTGAGCTCAGGAC
>DATFGV010000792.1:0-2523 GCA_035249115.1 Vineibacter sp.
ACCGACGGCCCGTTCTTCAAGCCGGCCCATGTCGGCGCGCTGTTCCGCCTGTTCGCCAACACCCAGGTCAGTACGGTCGGCCTGGCGCGCGAGGACACCTACACGACGGTGATCCGCGTCTTCGGCAACACGGCGGCGGAACGCACGGTCAACGTCGTCATCACCGGCACCTGGTCGGGGACCATCTTCCTGGAACGCAGCTTCGACGGCGAAGACAGCGGTTTCAACGGCTTTGCCCAGTACACCGTGAACACGACCACGACGGTCGATCTCACGGTCCCGAACACCACGATGTGGGTGCGGCTCGGGTTCCGCCCAGGCGGCTACACGTCCGGCGTCGCGGTTGCGACGCTCGGCTACACCGGTGGCGGCCGATTCGGTATCGCCCGTGGGCTGCAGTACGTCTCGTCAACCCAGCTGACGGCCGAGATCCTGCGGCCGATGCCGACGACGTCGCTGACCGAGGACTGGCGCGAGGGCATGTGGAGCGACAACCGCGGCTGGCCCTCGGCGGTGGCGTTCTACGAAGGGCGCCTGTGGTGGTTCGGCAAGAACGCTATCTGGGGCAGCGTCTCGGACGCCTACGACAGCTTCGACGAGGAGTTCGAGGGCGACGCCGGCCCGCTCAACCGGACGATCGGCAGCGGTCCGGTCGACAACATCAACTGGGCGCTGCCGCTGCAGCGTCTGCTGATCGGTACAGACGGTGCCGAGTTGTCGATCCGCTCCTCGAGCTTCGACGAGCCGCTGACCCCGACACAGTTCAGCATCAAGGACGCCGGCACCAACGGCAGCGACCGGCTGCCGGCGGTCAAGGTTGACCAGCGCGCCTTCTTCGTCCAGGCCGGCGGGACGCGCTTGATCCAGATCCTGTTCGATCCCAACGCCTCCGACTACCAGGCGCGCGAGGCCGATGTGCTGGTGCCGGAGATCGGCGAGCCGGGCATCGCGGCCCTGGCGGCGCAGCGCCAGCCCGAGACGCGGGTGCATTTCGTGCGCCTCGACGGCACG
The DNA here is from genome assembly GCA_035249115.1 of Vineibacter sp. Taxonomy (GTDB): domain Bacteria; phylum Pseudomonadota; class Alphaproteobacteria; order Reyranellales; family Reyranellaceae; genus Vineibacter. Next base: position 1,012 of record DATFGV010000792.1, read on the forward strand.
GCGGCGCTGATGATCTTCAACCCGGTCGAGGACGTGTCGCCGTTCGTCGAGATCGAAACCACCGGCGCGTCGGGATTCATCGAGGACGTCTGTGTCCTGCCCGGCCGGCCGGAGAACAAGGTCTACTACGTCGTGCGTCGGTCGATCGGCGGCCAGACCGTGCGCTACATCGAGAAAATGGCGAGCTGGGCGCAGTCGCAGGGCGCGACCGACACGCGGCTCAGCGATTCGCATGTCGTGTACAGCGGCGCCGCGACAGCGACCGTGACCGGTTTGTCGCATCTTGAAGGCGAGGCGGTCGTGGTCTGGGCCGACGGGGTCTGCCCGTGGGACGAGGCCGGTGACGCGCCGCGCCTGTTCACAGTGTCCGGTGGCCAGATCACGATCCCGACGGCCGCGTCTTTCGTCGTCGCCGGGCTGCCCTACGAGGCGCGCTACAAGTCGGCCAAGCTGGCTTACGCGTCGATGGGCGGCACCGCCCTGGGACAGAAGAAAAAGCTCAACTATGTCGGCCTGTCGCTCTTCAGGACGCACCCGCGCGGCCTGGAGTACGGCGGCGACTTCGCCACCATGGACCGGCTGAAGCAGGTCCGCGACGGCGCCACCATCGACGTGGACGGCATCATCGACCAGGCCGACGAGGACATGAGCGAGGTTGCGGGCGATTGGGACAACGACCCACGCCTCTGCCTCAAGGCGCAGGCGCCGCTGCCCTGCACGGTGCGGGCGGTGGTCGCCGACGTCCTGACGTCGGACCACCGGTAGGGCGTCGCGACATGCCGGCCGTGGCGCCGCGTGACGCCGGCGCGCGGCGACGCCGTGAACGTCCCGCGCCCGGTCGCGTGGTCATTCGTCCGGCGACCCTGGCGGACTTCCGCGCCTATTGCGGCCGCACGCCGTCGGCGCGCTGTCGTGCCTGGATCGGCGTGGCGCCGGACGGCGGCGTGCTGGGCATTGGCGGCGCCGTGTTCCTGCCAGACGGCGCGCGGGTGTTTCTCGAAGCCTCGGCCGAAGCGCGGCGATACCCCGTGGCGCTGCACAAGGCGGCGCGCATGGTTTTGACCCATTTGGGCCGCAGCGGCGTGCCGGTCGTATCGATGGTCGTCGACCACGCCTGGCCGCGCGCCGATGCCTGGGCGCGCCGCCTCGGGTTCGAGCCCGAGCGTTCGGGCAGCGACATCTGGCTGTGGCGGCCGTCCGGTTCGATGGACGAGGGCGTCGATTCGCGTTCGCCCGATCCGGGCACGGCATTCTAGGGAGACAACATGCCTGACACCGATACGCAGGACATCGCCGCGCGCAAGGACGCGGTGATCAGCCGTCTGCAATCGCTGCACGACGCGCGCGGTGCCGCCGTGCTGGACGGTCGCGCTTTCGACAACCGGCAGGTCCAGCGGGCCGAGGCCGAGCTGGCGGCCCTGGGCGAGGCGGAGGCCGTGGCGTTGCGCCGTCGCCGCGCGGCGGCATCGGCGACGATAGCGGCTCGCGAGACGGAGCTGAAGGCTGGCATCG
>DATFGV010000793.1:0-2677 GCA_035249115.1 Vineibacter sp.
CAATGGCAATTGCGTCGCGTACCTGCCCGACGACTTCCACACCATCCAGGTGCCGGCAGGCGGCGCGCCGGCGCTGCACCTGCGCCTTTACGGGCTGAGCCTCGAGCACCTGCCCGACCGGGTCACCGTCGAGCCCGACACCGGCCGCGCCCGGCGCTTCATGGCCAAGCCCAAGATCCTGACGCCCTTGATTACCGCCCAGGAGGTCAAGGCGGCGCTCGGCGGCGAGGATGAGCTGGCTTTCTTCGACACACGGGAGGAGGGCGAGTTCAACCTCGGCCATCCGCTGTTCGCCACGCCGCTGCCGCTGTCCAAGCTCGAGCAGCGGGTGCGCGCCCTGCTGCCCAATCCGCACGCCCGCATCGTGCTGATGGACAGCGGCGAAGAGGGCCAGATGGGGCGCGCCAACCGCGCCGCCGCCCGGCTGTCGCGCTGCGGCTACGGCAACGTCGCGGTGCTGGACGGCGGACTGAAGGCGTGGCGCGACGCCGGCCTCGAAGTGTTCGCCGGCGTCAACGTGCCGAGCAAGGCGTTCGGCGAGGTGGTCGAGCACGACTGCGACACGCCGCGCATCGACGCCGCCGACCTGCAGAAGCTGGTCGACGACAAGACCGACCTGGTGATCCTCGACAGCCGGCCGATGGACGAGTTCCGCAACATGTCGATCCCCGGTGGCATCGACGTGCCCGGCGCCGAGCTGGTCTATCGGGTCAAGGACTTCGCGCCGAAGCCGGAAACCCTGGTGGTGGTCAACTGCGCCGGCCGCACCCGCTCGATCATCGGCGCCCAGTCGCTGATCAACGCCGGCCTGCCCAACAAGGTGATGGCGCTGAAGAACGGCACCATGGGCTGGCACCTCGCCGGCCTGCAGGTGGCGCGCGGCAAGCACGACACGTATCGGGGCCAAAGTCCCACCGCGGCCGGCTGGGCCAGGGAGGCGGCGGCGCGGGTGGCGCAGAAGATTGGCGTGCGCACCGTCCCGATGAGCGCGCTGCGGCGACTCGAAGAAGACGCGACGGCCAGCGGCAGCAGCCTCTACAAGTTCGACGTGCGCGATCCGGCCGAATACGCCAAGGGCCATCTCGTCGGCTTCCGCCATGCCGCCGGCGGCCAGCTGGTGCAGGCAACCGACCAGTATGTCGGGGTACGTAACGCCACCATCGTGCTGCACGACAACGATGGCGTGCGCGCCACGATGACGGCGCATTGGCTGCTGCAGATGGGCTGGCAGAAGGTGCATGTGCTGAAGCACCGGCCGCTGACCGACGAGATCGAAACCGGTCCGGAGCGTCGCCCGGTGCCCGGGCTGAACCGCCTGAAGGTGGCGCTCCTCGCGCCGGCCGAGCTCAAAGCGCGGATCGACGCCGGCGAGGCGCTGGTGATCGATCTCGACACCTCGATCAGGCATCGCGACGGCCATGTGCCTGGCGCCTGGTTCGCGGTGCGCGCCAACCTCGGCAAGACCTTGCCGGACATGTTGGCGAAAACGCCAAACGCCCGGACGGTGGTCTTCGTTTCGCCCGATGGCGTTGGCGCGCGCCTGGCCGCCGCCGACGTGATCGAGCACGACGTGACGGCGCTGCCGGTGGCGGTGCTCGAGGGCGGCATGCGCGCCTGGCGCGATTCACGCCTGCCGATCGAGAAGGGCCAGGACCACATGGCCGATCCGCCGACCGACGTCTGGTACCGGCCCTACGACCGCCGCGAGGGGGTCGAGGAGGCGATGAACCAGTATCTCGCCTGGGAGGTCGACCTGGTCGCGCAGGTGCAGCGTGACGGCGACGCGCGGTTCAACGTGCTGAAGGTGTGAGGCCGCGAGCCGCCGACCTGTAAGGCGGCGCTCTCCCTAAGCTTCGGTGGCAAGGAGTGGGGAACGACGCCGATCGAGCGGCACGGCAAGGGCGGCGGATCGGGCGGCGGCGCCGCTGTGCGACGCGGTATCGATCGCGAGCGCCGATGTCGTCGTGAGAAGATCACGCCGCACGGTTGTCAGCGCTGTGGTCAAGCCAGCGGACCCAGGTGCCGCGGCGCTCAGGTCGATCGCACAAGCCGATCTCTCCCGTCGTCCCGGCCAAGGCCCGACGGGCCGCTTGGAGGCACCGTCGCTAAAGCGACGCGTCCCTGGCGGGGACGCGCCGGGGGCTCTCCACTCCAGTCGCGCGTCTTTGCAGTTGCCAATACATGACGCGTCACTGGAGTGACGCGCCCCCAGTGCATGCGCCATCGACCGTGGTGTAGCGGGCGAAGGCGGTGCAGTGGGGTAGCCTGACGCATCGCCGGCGCGACGCGCGCCCGGCGACGCCCGCCGGCCAGTGCCCCAGAGGTCGGGGCGGCGGTGGCGCAGCCAGATCATGCAGGCCTGCCGGTCGGGCGCTACCTCGCGGGTGAAGGTCCTGGCGACCGTCTTGCCGTCTTCGCGCAGCCAGCGGACCGAGCGCAGTTCGAAGCCGCAGGCGCGGCGGAACAGGGCGGTAGTGACGGCGGCATCGGCTGCCGCCTGGCCGCTGGCGACGGCTTGGGCGAAAGCGGGCTGAGTCGACAGCCAATGGGCAATGGTATCCGTATCGGTCCGGAAGGCGGCGGCGAGATCGGCCGGCTCACCGCCCAGGCGGCAGAGATGCTCGGCCTGGCGGGCGAAATCGGGCTGATAGACGGTAGTCGACGCATCTGAAGGGAA
>DATFGV010000794.1:0-16088 GCA_035249115.1 Vineibacter sp.
TCAAGATGGCGCTGCTGGCGCTGGGCGTGCTGAACGCGGTGGCGTTCCGCCTGTTGTGGCAGTCGCGCCTGCCGGCGTGGGATCGGCGCGCACCGGCCATCGGCCGAGGCCAGGCGGCCGCGTCGATCCTGATCTGGCTGTCGACCGCCAGTGCCGGTCGGCTCATCGCCTATTTCTAACCGGCGCCGTCGGCGGACAGACATCAACAGGATGCGCGAGGTCGGGGAGTCGGCGGCATGAGCGACGCGAAATCCGGCAGTACGCCGATCGAGGCCACCGGCGGCTATGCCGGGGCGTCGGAGGAGGCGATCGCCTTCCACTACGATGTCGGCACCGACTTCTACCGGCTGTGGCTCGACCCGCTGCTGGTTTACAGCGCGGCGCGTTGGCGGGGGCCGCTGGACCGTGGGCCGGCCTCGGCGCTGTCGCTCGACGAGGCGCAGATCGCCAAGCTCGACTTCCATCTCGACGCTGTCCGCTCGGGCGCGTGCCGGACGTTGCTCGATATCGGTTGCGGCTGGGGCGCGCTGCTCAAGCGGTCCCGCGACCGTGGTGTCGAGCGGGCCATCGGGCTCACGCTCAGCCGCGATCAGGCGGCTTACATCGCCGGGCAAGCTTGGCCGGGCGTCGAGGTGCGGCGCGAGAGCTACGAGGTCTACGTGCCCGACGGTGCCATCGACGGGATCGTCAGCGTCGGTGCCTTCGAGCATTTCGTAAGGCCGGGCTACGCGCCTGACCATCGGCTCGCCATCTATCGCCGGTTCTTCGAAAGCTGCCACGGCTGGCTGCGCAAAGGCGGCTTCCTTTCGCTGCAAAGCATCTGTTGGGGTTACGTCGATCGCGCCTACGCCGCCAAGGCGGTGCCGACCTATGTCTTTCCCGACTCCGATCTGCCGTGGCCGAGCGAGGTGTTCGAGGCCGCCAACCCGTTCTTCGACGTCATCTACGCCGAGAGCAGGGCCGAGGACTACGCGCTGACCTTGCGCGCCTGGCTCACGCGCTTGCGGGCGCACAAGGCCGAGATCGTCGCTGGGCCTGGCGGCGCGAAGGTCTTCGACCATTTCGAGAAGTACCTGCGGCGCTGCACCTATGCCTTCGAGAACAACACCGTCACTCTGATGCGTTTCGTCATGGCGCGCCGAGGGTAGGCGCGCACCGCTCAGCCGCCGGGGCCGCTGAAGCGGCCATGCGACACGCCGGGCGTGCCGCGGAACAGCGACATGTGGGTGTGCACCGCGATCCATGGCACGCCCACCGCTTGGCGCGCAAAGGCGACAGTGGCGCGGCCGCGCCGGTCGAAGCGGCTGCCGTCCTCGCGGAAGCCGTCCGAATCCCAGATCGCCAGCCCCGTGCCGCTCAACCGGTCGGCCGACACGATCCCCTTCACGTCCGCCAGCCGCCAATGGAAGCGCCGGATCGTCGGCCAGACCTGGCGCCACTGCTCGCGTTCGACGTCGTCGCGTTCGGCCACGAAGTCGCTGAAGGTGCCGAAGGCGACCATGTCCTCGCCGAACAGCGGCCGGCCGGCGGCGAAATCGACGGCGTTGACGCAGTCCTCCAGTGCCTTGAACCAGCGCCGCATGGCGGCAAGGTCGTCGGGATCGGGATCGGCGCGCAGCTTCATCGTCATGCCCGGGTTGCTAGCGGCGGAGCGGCGAGTCTAGCGGCGCCAGGGCCGGGATGCACCTGCACCTCGCGGGCCCGCACGGCCTCGCCGCAGGCCGAGCAGGTCGTCACCGGATCGAAATGCCGGCCGCAGGCGGCATGGACGTGCAGCAGCGGCCGGCCGCGCTTGCCGGCGCGGTGCACGTCGCCCCAATGCACGATCGCCATCAGCACCGGATGCAAGTCGAGTCCCCTGGCGGTCAGACGATACTCGAAGCGCGGCGGTCGCTGCTGGTAGGCCGCCTTGCGCAGAACGCCGGCCTTGACCAGCTTGCGCAGCCGGTCGGCCAGCACGTGGCGCGTGATGCCCAGCCGCTCCTGGAACGTCTCGAAGCGGCGCACGCGCAGGAAGCAGTCGCGCAGCACCAGCAGGGTCCAGCGATCGCCGATCACCGCGACGGTTCGCGCCACCGAGCAGGCCTCGCGGTCGAGCTCGTCCCATCGCATGAGAAATCCTCCACCGTGCGGGACAACTATTGACGTTGACAGGTTCCTTTTTGGAACGCACACATCGTACGTTCTTTTTTGGAACGTGCAAGCGGATAGGGCAGGAGGGAACGACATGGCAGAGACGAAAGCCGCCCTTATCGTCGGCGCCGGCGATGCGACCGGCGGCGCGATCGCCCGCCGCTTCGCGCGCGAAGGCTACGTCGCCTGCGTCACCCGCCGCCAGGCCGACAAGCTCCAGCCGCTGGTGGCGCGCATCGAAAGCGAGGGCGGCAAGGCGCGCGCCTTCGGCACCGACGCGCGCAAAGAGGATCAGACCGTCGCGATGGTCGAAACCATCGAGCGCGAGGTCGGGCCGCTCGAGATCGCGGTCTTCAACATCGGCGCCAACGTCAACTTCCCGATCCGCGAGACCACCAGCCGGGTCTATTTCAAGGTCTGGGAGATGGCCTGCTTCGCCGGCTTCCTGATGGGCCGCGAGGCCGCCAAGGTGATGGTGCCGCGCGGTCGCGGCACGATCCTGTTCACCGGCGCCACCGCCAGCGTGCGCGGCCGGTCGGGCTTCTCGGCCTTCTCAGGCGCCAAGCATGCGCTGCGCGGCCTGGCGCAAAGCATGGCGCGCGAGCTCGGGCCGCAGGGCATCCATGTGGCGCACGTCGTGATCGACGGCGCGATCGACACCGAGTGGATCCGCAGCAATTTCCCGGATCGCGCCGCGCTCAAGTCGCAGGACGGCGTGCTCGATCCAGAGGCGATCGCCGAGAACTACTGGCGCCTGCACACCCAGCACCGCAGCGCCTGGACGCACGAACTCGACCTGCGGCCGTGGATGGAAAGCTTCTGACGCCGTCCTGCCGCGCAACAAGGAGAAAACACCATGGCCGTGGAATTCCATTTCGATTTCGGCAGCCCCAATGCCTACCTGTCACACAAGGTGATCCCCGCCATCGAAGCGCGCTCGGGCGCCAAGTTCGCCTATGTGCCCGTCCTGCTGGGCGGCGTGTTCAAGGCCACCAACAACCGCTCGCCGATGGAGGCGTTCGCCGGCATCAAGAACAAGCCGGAATACGAGCGCCTGGAAATGGCGCGGTTCATCAAGCGGCACAAGCTGGACCGCTTCAAGCTCAACCCGCATTTCCCGGTGAATACCCTGCAGATCATGCGCGGCGCCGTGGCGGCCGAGCTCGATGGCGGGCTGATGCCCTATGTCGAAGTCGTCTACCGCCACATGTGGGAGGAGGGCAGCAAGATGGACGACCCGGCCGTGATCCGCGCTGCGCTCGATGGTGGCGGCCTCGATGGCGCACGACTCCTGGAGCGTGTCCAGGCGCCGGAGGTCAAGGAGCGGCTGGTCAAGAACACCGAAGCATCAGTGGCGCGTGGCACCTTCGGCAGCCCGACTTTCTACGTCGGCAGCGAGGTCTTCTTCGGAAAGGACAGCCTGCGCGACGTCGAGGATGAGATCGTGGCGCAGCGCGGCAAGGGAGCCTGAGGCATGGCGGAGTCGCCCAAGGCCGGCGAGGTCCGCACGCGGACCGACGGCCGCATCCTGCACATCACGATCGACAATGTCGCCAAGCGTAACGCCTTCGTGCCGCAGATGATGGAACAGCTGTCGGCGGCACTTACCCGCTACGACGAGGACGAGTCGCTGTGGGTCGCGGTGTTGTCGGCTGAAGGCGAGCACTTCACCGCCGGCCTCGACATGCCGAAGTTCTTCGGCCCGACCGCGACCTGGAAGGGCGTCCCCGACGGCCAGGTCGATCCGTTCGGCATGCGCCGGCGCTGCCGCAAGCCGCTGGTCACGGTGGTGCAGGGCATCACCTACACCATCGGCATCGAGATGATGCTGGCCGGCGATATCGTGATCGCCGCCGATACCGCCCGCTTTTGCCAGATGGAGTCCAAGCGTGGCATCGCGCCGCTGGGCGGGGCGCATTTCCGCTTCCTCAGCCGCACCGGCTGGGGCAACGCGATGTACCACCTGATGCTGTGCGATGAGTTCGACGCCGCCCGCGCCCTGCAGATCGGCCTGGTGCAAGAGGTCGTACCGTTCGGCCGTCATGTCGAGCGCGGCCTGGAAGTGGCTCGCCTGATCGCGGCCAACGCGCCGCTCGGCCTGCAGGCCATGAAGGCCGCGGCACACACCTATGTCGAGGCCGGCGAAGCGGCCGCCATTGCCGCGCTGCCGCAAATCCGCGGCCGAGTGATGGCCAGCGAGGATGCCAAGGAGGGTATCCGCTCGTTCGTCGAACGTCGTGCCGCGATCTTTCAGGGCCGCTGAGCCGCGCGACCGCATCAAGCAACAGGAGCACCCATGGCCAATACCGCCCTGATCGTCGGCGTCGGCGCCAGCGAAGGTGTCGGCGCCGCTACAGCCCGACGCTTTGCGCGCGAAGGCCTCCACATTGTCGCGGTCGGTCGCACGCCGGCCAAGGTCGAGAAGGTTGCGGCCGAGATCCGTGCCGCTGGCGGCAGCGCCGAGGCGCTGACCGGCGATGCCAGCGTCGAGGGCGATGCGGCGCGATTCGTCGCCGCCGCGGACGTGCAGGGCGGCTTGCAGGTGCTGGTCTACAATGCCGGCAGCAACCGCCGCGATTCGATCCTGGAGCTGCAGCGCGCCGATTTCGAGCAGCTATGGCGCGAGCATTGCCTAGGCGGTTTCCTGGTCGGCCGCGAGGCGGCGCGACGCATGGTGCTGCGCGGCGCCGGCTCGATCTTTTTCACCGGCGCCTCGGGATCGCTGCGCGGCAAGGCGGGCTTCGCCGCTTTCGCGGCCGCGAAGGCCGGCCTGCGGGCGGTAGGCCAGAGCATGGCCCGCGAGCTCGGTCCCAAGGGCATTCACGTTGCGCATGTCGTGGTCGACGGTGGCATCGGCGGCGCTCGACTGCTGGGCCGCCTGCCGCAGCTGCGTGACGAGCGCGGCCCCGACGGTTTGCTGGACTACGAGGCGATCGCCGATACGTATTGGCAGCTGCACACCCAGCACCGCAGCGCCTGGACGCACGAGATCGACTTGCGGCCTTGGGCGGAGACGTTTTGATAGCTGCTCCGAGTGGACGGGTGCGACGGCATGGCTTGCCGGTGGGCACGAGCCCGCTATCTCGCCGCCACTGTCAAAAAACGACGCGGCCATGCGCCAGCGGGCTGAACCCGAGGCGCTTGTGAAGACTATTTCTTCGGTGCCTCGATCGTGATGTCGATTTTCTTGCCGCCGCCCGCGCCTTGGCCGCCAAAAACGACGTAGCCCAACACAGCCACGGCCACGACCACCGCGCCGACTATAAAGTACAGGCCTCCGCCAAGTCCGCCGCTGGATTGCTCTGCCATGCCGCTGCCTCTACTTGCTGGACGACGGAAATAAACGTCGATCGGCGGCAAGGGTTGCGTAATGGGGCAAATTTGAGCGAACGCCACATTTCGGGTGGCGGCCTGAGCCTCAGGCAAGGCGGTCAGCCGAGGGGCCGACGCGCCACCAGCGACCCTGCAAAGGCGCGATCGAGCGTCGCGTCGTCCGGCATGTCCGGCGTGCCAAGCAGCACGAGATCGGATCGCAACGCCGCGATGCCCCATGGGCCATCGGCGTGAACGTCGATGCGCCGCCCGACCATGTGCAACACGGTCCGCTGCGTCGGCGCATCGCTCATGCGCAGGATCGCCTTGGCCCGCAACACGCTCTGCGGCATGGCGCGCAATGCGCTCACGAGCGCCGAACGATCGACCAGGTCCAGTGTCGTCAATGACCAGCGACGAAACGGCGGATCGATCGGCGACGGGGCACCGGGCTGCACCCTCGTGGGCACCGTGATTTCCGCCGGCGCAAGTCCGAACAGCAGCTCGACAGGGATGTCCGCATGTGTGGCCGCGAGGATGCGCGCATCGGCCCGGCGATCGCGCAACCACGCCGTTAGTGCTGTCAGTTCGCCTTCGGACACCAGATCGGTCTTGTTGAGGATCAGCAGGTCGGCGCCGTCGAGTTGGCGGCGGATGGTATCGCCGACGTAACGGTCGGCCTCGCGGGCCCGGACACTGGCGGCATCGGCCAGCACCAGCACGCCGTCGCGCGCCAGCAGCGGCTCGATCAGCGCCAGCTCGGCGATGCGCGCCGGATCGCCGACACCGCTGGCCTCGACCACGACGTGATCGAGCGACGCGGCCTTCTCCAATACCCGCATCAGCGCCATCACCAGCGAATCGCCGATGCCGCAACAGATACAGCCATTGGCCAGGCTGATCGTGTCGCCGCCATGCGCCACCACCAGCCGGCTGTCGATGTCGATGGCGCCGAAGTCGTTGACCAGCACCGCGAAGCGCCGGCCGCCGGCCTGCCGCAGCAGGCGGTTCAGCAAAGTGGTCTTGCCGGCGCCGAGGAAACCGCCGATCACCGTCAGAGGCAGGCGTCGCGTCGCCATCATTTGCGCGCCCGCTCAGGCCGACGGCGCCTCAAAGACGCGTCCGCCCAGCATGGTGCCCCACACCCGCACGTCCTTCAGCGCCGTCGGCGGCACCGCCGACGGATCGTCGTGCAGGACGGCGAAGTCGGCCCGCTTGCCGACCTCGATGCTGCCGATTTCATGGTCGAGCTTCAGCGTATAGGCGGCGCCGAGGGTGATGGCGGTGAGCGCGTCGGCGACAGTGATCTTTTCGGTCTCGCCCAGGGTGCGGCCGCTCGCCGTCAGGCGATTGACGGCGCACCACGCCGTGAACAGCGGCCCGATCGGCGTCACCGGCGCATCGCAGTGGATGGCGAACGGCACGCCCGTGTCGCGCGCGGTGGCGCAAGCGTCCATGCGGTTGGCGCGTTCCGGGCCCAGGGTCTGGCCGTAATGGATGTCGCCCCAGTAGAAGAGATGGTTGGCGAACAGATTGACGCAGGCGCCCAGCGCCGCCATGCGGCGGAACTGTGCCGCGTCAGCCATCTGGCAATGCTGCAGGGTGTGGCGGTGGTCGCGCCGCGGCGTGCGCGCCAGCGCCCGCTCGATGGCATCGATCGCCACTTCCGACGCCTCGTCGCCGTTGGTGTGGATGTGCACCTGGAAACCGGCGTCGTGGTAGGCCTGCAGCAGCCGGTCGATGTCGTCCGGGCCGGTGTTCCAGACGCCGTTGGGCAGGCCGTTGTAGTAGCCAGGCCAGCGCATACGCGCCGACAGGCCCTGGATCGAGCCGTCGGTGACGATCTTGACCAGCCCGAAGCGCAGGCGGTCATTGTTGTGCCGCAACAGCCCGGTCAGCTTGCGCACCCCCTCGTCGACCGGCAGGGAAATAGCGCCGAATGCCGGCAGCAGGCGGATCGGGAAGTCGTCGCTGACGCTGGCCCGCCGATAGCCGGCCACCGTCGACTCCGGCAGCTCGTTGTGCAGGTCGGTCGCCGTCGTGACGCCGGCCAGCTGCGCCACGCGCGCGAAGCGCCAAACTGCGTCCTCGTCCGACAGCACCGCCGCCAGGTCGATGCCGCTGGCGCGATATGCCATGTATTTCGCGGCGATTTCCTGCAGTTCGCCGGTCGGCGTGCCGGCTGCATCCTTGACGATGCCGTGCACGTTGGTGCTGGCGTCGATGCCGGCCCGCGCCAGCACCGGCGTATTGACGTTCAACACATGGAAGTTGGAGTGGATGACCAGCACCTTGCGCCGGGTCGAGACCTGATCGAGGTCGGCGGCGTTCATGCGCCGGCCGCCGAAATAGATCGGGTCGAAGCCCCAGGCCAGCAGCGGCGTGTCGGCATCGGCCATGCCGCGCTCGATGTCGCGTAACCGCGCCACCACGGCCTCGATGTTCTTTAGGCCCTGCGAAACGGTACCATCGGGGTTGCGGCGGTCGAAGAAGCCGACATACGGGTACTTCCAGACGCCGCCCTCGTATGCGTGACTGTGGCCCTCGACGAAGCCCGGCATCAGCACAAGCGCTTCGAAGCGACGATCGAGCGTGTAGGGACCCCAACCCTCCAGCTCCGCCAGACTGCCGACCCCCAAGATGCGCCCGTCGCGCACCGCCACGTGGCTGGCGACCGGTTGGCGCGGATTCATCGTCAGGATACGGCGCGCCGGGAAAATGGTGGTCGCAGTCATGGCGAGGCTCCGCGGCGAGGACACGGCAATCGACCGATGCCGGCAGCGGTTGTGGCAGACCCGCCGCGAATTGTCTGCCGCCCGTGGCCGTGGCTGGTCTGACGCCCACCGGCTACGTCGGGCAAGCGGCACCTGTCGGCGGGCAGGGTAGGAGACGACCGAGGCGGCAGTGATACAAAAATGACGGAGCCTGCGGAACCGACCGGGCACGGTTCGGCTGATGCGAAAGCTGCCAGCTCACTGCTGAGGCGCCCGAACACTCGGAAATGCATTGCGCAGCCTGTTAGTGCAGGCACTCGCGTGTGGCTGCTCGCTGTAGGCTCGTGGCGAGTCGCTGCGCAGGCCGCAGCTGCGTCGCCGCGGAATGGCCATCACACCAAATCTCTGGCTTGCGCAGCCTGGTTTAATCAATCGTTTCTGACTGGTTGTTTTGAAAGCATTTTCATGCGCTGCGTCACACCGCGGAACCGTCAATGTCGCCGTTCAACGACTCAATTTGTATGTCGTTGATCGACGACACCAGCTTAACAGCCGCAGATCCGGACCGTCTGCGTGCGCCGATCCCGTCGGATTACGAGTTTAGCGGGCGCGCTTGATGATGTAGCCGTTGGCGATCTTCTCGAACCCGACTTTGGGGTAGTAATCCATCGCCTCGGGGGCGGCGAGCAGGATCAGGGCGACCTGCTCGCCAATCTCGCGCCGCGTCAGGGCCAGCATCTGCCGACCGATGCCATGGTGCTGATAAGCTTTATCCACAGCCAGGTCGGACAAGTAGCAGCAGTAGGCAAAATCAGTCAGAGCCCTGGAGATCCCGACCAGCTTGGTCCCGTCCCATGCTGAGACGGTGAGATTGCCGTGTTGCAGCATGCGGGCGATGCGCGGCAAGTCAGCGGTCGGCCGGCGGATCGTTGAGGCGTCGAACAGCCGCGCGACGTCGACAGCATCGAGCGGCCGGTTGATTTCATAGGTGATCATACGGGCGTGATCCTTGCGGACAGGATGGCGGCGATCCGTCACACCACCTCGCGCGCGGCGGCGAGTGGCGTCGCCAGCAGCTGCGCCACGATCCGCAGAGCGCGCTTCAGCTCGGCATGGGTGCGGGCGTTGCCCAGGCAGAGGCGGACCGCGCTGGGCGCCTCGCTGCGGCTGCCGACGAAAGCGTCAGACGGCGTCAGCCGCACGCCCTGCGCCTCGGCTTCCGAGGCGAAGTCGCGGGCCCGCCAGGGATCCGGCAGCTTCAGCCAGCCGTGAAAGCAATCGGGCGGCAGGAACAGCTCGGCGCGCTGCGGCGCCGCCTCGCGCACCGCAACGGGATGCGGCCGTGGCGCGCCGGCATCGCTCCAACCGTTGTCGCGCGCCGGCGGCGCAGCCGGTGGTGACACTGGGACAACACCGGGTTCGCCCTTCATCGCCGCCAAGTGGTTGGCGTTGGCCTCGGCCAGGCGACGGCGACTCTCGGCGGCGCCAAGCCGTGGCTCGTTGCTGGCGACCACACGCATCGCGACGCGGGCCGGCTTGGTCGCTGAAACCGCCGGAAGCGCCGTGCGGCCGGTCGGCGGCAGCACCTGCTCGGCGGCGACTCGCACCGCGATGCCAGCGTCGCGGAAGATGGGTGCCGCGATCTCGAAGCGCCGGCGCGCCTCCTCGCGCTTGCGCTTGAGGATCTCGTCGAGCACGCCCTCGTCGATCCAGCGGCTGGCCACCTCGGCGGCGATCGGCGCGGCGGTCCACGACGCCGCCGCCATCGCCGCCGCCAGCCGCGCCGCCAGCCGTGGCGGCGCGTGCAGGAAGCCGATGCGCAGGCCCGGTGCGCCGGCTTTGCTGAGGCCGGCGAGGTGGATAACGTGCTCCGGCGCGAATGACGCGATCGGCGGTGGCGCGTCCAGCGGGAAGAAGCCGTAGACGTCGTCTTCGACGATCGGCAGCTCGTGCGCTTCGGCGATCCGCGCCAGCTCGCGGCGGCGGGCCTCGCTAATGGTCCGGCCGGTCGGGTTGTGCTGCACCGGAGTCATGTAGAATACGCGTGCGTCGCCCTGCCGCGCCGCCGCTTCGAAGGCGCCGGGCAGCGGCCCATCATCGTCACAGATGATCGGCTTCAGCCGCAGCCGCATCAGACGCGCCAGAGACACCACACCGGGATAGGTGAGGTCTTCGACCAGGACGGCGTCGCCCGGCGCGGTCAACGCCGCCAGCGTGACCATCAGGGCATGCTGCGTGCCGGCGGAAACCAGCACGTGCGCCGGATCGATCGGCGGGGCCGCCGCATTCTTGCCGCGCGGCTGCAGCTGCTGGCGGCGCGCCAGGAGCCGGGCGCCGGCGGCGCGGTGCCGTTCCAGCCCGGCACGGCCGCTGAATTCCAGGAGCGCATTGATGTCTTTCATCTTGGCGATATCGGCCAGGGTACGGCGCAGCAACTCGTCCTCGCCGACCTCGGCCGGCCAGTTCATCGCCAGGTCGATCAGGCGCGTGCCCGATGAATCGAGCACCGCCCGCGGATCGCCGGTCGGGTTGACCGCCGAGCGCGCCACGATCGGCTCGGCATAGGGAATCGCCGGCGGCCGCACATAGGTGCCGCGGCCGACTTCGCCGTGCACCAGGCCGCGGCGCTCGGCCTCGGCGTAGGCGCGGGTGATGGTGCCGATGGTGCAGCCCAGGGTCCAGGCGAGGTCGCGGTGCGTCGGCAGGCGGGCGTAGGGCTCGAGCTTGCCCGAGGCGACGTCGGCGGCCAGCTGGTTGGCGATCGCGATGTAGAGCGGCGTCGCGGCACCCGGGTCGATGGTCGGTCGCCAGGCGGGGCGCTTCTTGCGGGCGGCGGTCATGGTGGTCCCGGTCGACTGCGTTGCCGCCTGATTGTCACCGTGACAATCAGGCGGTTTAGTGCCGATGGCGACGCCACCGGCGATCCATCATTGGTACAAGATGATTGTCAGGGTGACAATTCCAGGCGGTCGTTTTGCGACAATGAAATTGTCCCGACCAAGGCCGAAGGGTCGCGCCGAGGGACCTGGTCTCGATACTTACAGGCAAGGCCGCCGATCGGTTTTCCTGTGCGCTTCGAAGGGTGCGGCAAAGAACGCAACCGTGAGCAGGAGCGCGATCATGAGGGCATCGCCGTTGCCGGTTGTGCGTTCACTTGCCGCTTCCGGGCGATCAGCAGCCAAGTCCGCATGGCGCCTTTGCCGCGAACCTCGACAAAGCCCCGCTCTTGCAGCTCGAAATCGTCCAACAGCTTGTCGCCGGTTTGCGGCGCGACCTGGATGGTTCCGGGCTCGGCGGTCTGTTCCATGCGGGCTGCCGTGTTCACGGCGTCGCCCCAGACGTCATAAAAAAACTTCTTGCGCCCGACAATGCCGGCGACGACAGGACCCGATGCAATGCCGATGCGCACCGGCACCGCACGACCCTTGGGATCGACCAGGCCGGCCAGCGCAGCCTGCATGTCGAGCGCCAGGTCGGCGAGCGCCGCGGCGTGATCCGCACGCGCCTGAGGTACGCCGCTAACCACCATGTAGGCGTCGCCGGTCGTCTTGATTTTCTCAAGCGCATGCCGCTCGACGAGATCGTCAAGCTTCGTAAACACCTCGTCGAGAAACGTCACCAACGCATCCGGTGCCGTATCACTGGCACGCCCGGTAAATCCCGCCATGTCGGCAAACAGGATCGAGGCTGCGTCATAGCGGTCGGCAACCGGTCCGGCACCCGCCACCGCCTCCCTCTCCTTCAGGCGGACAGCGACCGGTGGCGGCAGGATGTTGCCCAGCAACAACTCCGAACGCTGATACTCGCGCTCCAGTGCCGCCTCGGCTCGCGCCGCCTGCCGGACCGCGTAGTAAACCACGGCAAATATGCCGATCGTGTTCATCACCACGTTGACGATGAAACTCACGTGCAACGATTCCGTCGGCACCGCCCCTGTGCTGTATGGCACCGTAAGGTGCAGCCAGATCATGAGGCCGGCCGCCAGGACTGCCATCGCCGCCGCCAGCACGACGCGCTCGAAGCCGATGAAGAGCACGAACAGGACGGTTGCCGACAGATAGGTGAGAGAGGCGCCGTCGCCGGTGCCGACGCTGACGACCACGCGGAAGATCTGGACGTACACCACCAGGACGAGCGCCAGCGGCGCGGCCACCGAGCTGAAGCGATGCAGCAGAGGGATCGTGGCGATCACCACGGCGAACAACAGATTGAGAAAGCCCCAATCCCATCGTTCGGGATCTATGAATCGCACGAACGCGAAGTATGCGGGCACGAGGGCTGTGACCCAGCAGGCGATGTTGACGGCTCGCAGGCGGCGGGCGACGTTCTCGGGGTAGCGCTCCGTCCCGTATCGGATGTTGGGCAGAAGCCGCCGCCAGTTCACGCTCGTCTCCCCCTCCACGGCGCTGCCAGCGTTTTTTTTGGCTACGGAAATGGACAGGAGGGCTTGCTGGCTCAGCCGCAGACACCCAAGCTTATCAGAGAGTTGGTTGCCAGGTCGACGACGCCTGAACCGCGCCACGGGTCACGGGGCCGCTGTGCTGTCGCCGCCGCGTATCCACATTTCCCGGTGTTTTGGTGGCTCACGGCATGAAGCGGGTGCGACGTCGTCGTCCTGGTTCACGCACATACCGGCCCAGCGATCCCACGTCTTGAATCGAACTAGTCGGCAGGTGAGACAAACCGGCTAGCGCGCCGCCGCCTTCATCCAAAGCCTCACGGATCCGATGACCGACACCCGCTACTTCGACGATTTCCGCGCCGGCGAGCGCTTCGAGAGCGGCGGACTGACCGTCACCGAGAGCGCCATCGTCGACTTCGCACTGCAGTGGGATCCGCAGCCGTTCCACATCGACGCCGAGTATGCGCGCACCGAGGGCGCATTTGGCGGCCTGATCGCCTCGGGCCTGCACACCATCAGCGCCACCCATCGGCTGTGGTTCGCCGATCGCATCTTCGGCGCCTGCACCATCGCCTCGCCCGGTTTCGACTCGGTGCGATTCCTGCGGCCGGTGCGGCCGGGCGACACGCTGCGGGTCGTCACCGAACTGCTCGAACTGCTGCCGTCGGCGTCGAAGCCCGACCGCGGTGCTGTGAAGATGCGGCACACCACGCTCAACCAGCGCGGCGAGGAGGTGCTGGTGATCGACGCCCGGGTTATTCTCCGGCGCCGACCGGCCTAGCGCCAGGCCCACACCGGTTGATCGAAGTGCGCAACCCGCGTGGCGCGGCCTTCAAGCGCCACCTCGCGGAACTGATAGAGCAGGGCGGCGGTCGGCGCGTTGATGTGGCCGTTGACCATCGGCGTCGGCAGGCGGATTACCGGCCGGTCGCTCTCGGGAATGCTGAAGATTTCCGGCGAGTTCGGTCGACGCAGCTCGGTTAGCGGGATCTGGTAGACATGGTCGACCTCGGCCGGATTGGGCACCATGGCCATCTCGCGCGGCGCCCAGACCACGACCGGCGCGATCAGGTAGCCGGAGCGGGTCGGATAGTCGTCGAGCCGGCCGAGGATATGGCTGTCGTCGAGGCCGAGCCCGAGCTCCTCCTCGAGCTCGCGCAGCGCCGCCTGCCGCGCCGTCTCGCCGGCGTCGACCCGGCCGCCGGGTAGAGCGAGCTGACCGGCATGGGCGCGCAGGCGCCGCGCGCGGCGGGTCAGCAGGAACGCGGCATCGCCACTCTGGCCAAAAACGTCGTCCTCGGTGCGGGACACCACGGTGATGGCGACGGCCGCCCGCTTCAGGTCGTTGGTGTCGGCCCGGCGGTCGCGATCAAAGTCGCGCAGACGGCCGGCCATCGCCGCCCGAAGATCGTCATCGAAGCGCATCGGCTGCACCATGACCGGCGTGCCGTCGCCTGTCGATAGGCCCGGCCGCAAGCCTCGTCTGTCGCGGTGCGCCGCTCAGAACGCAAGCGCGCGCGCCTGCGTCACGCCAGCGAGCGCGCCGATGCGTTCGACCAGCGCCGCGTCCAGGGTTTGGTCGACCGCGACCAGGGCGATTGCCTCGCCACCCGGCTTGTCGCGGCCGAGATGGAAGGTCGCGATGTTGACGCCGGTGTCGCCCAGCAGCGCGCCCAGCCGGCCGATGAAGCCCGGCTTGTCGTCGTTGGTGATGTAGAGCATGCGCGGCGCGAACTCGGCCTCGATCTCGATGCCCTTGATGTTGACCAGCCGCGGATGCTTGCCGCCGAACAAGGTGCCCGACACCGAGCGGGTGCGCCGTTCGGTGGTGACCGTGACGGTGATCTGGGTCTGGTAGTCGCTGTCGCGATCGTGCTTGACCTCGGCGACGTCGATGCCGCGCTCGCGCGCCACCAGCGGCGCGTTGACCATGTTGACGGTGTCTAGCTGCGGTCGCAGCAGGCCGGTGATCACCGCCTGGGTCAGCGGTTTGACGTTGAGCGCCGCCACCGCGCCCTCGTATTCGATGCTGACCGCCTTGATACCGCTCTCGGTCAGCTGGCCGGCGAACGAGCCGAGGTTCTCCGCCAGCTTCAGGTACGGCGCCAGGCGCGGTGCGTCTTCGGCCGAGACGTTGGGCATGTTGAGCGAATTGACCACCGCACCGGTCATCAGGTAGTCGCTCATCTGCTCGGCGACCTGCAGTGCGACGTTCTCCTGCGCCTCAAGCGTGCTGGCGCCGAGATGCGGCGTGCACACCAGGTTGGGGGCGCCGAACAGCACGTTCTCCTTGGCCGGCTCCTCGCTGAAGACGTCGAAAGCGGCGCCGGCAATGTGGCCCGAGGTCAAGAGATCGCGCACCGCCAGCTCGTCGACCAGGCCGCCACGGGCGCAGTTGACGATGCGCACGCCCTTGCGTGTCTTCATCAGCCGCTCGCGGCTCAGGATGTTGCGGGTCTGGTCAGTGAGCGGCGTGTGGATCGAGATGAAGTCGGCGCGCGCGATCAGCTCGTCCAACGTCACCTTGTCGACTCCCAGCGCCTGGGCGCGGTCCTCCGACAGGAACGGATCGTAAGCCACAACCCGCATCTTCAGCCCGATGGCGCGCTCGGCGACGATGCCACCGATATTGCCGCAGCCGATCAGGCCCAGCGTCTTGAACGACAGCTCCGTGCCCATGAACCGGTTCTTTTCCCACTTGCCGGCCTGGGTCGAGGCGTCGGCCGCCGGCACCTGGCGGGCCAGCGCGAACATCAGGGCGATGGCGTGCTCGGCAGTGGTGATGGCGTTGCCGAACGGCGTGTTCATCACCACCACGCCGCGGGCGGTGGCGGCCTTGATGTCGACGTTGTCGACGCCGATGCCGGCGCGGCCGACGACCTTGAGGCTCTTGGCGACGGCCAGCACTTCGGCCGTCACCTTGGTCGCCGAGCGGATCGCAAGCCCGTCATAGTCGCCAATGATGGCGCGCAGCTGGTCTGGCTTCAGGCCGATCTTCACGTCGGCCTCGATGCCGCGCTCCTTGAAGATCTCGACGGCGCGCGGCGACAGCTCGTCGGAAATGAGGACCTTGGGCATAGGAATAGTCTCTGCGGTCGGAGTTCGGTCGAACGGTCGATGAAGGCGAACCACAGAGGCACAGAGGTCGCACAGAGAAGAAAGCTATGCGCGCCGCAGGCGCGCGACCCATTCAGGCTCTGTGTCTGTCTCTGTGCCTCTGTGTCTCTGTGGTTATTCGTCTTCCGGGATTTACGCCGCCTTGGCGCCGAACTCGCGTTCGATCTCGGCGTAGGCCCAGTCGAGCCACGGCAGCAGGGCCTCGACATCGGCGGTCTCGACCGTGGCGCCGCACCAGATGCGCAGCCCGGGCGGCGCGTCGCGATACGAACCGAGATCGTAGCCGGCCTTCTCGGCTTCGAGCAGGTCGGCCATCTTCTTGGCCGCCGCCGCCTGGCGTTCAGCGTCGAGTTGGGTAAACCACGGCGCCACGATGTTCAGGCACACCGACGTGTTGGAGCGGATCGCCG
>DATFGV010000795.1:0-3809 GCA_035249115.1 Vineibacter sp.
CGAGCCGCACGCCGCGATGCCCCAGCATCGGGTTGAACTCGTGCAGCTTGGCGGCGCGCGCCTCGATCTCGCTTTCGGCGACGCCCAGTTCCTTGGCGACCTGCGCCATCTCGTCCGGCGTCTTGGGCAGGAACTCGTGCAGCGGCGGGTCGAGCAGGCGGATCGTCACCGGCAGGCCGGCCATGATCTCGAATAGCCCGACGAAGTCCTGGCGCTGCATCGGCTCGATGCGGGCCAGCGCCGCGCGCCTTCCCTTCTCGTCGTCGGCCAGGATCATCTGGCGCACCGCCACGATGCGGTCGCCTTCGAAAAACATGTGCTCGGTGCGGCACAGGCCGATGCCCTCGGCGCCGAACTTGCGCGCCGTGGCGGCGTCGGCCGGCGTCTCGGCGTTGGCCCGCACCCGCAGGCGGCGCATCGAATCGGCCCAGTCCATCAGCTTGGCGAAATCGCCGCTGAGTTCCGGCTGGATGGTCGGCACGATGCCCAGCATCACCTCGCCGGTCGAGCCGTCCAGGGTGAGCGCCTCGCCCGCCCGCACCGTCGTGCCGCGCACCGTCAGGGTGCCGGCCTTGACGTCGATGCGACAGTCGCCGGCGCCGGCGACACAGGGCTTGCCCATGCCGCGGGCCACCACGGCGGCGTGGCTGGTCATGCCGCCGGTCGAGGTCAGGATGCCCTCGGCGGCGTGCATGCCGTGGATGTCCTCGGGGCTGGTCTCGCGCCGCACCAGGATCACCTTCTCGCCGTCGCGCGCCGCTTTTTCCGCGGCGTCGGCGGTGAACACCACCTTGCCCGACGCCGCGCCGGGAGAGGCGGGCAGCCCCTTGACGATCACCTTGCGACTGGCCTTGGGATCGAGCGTCGGATGCAGCAGCTGGTCGAGCGACGCCGGCGCGATGCGCGCCACCGCCTCCTTCCGGTCGATCAGGCCTTCGCCCACCATGTCGACGGCGATCTTCAGCGCCGCCTTGGCGGTGCGCTTGCCGTTGCGCGTCTGCAGCATATAGAGCTTGCCGGACTGCACCGTGAACTCGATGTCCTGCATGTCGCGGTAGTGACGCTCCAGGCTGGCGCGGATGTCGGCCAGCTGGCGGTAGACCGCCGGCATGACCTCTTCCATCGCCGGCTTGTCCGACTTCTGCGCCTGCTTGCCCTGCACCGTCAGCTGCTGCGGCGTGCGGATGCCGGCCACGACGTCCTCGCCCTGGGCGTTCACCAGGTACTCGCCGTAGAACAGGTTGTCGCCGGTCGACGGGTTGCGCGTGAAGGCGACACCGGTGGCGCAGTCCTCGCCCATGTTGCCGAACACCATGGCCTGGACGTTGACGGCAGTGCCCCAGCTCTCCGGGATGTCGTGCAGGCGACGGTAGGTGATGGCGCGCTGGTTCATCCACGAGCCGAACACGGCGCCGATCGCGCCCCACAGCTGCTGCTGCGGATCCTGCGGGAACGGCTTGCCGAGCTCGCGCTCGACCACCTTCTTGTACTGGCGGATCACGTCCTTCCAGTCGGCCGCTTTCAGGTCGGTGTCGAGGTGGGCGTCGAGGTCGTGCTTTTTCTGCTCCAGCACCTCCTCGAAATTGTGGTGGTCGACCTCGAGCACGACATCGCAATACATCTGGATGAAGCGCCGGTAGGAGTCGTAGGCGAAGCGCTCGTCGCCCGACGACCGCGCCAGCCCGAGCACGGTGGCGTCGTTGAGGCCGAGGTTGAGCACCGTGTCCATCATGCCCGGCATCGAGGCGCGCGCGCCGGAGCGCACCGAAACCAGCAGCGGATTGTCGGAATCGCCGAACTTGCGGCCGACGATCTTCTCGACCTCGCCCAGCGCGCCGGCCACCTGCGCCTTGAGCTCGCCGGGATAGGCGCGGCCGTTGGCGTAGAAATGGGTGCAGACCTCGGTCGTCACCGTGAAGCCCGGCGGCACCGGCAGACCGATGCTCGACATCTCCGCCAGGTTGGCGCCTTTGCCGCCCAGCAGGTCGCGCATCTCGGCCTTGCCGTCCGCTGTTCCGTTGCCGAAGCCATAGACCCATTTCGTCATCGATCATCTCTCGCGTGGTGCCGGGATGCGCCGCCGTGGCCGCGCTTATGTCTAGTGATTCGGGATGAACCAAGGGGCGCAACGCCATAAACCCGCGATTGCACCAGGAACGAACCTTTTTCCTGCTGTCTACCCTTCGATTTTGGAGAAGTCGGCGACCCGGTCGATGGTCGCACGAATGCGATTGAGGAGTTTCAGCCGGTTGATCCGCAGAGCGGGATCGTCAGCATTGACCGTGACCCGGTCGAAGAAAACGTCGATCGGGCCGCGAAGTTCCGCCAGCGCCGTCATGGCGCCGGTGAAATCCTCGGCCGCAAGCGCCGGCAGGGCGCGCGCATCAGCCGAGGCCAGCGCCGCCCAAACCGCCTTCTCCTCGACCGCCCTTAGCATCGCCTCGTCGACGGCGCCCGTGACCTTGCCGGCCAATCCCTTCTCTTTCTTTTCCTCGGCGCGCACGATGTTGGCGGCGCGGTTGTAGGCCACTAGCAGGTTCTTGCCGTCCTCGGTGTTGATGAACGCCTGCAGCGCATTGACCCGTGCCAGCAACCGCACCAGGTCGTCCTCGACCAACGCGAACACTGCACTAATGAGATCGTGACGAACCCCCTGCTCGCGGACCTGCACCTTTAGCCGTTCGGCAAGGAACTCACGCAGTCCGCTGCCATAAATCACATCAGCAGCAGCCTCGATGGAGGCATCTACGCTTCGCCCTGGCTGCGAGGCTCGATCGTGCGCCATCCTTCGAATCTGTGGCGGCAACGACATGAAAGCGGCAGAAAACGCCTTTTCAAGGTTGAGACGGATCTTGTTCTCGAGCAGTAGCCGGATAAGCGCCAATCCAGCTCGCCGCAGCCCATATGGGTCTCTCGAGCCGGTCGGTTTCTCGTCGATCGCCCAAAAACCACAGAGAGTGTCGACCTTATCCGCCAAGGCCACGACGACAGAGAGTGGCGCCGTCGGACAAGCATCATTCGGCCCCTGGGGCGTGTAGTGCTCTGCAATTGCATCGGCGACCGCGGCAGGCAGGCCCTCGTGGCGCGCGTAGTAGCCGCCCATGACGCCCTGCAGCTCGGGGAACTCGCCGACCATGCCGCTGGTCAGGTCGGCCTTGCACAGTCGCGCCGCCTGCTCGACTTCGTTCAGGTCGACGTTCTTGAAGAAGCCGCTCCTCTCTTGCGCGACGATCTCCTTCGCTAGCGCCGCGACGCGCTCGACCCGCTCGAACTGCGTGCCGAGCTGGGCGTGGAACACGATGCCCTTCAGCGCCGGCAGCCGGTCCTCCAGCGTGACCTTGCGGTCCTGGTCCCAGAAGAAGCGCGCGTCGGCCAGCCGGGCGCGCAGCACGCGCTCGTTGCCGGCGATGATCTCGGTGCCGCCGTCCGTCGTGATCATGTTGGCGACGACCACAAACTTCGGCGCCAGCGAGCCGTCCTCCTTCAACGTCGTGAAATAGCGCTGATGCGTGCGCATCGAGGTGACCAGCACCTCCGGCGGCAGATCCATGAAAGCCGGGTCGATGCTGCCGATCAGCGGCACCGGCCACTCGACCAGGCCACAGACCTCGTCGAACAGCGCTTCGTCCTGGCGCACAGTGACGCCGTTCTGCAGGCACAGGGTCTCGACCTTGGCCCGGATCACCGCGGCGCGCTCGGTCGGATCGACGATGACGCGCGAGGCGCGGAGCTGGCGGATGTAGCCGGCGACCTCCTCGACGGTGATCTGGCCGGACGACAGGAAGCGGTGGCCGCGCGTGCGGTTGCCG
>DATFGV010000796.1:0-17998 GCA_035249115.1 Vineibacter sp.
GCCAAACACCACAACCCCGGGGCAGTATTGGCCGCCGTAGAGAGATTTATTCGACGCGCAATACTGAAAGTGCTTCAGCCGCCCGGTTTTCTCGCAGAACGCCGTTCCGCATCGCTCGATATTGAACTTCTTTCCATCATCAATCCAAATCTGCAGGAACATTCCTGGATCCGCGGTGGCCGCCGTGGGCGCGACAAACCAGAGTGAAACGAAAACCACTCGCGACACGCGTCGCCCATGGTCAAACATGCCTCCCCCCTCTGCGACTTGAGACACCTTCATCCTATCATGCTACCGTAGATTGCACCACTTGCACGGGACCACATGCCACTACACGAAGGGCTCAGGTTGGCGACGACGCAATGCCGTGCGCGGCCACCAGCCGCCACGACTTGATCAGACCGTAGATATTGATCGCACCGACGGAGCGGTCGAAGGCGGCGGCTCGTGATCGGAAGCACGCGAACGGACATCCCGGCTCGAGAGCCCGCAACGCCGTTTGGCCTCCGCATCGGCGTATGTTTCCACCTCGTCAAAAATCATGCAAGCGTCCGCTGTTTCCCATCACACATCATTGCGGCAGACTTCTGGACTTGGCCAGTACACGCTGCGCGCAGTGGCCCACATCCAAGCGGCGACAACAGGAGGTCGATCATGCCACTCACGACGAAGGACTTTCTCGACGCCATCAACAAGTGCGACGAACGAATCCGTCAGAACTGGATCGCCTTCGTCACGCTGTCGTACGGCGTGCCATTCTTCTTGCTGAACCGGGATCATCGCTGCTGGATCGTCAATTGGAGTTGGGCATCTCTTGGAGACGAGAAGACGGCGTTGCTCCGAGAAAAGGGCTTGAACCAGGTCTCCCCGGCCACAAGAACCACATCTATTTGGCCCGACTATAAGGCCGCGCCCATCAGCCCCGATATCCTTTGGATGTATGATCCTAAGGAAATTCTTCTTATCGCATATATCGTGTTCTCGCTTTTCTTCGTGAATCTGCTCGTCAGTGCGTATGCCGATCGACACGAGTGGATTCGCAAGGCCCAGATTCACCATAGGGTCGATGCTCTCGAGCTTCCCAGAGGCATCCAAACCCTTTGGCTCCGCGAAAAGGGGGTAGTTGCGCTGCTGTGGGCACTTGGCCGCGGCACTGGCTTCCTCGCTGTGTTCGGCATGGCCGTATACGGCATATGTACACTTTGCTGGGGACGTAATGGGCGTTGGTTCTTTGACTCCGGTCTCAATTTATCCCCGTGGGGATCGCTCCTGCTCGCTGCCGGTATCACACTCGTCGGGAGTCTCATTCTTGTCCTTGCCAGGACCAGTCCCCGAGTTGACGGTTGGTTAACGCAGGCCGGCGAAGTGAAACTAAGCCGAGGGGGCCCGCTCTCTGATAAGTAGTGCCTCGTCAAACGCGCTGGTCCCAGTTTCCTCAAAGTCGATCCGTGCCGGCGTGGGCGATCAAGCTGGTTCTGCGCGACCGAGCCGTCCAGGTCACAGCTCCGTGTCGCCTTTCAGCAGGCGCTGCACGACGGTGCGGTTGAGGATCTCGTTGGTGCCGTCGGCGACATTGACGATGCGCAGCGAATGCCAGGCGTGGTGCAGGCCGAGCTCGTTGGTGAAGCCCATGGCGCCGTGCGTCTGCATGGCGCGGTCGACGGCGCGATAGCCGACCTGCACCGAATAGGCCTTTGCCATCGACAGTTCCTTGACCGCCGGCTCGCCGCGGTCGAGCAAGGTGGCGGCGTTGAGGCCCATCAGGTGCGCGGCGTGCAGCTCCATGGCGCTCTCGGCCAGCGGAAACGTCACGCCCTGGTACTCGGCGATCGGCTGGCCGAAGGCCTGGCGCATCTTGGCGTAGTCCAGCGCCTTCTCCAGCGCCCAACGGCCGTAACCGACGGCGCGCGCCGAATTGTAGATGCGGCCCAGCGACACGCCGTACAGCGCCGCCGCGAAGCCGTTGTGCAGCTCGCCCACCAGCTGCCACGGCTCGACACGGACGTCCTCGAGGCGCAGCTCGGCCTCGTCGCCGCCGATGTGGCCGAACAGCTTGATGACCCGTTGCACCTCGAAGCCGGGCGACGACGTCGGGACAAGGAAGGCGGAGATGCCACCCGCCCGTCGCGCTGCGCGCTGCGGATCGGTGACGGCGAAGACGATGCAGTAATCCGCGACCGGCGCGTTCGAGGTCCAGATCTTGCGGCCGGTCAGGCGCCAGCCCTGGTTGTCGGCGACGGCGCGCGTGGCAAGCGCGGCGGCGTCCGAGCCGGCGCCGGGCTCCGACAGGCCGAAGCACATCGAGGCCTCGCCGGCCATCATCGGTGCCAGGATGCGCTCGCGCGCCTCGTCGGTGACTTTCTCCAGCAGACGGCTGGGACCGAAGGCCCAGTGGCTGATGACGTAGAGCATCAGCCAGTTCTGCGGTCCGCACAGATGGAACAGCGCCTCCCAGCCGGCGTAGTAGGCCAGGTGACCCAGCCCGCCGCCGCCCAGCGCCTCGGGCACGCACATGTTGTAGTAGCCGGCCTTGGCGGCGGCACGGCGCACTTCGCCGATCAAGCCCTTCAGCGTGTCGGAGAAGCGGCCGTCCTCGCGGTACAGCCGGCGCGGGTCCTCGAACAGGTCGTGGTGCTTTTCGTGCCGCGGCAGCACCTCGGCGCGGGCGAAGCGGACGAGGCCGTCGCGCACCGCGCGCACGTCCTCGGGCAGGTCCCAGGCGATGGCGGGCATTTTGGCTCCTTCCTTTAACGACTCAACGGTGGGCGTCGTGTTCGGCACGAACGAACATCTGCCTCACCCTGAGGAGGCCGCGCAGCGGCCGTCTCGAAGGGTGGCTACGGACACGGTGAACTGAAACCGTGCCTTCTCAGCACCAGTGACGTAGCCCACCCTTCGAGACGCTCGCTTCGCTCGCTCCTCAGGGTGAGGGGTGCCGTCACCAACGTCACGCCGGGTCGTAGAGATCGTAGAGCCGCCGGTGCTCGTCGAGCGCGTAGTTGTCGGTCATGCCGGCGATGTAGTCGGCCACGACGCGGGCGCGGGCCCGCTCGTCAGGCACGCTGGCCAAGGTGCGCCATTCGTCGGGCAGGCATTGCGGTTCGCGGAACAGGATGGCGAACAGGTCGACCACCACGCGGCGGGCGCGCGAGGTCATGCGGTTCACTTTCCAGTGCCGGTACATCCGCTCGAACAGGAACGCCTTGAGCGCCTTGTTGTCGGCCGCGAGCGCCGTCGAGAATGCCGCCACCGGATGATCCAGCCGGCGCACCGACTCGACGCTGTTCGGCGCCGCTGCCTGCAGGCGCCGGCGCATTTCGGCGACCACGTCCTCGATCATGACATTGATCAGCCGGCGCACCGTCTCGTGGATCAGCCGCGCCGGCTCCAGCACCGGGTAGCGGCGGCGCACGTCGCGGATGATGCCGCCGACCAGCGGCAGCGGCAGGAGGTCGTCAATGGCGAACAGGCCGGCGCGCAGGCCGTCGTCGATGTCGTGGTTGTTGTAGGCGATGTCGTCGGCCAGGGCCGCGACCTGCGCCTCGGGCCCGGCGAAAGTGTTCAGCTCAAGGTCCCAGGCGCCGCTGAACTCGACGATCGCCGCCGGCAGCTGCGCCGCGGTCACGTCCTGTCGCAGCAGCGGACCGTTGTGTTTTACGGCGCCTTCCAGTGTCTCCCAGGTCAGGTTGAGTCCGTCGAACTCGGCGTAGCGGTGCTCCAGCTTGGTGAGGATGCGCAGGGTCTGAGCGTTGTGGTCGAAGCCGCCATATGGCCGCATGGCGGCGTCGAGCGCCTCCTCGCCGGCGTGGCCGAAAGGCGTATGGCCAAGGTCGTGGGCCAGCGCCAGCGCTTCGGCCAGATCCTCATCCAATGCCAAGGTGCGGCAGATCGAACGGGCGATCTGCGCCACCTCCAGCGAATGCGTCAGGCGCGTCCGGTGGTGATCGCCCTCGTGGTAGACGAAGACCTGCGTCTTGTGCTTCAGCCGGCGGAAGGCGGTCGAGTGGATGATGCGATCGCGGTCGCGCTGGAAGGGCGAGCGCGTGGCGGCCTCGGCTTCCGGATGCAGCCTGCCGCGCGACGCCGCCGGATCGGTCGCGTATGGCGCCAGGGCGCGGCCGACCGGACCCGTTGTCTCGCCGCGCGTCGCCATCGCCCCTCCGTCGTCATGCCATCGCCGCCGGCGGGGCGAAAGCCCCCGTGAACCGGCCGGTCGCGCGGCGCGGCGCGGCGGCCGGCGTCCTATTTCACGAGGATGACCGGCACGTCGACGTGCGCGATAACGTCCTGCGCCACCGAGCCCATCAGCACGCCGGCGACGCCGCCGTGGCCGCGGGTGCCCATCACCACCTGCCGCGCGCCCAGGCGCTTGACGAACTCGCCGACCACCAGGCCCGGCCGGCCGACGCTGATGTGCGTGTCGGCCTTGATGCCGGCGTCGGCGCAGAGCTTCAGCGCCGAAGCCAGCGCCTTCTCGCCCTCCTCGCGGTGGAAGGAGTCGACGTTGGACTTGGGGACGAACATGGTCACCAAACTGCCGACCGACGCCTGCACGTTCAGCAGATGCAACGCCATGCCGGGCGCCGCCTTCGCCAGGGCGATGGCGTGCTGCACGGCACGGTCCGAGTTCGCGGAGCCGTCGACCGGCACCAGGATCGAGGTGAGGTCAGCCATGGTGCGCCCCTTCATCCTTCTTGTCGGCCAGGTCGACGATCTCGGCCGGCTTGCGCCGCCGCGCCAGCCACAGCCCGACAACGACGACGAACAGCGCGCCGGCCGCGGCACAGACATGCTCGGCGTGCGGAATGCGGTGCTCGAGCCAAGCGGCGATGGTGCCCTCCGGCGCCACGGCGACGTTGGGCGGCTTGCCGTCGGTCGCCATCACCTCGCCGCCAATCCACCCGAGCAACGCGCCACCGATGATCACCAGCACCGGATAGCGCTGCAGGATGTTGGTCAACAACGTGCTGCCGAAGATGATGATCGGGATGCTGATGACCAGCCCTATCATGATCAGCACGCCGTCGTTGTTGGCGGCGGCGGCGATGGCGATGGCGTTGTCGAGGCTCATCACCGCGTCGGCGACGATGATCGTCCAGACCGCGGACCACAGATTGCTGCTGGCCTTCATCCCGTCGCCGTGGCCCTCCTCTTCATTGAGCAGCTTGACGCCGATCCACAGCAGAAGTGCGCCGCCGATCAGCTTCAGGTAGGGCACGCTGAGCAGCCAGGTGATCATGAAGACAAAGATGACGCGCAGGACGATGGCGCCCAGGCTGCCGCCGATGATCGCCGGTTTGCGGTGCTTGTCCGACAGGTTGCGGCAGGCCATGGCGATGACCACGGCGTTGTCGCCCGAGAGGATGATGTTGGCGACGATGATCTTGCCCAGCGCAACCCAGAATACGGCGCCGGTGAGATCCGGCATCACGAAGTTCATGCATCCCCCCGCACTTCCGCCGGCCAGCCTCGCGGCTCACCATAGCGCCGGCTGCCGTCGTGTAAATACCCCCGGTCCGCAGGGCGGTCCGCTTTCGCGCCACGGCTTGGCGATGCTATCCCAATGCCTTCGACAGCACGGGGAAGGCGCGGATGGCGGCCAAGGCGACCTACACCAGGATGTTTCCGGTCTCGTGGGCGGAGCTGCATCGCGATGCCAAGGCGCTGGCCTGGCGGCTGGCCGATCTCGGCCCGTTCAAGGGGCTGGTCGCCGTCACCCGCGGCGGACTGGTACCGGCGGCCATCGTGGCGCGCGAGCTGAACGTGCGGCTGATCGACACCGTCTGCTGCTCGACCTACGAAAAGACCAGGCGCGGCGGCAAGGTTGAGGTGCTCAAAGGCACGCAGGCCTCACAGGACAAGGGCGTCGACTGGCTGATCGTCGACGATCTGGTCGACACCGGCATCACCGCCGAGCGCGTGCGGGAGATGATGCCGCAGGCACATTTCGCCACCGTCTACGCCAAGCCGGCCGGCAAGCCGATGGTCGACACGTTCATCACCGAGGTGAGCCAAGACACCTGGATCCTGTTTCCCTGGGACCAGGAGGCCGTGATGTCGACGCCGATCGTCGAGCTGAAGGCCAACGGCAAGCGGCGGTGAGGCGCGCGCCGGTGCGGATCCGGCGTGCCGGCGCGGCGGACGCGGCCGCGTTGGCGACGCTGTATCGACAGCGGCGGCGATGGCTGCTGGCACGCGGCAATCGACAGTGGCGCCACGAGCGCTTCGCGGCACCGGACCTGCGCGCGGTGATCCGCCATTCTCCCGTGCTGGTCGCGACCCTGGGCGACCAAGTCGTCGGCGCAGCGCGCCTGCACTGGCACGACAGCGTGTTCTGGCCCGACCGCGTCGGCAGCGACGCGGCCTACGTCGCCGGCCTCGTGGTCGCTACCCGGGTCGCCGGCCGAAGCATCAGTGGCCGTTTGATCGCCGCGGCGGCAAAGCTGGCGCGCGCTCGCCGTCGCTCGCGGCTGCGGCTGGACTGCGCCCCGCTGCCGGAGCTAGCCCGGCTTTATCGCCGGCTGGGCTTCACCTTCGTCGACGAGTCCGGCCTGGGTGGCTATCGCGTGTTCCGCTTTGAGCGGGCCCTGTCAGCCGGCCCTTAGCCTTTCTCCGACCTTTTCTTCTGCACGCCAGAGCCTAGCTCGCGGCCGCAACGTGCCGGCCGCCCTGGGATTTGGGCCTTTCGGTGCCCGGCGCCCGCCGATGCCGCCAAGTTATCCACAGCCCTCTATTGACTGTGAGCGTTTGCTCATTTAATAAATGCGAATACTCACTTTTAACCGGCATCAAAGACCGGGTCTGTGGAGCGAAACATGGCCAGCACCCCCGTCGTGATCCCGCGCGAACTGCTGCAGCTCTGGCTGCAGTTCGGTGACACCGCGCCGCTGCCGGTCGCCACCCGCCGCGTCATGGAACAGCGCTTCGGCGCCGATTTCAGCGATGTGCGCGTGCATACCGGCCCGGTGGTCGCGCAATTGTGCCAGACCCTGAACGCCCGCGCCCTGACCCTGGGCAACAACGTGCTGTTCGGCGACGGCGAGTACGCGCCGCAGACGGCCGAGGGGCGCTGGCTGCTGGCGCATGAGCTGGCCCACGTTCTGCAGCAGCGCTCGGCGGCGGTCGCGACCCGGAAGCAGCACACTGAATCGGCGGCTATCGCACTCGGCGACACCGGCGACGCCTGCGAGCAGCAGGCCGATGACGTGGCAGCCGAGGCGATCAACGGCGCCGTCAGCAGCCGCATCACGCCCGATTTCAGCGGCGCCATGCGTATGACGTCGATGCCAGCCGACCCCCAGGGACCCGCACGCCCGATGTTCCCGCGCATCACCCGCGAGTGGCCGCGGCTCAAGGTCGTGGCCGGCCGCGACTGCGCGTAACGGCAGGACGGCCGATCGACACCAGTAGGCGCGGTCGCACTTGAGCGGCCGCGGCCGGACAGATCACCCCACCATCCGTTCGCGACCCGCCCAGTAGCGGGCCCGCAGCACCTTCTTGTCGACCTTGCCGACCGCGGTCAGCGGCAGCGCCTCGACGAACTCGACCGTCTTGGGTGCCTGGGCCGAGCCCTTGCGGTCCTTGACCAGCTGGATCAGCGCGCCGGCGTCGGGCGCCGCGCCCGGCTTGCGCACCACCAGCGCGGTCCCCGCCTCGCCCCATTTCGGATCTGGCACGCCAATCACCGCCGCCATGGCGACATCGGGGTGCGCGGTCAGCACGTCCTCGACCTCGCGCGGGAAGACGTTGAAGCCGCCGGTAACGATCATGTCCTTCTTGCGATCGACGATGTAGAGGTAGCCGCGCCCGTCCGCGCGAGCGATATCGCCGGTATGCAGCCAGCCGCCCTTCAGGGTTTCCGCCGTCTGCTCCGGCCGCTTCCAATATCCTTCCATGACCTGCGGCCCGCGGGCACAGATCTCACCCGCCTCGCCCGGCTTCACCTCGTTGAGATCGTCGTCGAGCAGCTTGACCTCGACATCGGCCACCGGATGGCCGCAGGAGGCGAACAGTTCGGGTCGCGCCAGATCGTGGTCGGCCTTGCGCAGCACCGACAGCGGATAGCCTTCGGTCTGCCCGTAAAGCTGCGAGAACACCGGACCGATGCGCTTGAGTCCCTCGACCAGCCGGCTGGGCGACATCGGCGAAGCGCCGTACATCAGGAGCTCCAGCGACGACAGATCGGTCTTGTCCAGCGCCGGATGATCGAGCAGCACATAGATCATCGTCGGCACCAGCAGGGTCATATTGATGCGTTCGCGCACGATCGTCGCCAGCACGCGTTCGGCGTCGAAGCCTTTCATCAGGTGAACCGTGCCACCCAGCATGAAGGTCGGCAGCACCTTGGTGCCGGCCACATGGGTGATCGGCGCGACGGCGAGGTAGCGCGGGTCACGCGGCATCTCGAAGCTGCCGAGGATCGACAGCGTCACCGACGTCCACGACGCGTGCCGGCGGATGGCGCCCTTGGACTTGCCGGTGGTGCCGCCGGTATAGGCGAGGCTGCCGTAGTCGTCCGATCCCACCAGGCTGTGCGGACTGGCTTCGCCGGCGCGCTCGGCCGCATCCAGCAGGTCCGTGCCGTAGTTCGCCGGGCCGATGGTGAACACGGTCTTCAGGCCGGCGTGACGCGCTGCCAGCTCGCCGCCGCGGTCGCGGTAGTTCGTCGCGTCGATCACCAGCGAATCGATCTCGCCGTCCTGCAGCACCTCGAGATGATCGTCGAGCGAGCCGATCGGGTGCAGCCAGGTGACGACCAGGCCCAGCGCCTGGGCGGCGACACCGGCGCACCAGGCGTCAGCCCGGTTGGCACTGAGCAGCGCCATGCGCCGGCCGTGCTTGAGGCCTGACGCCGCCATTGCCGCCTGCATGCGGCCGATCAGCGACAGCGCGCCGCCGTAGCTCAGGCTGCCGCCATCCCAGGCGAAGGCCGAGCGGTCGGGATAGCGGCCAAAGGCGCGCAACGTGAGGTCGACGCCGGTCGGGCTGGCGTACAGGGATGTCGTCATTGGCGCCCCTTCCCTTTTCCGTCATCCCAAGCGTAGCGCGGGAGGCCTTGGCGACAGAAGCCCATACATCACCGGCCCGCCCGCGTGGCGACATACCTCACAAGTTGCGCGAGATGATTTCTTTCATGATCTCGTTGGAGCCGGCGTAGATGCGCGCCACGCGCGCGTCGACCCAGGCCCGCCCGACGAAATACTCGTTCATGTAGCCGGCGCCGCCGTGCAGCTGCAGGAACTGGTCGAGCAGCCGGCTCTGCATTTCCGTGGCGACAAGCTTGGCCATGGCGGCCGTCTGCGGCGAGAGCTCGCGCTTCAGATGCAGCGCCAGGCAGTGATCGACGAAGACGCGCAGCATGGCGATCTCGGCCTTGGCGCC
Source organism: Vineibacter sp. (assembly GCA_035249115.1). GTDB lineage: Bacteria > Pseudomonadota > Alphaproteobacteria > Reyranellales > Reyranellaceae > Vineibacter. The sequence continues at coordinate 9,382 of DATFGV010000796.1, forward strand.
GGCCAAGGTGAAGCGCGTGTTCTGATGATCGAAGATCGCCTGGCCGAACGCCTTGCGGTCCCTGGTGTAGGCCACGGTCTTCTCGAGCGCGGCCTCGAGCATGGCCGGCGCGCGCACCGCCACGCTCAGCCGCTCCTGCGTCAGCTCGTGCATCAGGTAGGCGAAGCCGCGATTCTCCTGGCCGAGCAGGTTGTCGACCGGCACGCGCACGTCGCTGAAGAACAGTTCGGACGTGTCCTGCGCGTGCATGCCGAGCTTGTCGAGATTGCGGCCGCGCGCGAAGCCTGGCGTACCGTCCTCGACGCAGATCAGGCTGACGCCTTTGGCGCCGGCTGCAGGCTCCGTCTTGCAGACGACGATCACCAGACCGCAATTTTGGCCGTTCGTGATGTAGGTCTTCTGGCCGCTGATGACGTAGTGATCACCGTCGCGGTGCGCCCGGGTGGCGATCGCCTTGAGATCGCTGCCGACACCGGGTTCGGTCATGGCGATGGCGCCGATCACCTCGCCGCGCGCCATCGGCGGCAGCCAGCGATGCTTCTGCTCTTCCGTGCCGTAGGCCAGGATGTACGGCGCGACGATATCGGAATGGACCGTGAAGCCCGGTCCGCTGGCGTTGGCGCGCGCCAGTTCCTCGATCAGGACCGCCGTGTGGCCGTAGTCGCCGCCGGGACCGCCATAGGCCTCGGGGATCATGGAGCAGAGCAGCCCCGCGGTCCCGGCCTTGCGCCACAGCGCCTTGGGCACGACGCCGTCCTTCTCCCATTGCGCGTGATGCGGCGCGATCTCACGCTCGACAAAGCGTCGCACCTGGGCGCGGAAAATCTCGTGGTCTTCGCCGAATGCCGGTCGCATGTCGGATCTCCTCTTTCGTCTGTCGCCTTCGATGAATGTCGTTTCGGGTCTGTCGGTGGTGGCGCTCAGGCGCGCCCGTACAAGGTGACGACGCAGGCGCCGCCCAGCCCGACATTGTGCTGCAGCGCGTGCGTCACGTTCTCGACCTGGCGCTTGCCGGCCTGGCCGCGCAACTGCCAGACCAGTTCGGCGCACTGCGCCAGGCCGGTGGCGCCCAGTGGATGGCCCTTGGACAGCAGGCCGCCAGATGGGTTGGTCACCGCGCGGCCGCCATAGGTGTTGTCGCCGTCAGCGATGAACTTTTCCGCCGTGCCGTCCTGGGTCAGCCCGAGCGCCTCGTACATCAGCAGCTCGTTGACCGTGAAGCAGTCATGCAGTTCCACGACCTGGACGTCGTCCGGGCCGAGGCCGGCCGTCTCGTAGACGCGTGCCGCGGCCGATCTCGCCATGTCGTACCCGACCACCTTGATCATCGACCGCTCGCCGAACGAGCTGGCGGTATCGGTCGTCATAGCCTGCGCCTTGATCTCGACCGCCGCGGCAAGGCCGTGCCGCGCGGCAAAGCGCGGCGAGCACAAAACGGCCGCCGCCGCGCCACAGGTCGGCGGGCAACACTGATAGCGCGTCAGCGCGCCGTACTGGACCGGCGAGGCCAGGATCTCCTCGATCGAAAGCGGCGTGCGGAAAATCGCATAGGGATTGTTGGCCGCATGCCGGCGCGCCTTCTGCGTGATCATGGCGAACGTCTCGGGCCGCGTGCCGTGCCTGGCGGCGTACTCGGCGCCGGCGCCGCCGAAGAACTGCGCCGCCCGCGGTGCCGCCTTGTCGGGCGGCTGCAGGTCGGCCATCAGCTCGGCGTGCCGTGCCGTCGGGCTCGGCCGGTCGGCAAAGTTGGATTTGAGCGGGCCCGGCTTCATGTCCTCGAAGCCGACCGCGAGCGCGCAGTCGACAGCGCCGCTTGCGACCGCCTGGCGGGCGAGGAAGAGGGCGGTCGAACCCGTCGCGCAGTTGTTGTTGACGTTGACGATCGGAATGCCGGTCATGCCCAGCCGGTAGATCGCCGCCTGGCCGCAGGTCGAATCGCCGTAGACATAGCCGACATAAGCCTGCTCGACGGCGTCATACGGCACGCCGGCGTCGGCGAGCGCCGCCCGCGCCGCCTGCTCGCCCATCTCCACGTAGGTCCCGCCGTCACCCGGCTTCCTGAAGGGGATCATGCCGACGCCAGCAACCCGCACCTTGGCACCCATCGCACCGCTCCTTTTGATGTGTTTTTTTAATGAACGTTTAATAAAAAACATATCGCCAGACCGCCGTCAAGTGGTATGTTTTTCGACCGCACACGGCGCAGGGACAGAGGAGACCGCCATGGCAGAGGCCGTCAGGTCGGCGAAGTTCGACAAGAAGCGGCACGAAATTCTGCGCGCGGCGGCGCGGGTGTTCGCCCGGTTGGGGTTCCACCGTGCGTCGCTGGTCGACCTGGGCGAGGAGCTGCGCGTGACTCCGGCGGCGCTCTACTACTACGCCAAGTCCAAGGACCAGCTCCTGAACGATTGCAGCGACGTGGCGCTCGTGATGGTGCGCGAGGCGCTTGAGGCGAGCCAGCGCGAAGGCGCCGACGGCCTGGCCCGTTTCCGCGCCTTCGGCCGGCGACACGCCGACATCGTCTGCGACGATTTCGGGCGCTGCCTCGTGGTCAATACCGCCAACGACCTGCCGCCGGACCTGCGCCGCCGCAATCTGGCGCAACGCCGCTCGCTCAACGACACACTGCGCGCGCTGATCCGCGGCGGCATCGACGACGGCTCGATCCGGCCATGCGATGACCGGCTGCTCGCCTCGCTGTTGTTCAACACGATCAACCCAATGGCCCGATGGTGGTCGCCCAAGGGGCCGCGTTCGCCGGCCGAGATCGCCGACTCCTACCTCGACATGATCGTTGGGGGCATCGGCGCCGCCGACACCGGCGCGCAGCGACGGGAAGGAAAGCCGGGCCGGCGTGTCCGCGGCCAAAACGTCGCGCCGGCACGGTCGAACGGAACGAAGCGACCGCGTCGCTCACCGGTCGAGGACGCGCAGACAGGCTGACGGTGAGGATGGACCGAAACCAATCGGCGCGATCCCGGGCGCGTCGCTTACGTTTACCTGCCTTCCAATAAGAGGACTGCAGATCGACGACGCCATTATCCCGAACCCGAACGAACGACGTGAAAGGTCCTTGTTCTCGTCGGCCTAACGCGCTCGACCGCCCGCGTAAAGGACCCTCGGTTCGCTCGAGACCGCGCCAGACCAGTGGAAGTTCCGGTGCTTCCGTGGCAAAAGTGTCCACTCATCTATGTTGAGCACCGTCGACTGGACCGATGTCCCACCGTCGAGGTCGCGCGTTTTGCCAATTGTGAATTGGGAGGCTCGGATGTCCGCGCAATACATGACGTGGCGCAACAGCCTGGCGCCGAAGAAGAAGCAGGATATCGACCAGTTCCTGCTCGAAGCCATGATGCTGCAGCAGAAGGGACGCCCGCAGGCTGATGTCGAGGCGCTCGCGACGAGATACATTCGGGAGGGAAAGCTGAACGGCACTGACTTCGGCATGCTGAGCATCGGCAGCGCGCACCTCGCAGAAGATTTCCCGCGCTTCAAGGCATACGTCTTTCAGGCCCAACTTCAGAAAACGCGGGTGTGGATGACGATGCTCACCAACGTCACCAACGCGAGGGCCGAAGTTTTGAGGGGAATCGCCCGTAATTTCCGGTGATTGTCGCGAGCCTGCCGCTCTCGAAGTCATGGTGGATGAACCGATCCGTGTGGCGGCGACTCGCACTCCGGATCGCTGGATCTTATTCCCTGCAAGGGCGCTGCGGTGTGAGCAGGCCATTCGATCGGCGGAGTTTGGCGCGGTACGCTGCTGCTATAGCGACCGCCTGCGACGAAGCCCAGGGTTCCGCTGCCAGACTTCCCGTGCGGTCGTCGACACACGCTCCCATGCTGGCGCAATGATCCTTCCGCTGCGCTCGTGATGACAAGGGCCGGCGGATCTGGCCGCGTCCGTGCCGACCATGTGGACACACGAAAGCGTCGTCTTGCGAGGCCCCGCGTCAAGCCTTAGCGGGGTGGATTTTCATCCAGTGGCGCGCGATGTCCTCGCGCCGGGCGACCCAGACGCGGTCATGGTTCAGGATATGGTCCATGAACCGGGCCAGCGCCGCGGCGCGGCCGGGCCGGCCGGCCAGGCGGCAATGCAGGCCGATCGACATCATCCTGGGTGCCGTGGCGCCCTCGGCATACAGCGTGTCGAAAGCGTCGCGAATGTAGGCGAACCATTGCTCTCCCGACGTGAAGCCCGGCGCCACCGCGAACTTCATGTCGTTGACGTCCAAGGTGTAGGGGATGACCAGGTGCGGCGTGCCGCCGACCGCCACCCAGTACGGCAGGTCGTCGGCGTAGGAGTCGCTGGAATAGAGGAAGCCGCCCTCCTCGACCACCAGGCGCAGGGTGTTCTGGCTCAGCCGTCCGGTATACCAGCCGACCGGCCGCCGGCCGCAGCTCTGCTCGATGGCACGGATGGCGCGGCGCATGTGGTCGCGTTCGTCGGCCTCGCCCATGTCCTTGTAGTTGATCCAGCGCCAGCCATGGCTCGCCACCTCGTGGCCGGCATCGGCCATCGCCTTGCCGGCGGCCGGGTTAAGCTCCAGCGCCCGGCCGACGGCCCAGGAGGTGAAATGAAGGTCACGTTGGGCGAATAGGCGCAGGATGCGCCAGAAGCCGGCGCGGCTGCCGTATTCGTAGACGGTCTCGGTGCTGAGATCGCGCATGCCCGCGAACGGTAGGCCACCCGGCGTCTCGGTCAGGTAGACCTCGGAGCCGGGATCGCCGTTGAGCACGGTGTTCTCGCCGCCTTCCTCGTAGTTGAGCACGAAGCTGACGGCGATGCGGGCGTTGCCGGGCCATTGCGGATCGGGCGGATGGGCGCCGTAGCCGACCAGGTCCCGGGTGAGATGATCGCGCAGCATGGGCTCCTCCGCCGCCTTCGTGTTGCCGGCCGGTGACGGCCTTTGTATAGCAGGGACCGCTGGGGGCGCGTCACTCCAGTGACGCGTCTGTATTGCCCATGACGCGCCATTGGGATGAGGCACCTCCAGCAAGAGACGCGCCACTGGGGTGGCGCGCCCCCAGCGAGATGAGAGACATGGACGATATCGAGCGGGCGACACAGGCGGTGAGCCAGGATCGATTGTGGCGACGCCACGCCGACATGGCGAAGCTCGGCGGCACGCCCAAGGGCGGCGTCAACCGCCAGGCGCTGTCGGCCGAGGACGCGGCCTCGCGCAATTTGCTGATGGCCTGGGCGCGGGCCCGCGGCTTCGCCGTGTCGACCGACGCCATCGGCAATCTGTTCGTGCGGCGCGATGGCGGCGATCCGTCCGCCAAGCCGATCCTCAGCGGCTCGCACATGGACAGCCAGCCGACCGGCGGCCGTTTCGACGGCATGTACGGCGTGCTGGCCGCCTTCGAGGCACTGGAGGCGCTCGAGGACGCCGGGATCAGGACCAAGCGGCCGGTCGAGGCGGTGGCCTGGACGAACGAGGAAGGCAGTCGCTTCCAGCCCGGCGCCATGGGCTCGGCCGTGTTCGCCGGCCACTACACACTCGACGCCATGCTGGCGGTGAAGGACTGGAAAGGTGTGGCCTTGCGCGACGCGCTGGCCGAGACACTGACGTCAGCGCCAGCGCCGGCACGCGGCGGCCCACCGGGCTTCGCGCTGGACGGGTACGTCGAGGCGCATATCGAGCAGGGTCCGCGGCTGGAAGACGCGAGGACGACCATCGGCGTCGTCACCGGCATCCAGGGCAGCCGGCGCTTCATGGTCGAGATCACCGGCGAAGAGGCGCACGCCGGCACCACGCCTCGAGCGGCGCGCAAGGACGCCTTCGTCGCCGCCGTCGCCGTTGCCGGCGCCATGCAGGCGGCGACACGCGACGCCGACGACACCCTGCGCTTCACGATCGGTCGGGTCGACGTACAGCCCGGCTCGCCCAACACGGTGCCGGGACGCGTCACGTTCACCATCGATATGCGTCATCCCTCGATGGACGTGCTGGACGCGCACGAAGCCAAGCTGCGGACCATCGTCGCGACACTGGCCTCGCCGTGCGCCGCCGGCATCGAGCGCGTCACGTCGGTGGCGCCAACCGTGTTCGATCCAGGTGTGATTGGCGTGGTGCGCGACGCGGCGCGGCGACTTGGATTGAGCCACATGGACATGCCCTCGGGCGCTGGCCACGACGCCATGCACATTGCCGGCCTCTGCCCCAGCGGCATGATCTTCGTGCCCTGCGAGCGCGGCATCAGCCACAACGAGATCGAGAACGCCACGCCCGCCGACCTCGCCGCCGGCACGCGCGTACTGGTCGAAGCGTTGCTGCGCCTGGCGAACCGGTGAAACTACCTCTCCCCAACCGGGAGAGGTCGGCGCGCGACAGCGTGCCGGGTGAGGGGGTCGCACGATCGGCAGCCTACCTCCCGGCAACATCGCCGTCGTTGCACCGCCCCCTCACCCGCCGCGCGCTACGCGCGCGTCGACCTCTCCCCGCTGGGGAGAGGTGAATACGCACAAGGTCACTCATGCCCGCGCTCGACAAGCAACTTGTCTCGATCCTCGCCGACCTGATCGCGATTCCCAGCCCGTATCCGCCGGGCGAGAGCGTTGCGATCTGCGCCTACGCGGCGCGGCGCCTGAAGAAGGCCGGCTACAAGGTCGAGGTCGCGCGCAAGACCAAGGGTGTCGACAACGTCGTGGCGCGGCTCAAGGCCAAGGCCAAGGGCCCGAGCGTCGTCTTCAACGCCCATGTCGACACCGTCGGCGTCGGCGAGCGCGCCAACTGGAAGACCGATCCGTTCAAGGCCGTCGCCAGGCGCGGGCTGGTCTACGGCCTGGGCGCCGGCAACTGCAAGGGCAGCATGGCGGTACAGCTGTGGCTGGCCGAGGAGATCGCGCGCCGCGGCGGTCCACAACGCGGCGAAGTGGTGTTCACCTTTGTCGCCGACGAGGAGAACCTCGGCCCCAACGGGATGGCCTTCCTGCGCGTCGCCCGCAAGGTGAAGCCTGACGTGCTGATCCTCGGTGCCCAGACGGAGAACCAGCTGATCGTCGCCGAACGTGGCGTGCTGTGGGCGCGACTGACGACGACGGGCAAGGCGGCGCATGCCGGCAACCCCGCCGCAGGCGACAACGCCATCCTGCGCATGCTGCGCCTGGTTGGTGCGCTGCAGGCGTTCTACGACCGGACGCTGCCCGGGCGGGTATCGGGCGCCATGAAGTCGACGGTGAACGTCGGCATGTTCCATGGCGGGCACAACACCAATGTCGTGCCCAGTGCGTGTACGGTCGAGATCGACCGGCGCCTGCTGCCGACCGACAAAGTTAAGACGGCGTTCACCGAACTGAAGACGGTGGTCGATGGCGTCGGCGAACCCAGGGGCAGCTACACGGTCGAGTTCCTGACCGGGACCAACGGCTTCTTCGCGCCTGAGAACGGCGCCGGTGTCGCCGCGCTGGAAGCCGCGATCAAGGCGCGCACCGGCCGGCGGGCGCAGTTCCTCAATGCCACCGGCGTCAGCGATGGCCGCTACTTCGCCGACGACGGCATCGAGATCATCAATTTCGGCCCGGGCTCGGGCGCGCAGGGACATGCCGCCAACGAATCGGTGCCGGTGGCGCAAATGGTCGACTCGGCGCACATCCTGCTGGACGCGGTGGGACAGCTGAACGGCATGCGACAGACCGACCCGCGCCCGTGACGCCGGACGATCGCGCTGGGCCGACAGACCGGAGTCTGAGCGAAGCGAAGCACCTTGGCCGTCGGTGCATAAAGGCGCCGCGGCCGCTTCTGATGATTGTATCCATGATCTTGGAAGTATACCAGTAATGGTATGTCGATTGCCTGCATTTTAAGGCCCCTGGGAAGGGTTTGCTCATGGATGCGGTCCGGGGTACCTCGACCGGCCTTACCATGCTGTACGACCGTCCCAAGGGCCGTGGCGAGGCTATTTTCGGGCGGGATGGGAAAGCCAGTTTGGCCGCCGCCCGGCCCTCCCCCGGGCACCCACCCATACCATTTGACCCTAAAATGGTAAGGGCCTTGTGCTGGGGCAAATGTGGCAAAAATACCACAATGAGCTCGGCCGTCGCCGATGGCAGGCAGGGCCGCCCGGCCGGTCGGCGCGTCACGGTTGGAAAAGGCTCACCGCCAAGGCGTCGCCCGGCGCCCCGACCGCCAGCGGTATCAGCCCTTGCCCTTCCGCTCGCGGTCCTCGCGCGCGACTTTGACTCGGATGCGCATGTTGCGACCTTTTAGGCGGTCGACCTCGAAGGCGCCGGTCTTTCGCACCAGGTCGCTCAGCTTGCCGAAGCCGTAGGTGCGGGAGTCGAAATCGGGCACCAGGTTGAAAAGGCGCTGGCCGACCATGCCGAGGTCGAGCCAGCCGCCGTCGCCCTCCATCTGCGACATGATCTTTGTCAGGATCGGGACGGCAGCGCCGGGCGGCTCGAGCGGCTTGGCGGCGGGCGATGCTTCCTGGCCCGGTGTGGCGGCGCCCGGCAGAAGGTTCTCGGTGTAGATGAACCGGCGGCAGGCCTGGCGGAAGCTTTCCGGCGTTTTCTGCGCGCCGAAACCGTAGACGTCGACACCCTGCTCGCGGATGCGCGAGGCCAGCCGGGTGAAGTCGCTGTCCGACGAGACCAGGCAGAACCCGTCGAAGCGGC
>DATFGV010000797.1:0-3801 GCA_035249115.1 Vineibacter sp.
GAAGCTGGGGAGGTGCCCCGAAGGGGCGGAGGAGAGCCTTCGTGGTGATGGTTACTGAGACCCCGTCGGCTCTCCATCCGGCGCTTCGCGCCACCTTCCCCACTGCCGTGGGGAAGGGAAGCCATTCGAGTTTCCTCCCCAGCGAGGCTGGGGAGGTGCCCCGAAGGGGCGGAGGGGAGCTTTCGCGGTGATGGTTACTGAGACCCCGTCGGCTCCCCATCCGGCCTTCGGCCACATTCCCCACTTGGTGGGGAAAGCAAAGCCTAGGGCCGCAGCGAGTGATAGGCGGCCAGGGCCGCGTGGCTCACCAGGTCGCTGACGGTGGCGCCCATCTGCACGATCTGCACGGGCTGGTGCAGCCCGTCGATCACCGGCCCGATGACGGTGACGCCGCCCAGGCGCTGCATCAGGCGCGAGGAGATGTGCGCCGAGTACAGGCCGGGCATGATCAGGATGTTGGCCGGACCGGTGAGGCGGCAGAACGGGTAGGTCGACTTCAACAGCTCGTAGTCGAGCGCCATGTCGGCCTGCATCTCGCCGTCGAACTCGAAATCGACCTCCTCCTCCGCGAGGATGCGGATGGCGTCACGGATGCGCGCGGTGCGTTCGATCTCGCGCGAGCCGAAATTGGAGAACGACAGGAAGGCGACGCGCGGCTCGTGTCCCATCTGGCGCGCGTTGCGCACCATCTGCTTGGCGATGACGGCGAGCTGCGCCGAGCTCGGCGTCTCGTTCACCGAGGTGTCGGCCAGGAACACCGTGCCGTGGCGCGACACCACGATCGAGTAACCGATCGCGACCTTATCGGACTCGGTATCGATCACGCGCGTGACGTCGGCGTAGCATTCCGGGAAGCGGCGCGTGATACCGGTTACCATGCCGTCGGCGTCGCCGGCGGCCACCATGCAGGCGCCGAACACGTTGCGCCCCTGGTTCACCATGCGCTGCACGTCGCGGCGCAGGAAGCCCTGGCGCTGCAGGCGACCGTAGATCAGGTCGGTGTAGGCCTGGTTCTTGGTCGAGCGCCGCGCGTTGTGGATCTCAAGCCCGCCGGTGTCGGTGACGCCCAGCGATTTCATGGTTTCCTGCACCAGCTCGTCGCGGCCGATCAGAATCGGCGTGCCATAGCCGTTGTCGCGGAAGGCGATGGCGGCGCGGATCGTGCGCTCCTCCTCGCCCTCGGCGAAGACGATGCGCCGCGGGTTGGCCTTGACCTGCTCGAACAGGCTTTGCAACCAGGCCGCGGTCGGATCGAGCCGGCTGGATAGTTGCCGCTTGTACTCCGCCATGTCGATGATCGGCTTGCGCGCCACGCCGGAGTCCATCGCCGCCTGGGCCACCGCCACCGACACCTCGACGATCAGCCGGGGATCGAATGGCACCGGCATGATGTACTCGGCGCCGTAGCGCAGCCGGCGGCCGGAGTAGGCTCGGTCGACCTCGTCGGGCACGTCCTCGCGCGCCAGCTTGGCCAGCGCGTGCGCCGCCGCGATCTTCATCTGCTCGTTGATGGTGCGGGCCCGCACGTCCAACGCGCCGCGGAAGATGTAGGGAAAGCCGAGAACGTTATTGACCTGGTTGGGATAGTCGCTGCGACCGGTGGCGACGATGGCGTCGCGGCGCGTCGCGCGCACGTCCTCCGGCGTGATCTCCGGATCCGGGTTGGCCATGGCGAAGATGATCGGCTTGGCCGCCATGCTGCGCACCATGTCCTGCGTCACCGCACCCTTGACCGACAGGCCGAAGAAGACGTCGGCGCCCTTCATCGCCTCTTCCAGCGAGCGCGCCTTGGTGCGCACGGCGTGCGCCGACTTCCACTGGTTCATGCCTTCGGTGCGGCCCTGGTAGATCACCCCCTTGGTGTCGCACAGGATGGCGTTCTCGTGCGGCAGGCCCATCGCCTTGACCAGCTCGATGCAGGCGATCGACGCGGCACCGGCGCCGTTCACCACCATCTTCACGTCCTTGATGTCGCGGCCGGTCAGGTGAAGGGCGTTGATCAGGCCGGCGGCCGAGACGATGGCGGTGCCGTGCTGGTCGTCGTGGAAGATCGGGATGTCCATCAACTCGCGCAGCCGCTGCTCGATGATGAAGCACTCCGGCGCCTTGATGTCCTCGAGGTTGATGCCGCCAAAGGTCGGTCCCAGCAGCTTGACGCAGTTGATGAATTCGTCGGGGTCCTTGGTGTCGACCTCCAGGTCGATGCCGTCGACGTCGGCGAAGCGCTTGAACAGCACCGCCTTGCCTTCCATCACCGGCTTGCCGGCGAGCGCGCCGAGATCGCCCAGCCCCAGCACCGCCGTACCGTTGGAGATGATGGCGACGATATTGCCCTTCGAGGTGTAGTCGTAGGCGGTCGAGGGGTCGCGCTGGATCTCGAGGCAGGGCGCCGCGACGCCCGGCGAGTAGGCGAGCGACAGGTCGCGTTGCGTCGTCAGCGGCTTGGTCGGGACGATTTCGATCTTGCCCGGCCGGCCGCTGGCGTGCATGCGCAGCGAGTCGGCCGCCAGGTCGCCCAACTCGGATTTGGATTCGACATCGAAAGAGGTTTCGGCCACGGCGTTCCCCCTCAACTCCAACGCGCGCCTGGTTGCCAGGGCGCTGCGCGGTGCTCGTGCCACACGGGCTGGCTTGCTTGTCCCCAGTGTTCTAGCCGACCTGCATCGACGGGGGAACCGCCGGTATGCTAGGCTGATGCCACAAATCCTTTGACATCAAGGTGTTGGTTTCCGTGCCCGATACGCGCACGCCCGACCGCATGCCCCGACCAACGGCTGAGACCGCCGCCGACACGGCAGTGCTGACTCCGATGATGGCGCAGTATCTCGCCATCAAGCGGCGGCATCCGGATCATCTGTTGTTCTACCGCATGGGGGATTTCTACGAGCTGTTCTTCGACGATGCCGTCAAGGCCGCGCCGGCGCTGGACATCGCGCTCACCAAGCGCGGCCAGCATCTCGGCCAGGACATTCCGATGTGCGGAGTGCCGGTGCACAGCCACGAGGCCTATCTGTCGCGGCTGATCCGGCAGGGCTTCAAGGTGGCGGTCTGCGAGCAGACCGAGGATCCATCCGAGGCGAAGAAGCGCGGCGCCAAGTCGGTGGTGAATCGCGACGTCGTGCGCGTGATAACGCCCGGCACCCTGACCGAGGATGCGCTGCTCGACGCGCGGGCGCACAACTATCTCGCGGCCCTGTCGGAGGCGCAGGGTGGACTGGGCCTGGCCTGGCTTGATCTGTCGACGGGCGATTTCGCGGTGCAGCCGCTCGAAGCCGCCGGCCTGGTCACGGCGCTGGCGCGCCTGGAGCCCGGCGAGATCCTGCTGCCCGACCGGCTGCTGGCGCGACAGGAGATCGCGACGGCGCTGGCCGACTGGAGCAGCTCGCTGACGCCGCTGCCTTCGGCGCGCTTCGACAGTGACAACGCGCGGCAGCGACTGGAGCGCCTGTTCGGCGTCGGCGCGCTGGACGGCTTCGGCAGTTTCGGCCGCGCCGAAGTCGCCGCCTGCGGCGCGCTGGTCGACTATGTCGAGCTGACCCAGGCCGGCAAGCTGCCGGCGCTGGCGCCGCCGCGGCGCGAACGGGCCGCCGGCAGCATGGAGATCGACCCGGCGACGCGGCGCAACCTTGAGCTGGTGCGGGCGCTGGATGGGCGTCGCGACGGCAGCCTGCTGGCCACCATCGATCGCACCCTGACCGGCCCCGGCGCGCGCCTGCTCGGCGAACGCTTGGCGGCGCCGCTGACCGATGTCGCGGCGATCGAGGCGCGGCTCGACCTGGTGCAGTTCGCGGCCGAGACGGC
>DATFGV010000798.1:0-2800 GCA_035249115.1 Vineibacter sp.
TCGCGGCGCGTGCGGCGGCTGCTCGCCGGCATCGTCCTCGGCGCCACCGGCACGCGGCACACCGCGGCTGGTGGTCTCGGCCAGCAGGCCGCCAACACCCATGCCCATCACCTCGCGGCGATCGACTGGCAACCCGGCCGCGAGACGTTGCAGCACTTGGTCGAAGCCGTTGAACTTCGGTGACTTGGCGCAGCCCGGCAGGCCGATCGCCGGCATGCCCTCAAGCTCGCCCAGCAGCAACAAATTGCCGGGGTCGACCGGCATGCCGAAATGCGTCACCCGACCGCCGGCGCGCTCGATGCCGGCCGGGATCGTATCGCGCCGGTCGACGATCGCCGAGGCGCCGGCGACCAGAAACAGATCGCAGCCCGCCTGGCGCAGCTCGCCCAACGCCTGCGCGATCGCCGCCTCGTCATGCGCCACCCGGCGTTCGCCGTGCAACCGGCCGCCGATGCCGGCCATGCGGGCCCGCGTTGTTTCGGTCGCCTTGTCCAGCACCTTGTCGCGGGTGCCGGGCAGCGCGGTCTGGATCAGCCCGGCCTTCAAAGGCCGGAACGCCGCCACCGACACCAGCGGCCGCTCGCCGATCAGGTCCAGCGCCCGCCGCAACGCGGCACGCGGTACGGCGAAGGGGATGATCTTGATGGTCGCGATCATCTGCTTCGGCTGAACGGCAGCGAACGCCGGCACGGTGGCGATGGTGATCGCCTCGTCGATGGCGTTCAGTGCGTCGACGCGGGCGGCATCGACGGTCACGACGCCGGCTACACCCGCGAACAGGTTGGCACGGCCAGTGAATGGCGCCGTCGGCGTCAGACCGGCGCCGCCGGCGGCTGATGCGATGGCGCGCGCCGCCTCGTCCTCGTGCGCGTCGTCAGCATCGAGCGTGGCGGCGACCACCCTGGCCACGCCGGCGGCTTGAAGCTTCGCGACGTCGTCGGCCGACAGCCGCCGCCCTTTGGCGAAGTTCACACCCCCCGAGCGATAGGCGTGCGCCAGGATCGCACCCTCGGCCGCCGCGATGGCAACGTCGCCGAATTTCATGGACTTGATCTTTCCTTCCCCGCTTGCGGGGAAGGTGGCCGAAGGCCGGAAGGGGACCGGACGTGGTGCGTCTCACCGAGAGACCACGTGGGGTCCCCTCCGGCCCTTCCGGCCACCTCCCCACTGCGTGGGGAGGAATGCGTATCATGCCCCAACATCATGCCGCCTTGGCCTTGCGGTCGGCGGGCGCGCTCAGCGCGGCACGCACCTGGATGATCTGGCCCAAAATCGAGATGGCGATCTCGGACGGCGACTTGGCGCCGATATCGAGCCCGACGGGACCATGGATGCGGCCGAACTGCGCCTCGGTGATACCGGCCTCCAGCAGCCGTGCCTTGCGCTTGTCGTGCGTGCGCCGGCTGCCCAGCGAGCCGACATAGTAGGCCTCGGAGCGCAGCGCCACTTCCAGCGCCGGATCGTCGAGCTTGGGGTCGTGGGTCAGGGTCACGACGGCGGTCGCCGCGTCGGGCTTCAGCCGCTCCATCGCCTCGTCCGGCCAGTCCTGGATCACGGTGACGCTGGGAAAACGATGGTCGGCGGCGAAGGCGCGGCGCGGATCAATCACGGTGACGTCGAAGCCGGTCATCGCCGCCATCGGCACCAGTGCCTGTGCGATGTGCACGGCTCCGACCACGATCAGCCGCGACGGTGGGATGAAGGCGTGCAGGAACACCTTGCCGGCGCTGGTCTCGACCGTGTCGCTGCGGCCGCTGGCCAGCGCGGCGCGCGCCGCCGCCAGCACGTCGGGCGCCGACGCCGCGTCACCCTCGACGGCGTCGGCGTAGACCAGAGCCTCGGCCCCGTCGGCGATGCGCTTGACCAGCACGACGCCGCGGCGCGTGTCGCGGGCGGTTTGGATGGCTTTGAGCGTTGCGAGTTTCATGGCTTCAAATCCTACATTCCCGTCGTCCTGAGCGAAGCGAGGGACCTTGTGGTCGATCGGTCACGCGCAGGCGGAGGTCGTGTTGATAGGCTACTGCCCACCCGGCCACCGCAAGATCCTTCGCTTCGCTCAGGATGACAGAGAGCGCTCTGGGCGACCCTGGCGAGGACCCGCTACTCAACCCGTTCGACGAAGACCTGCACCTTGCCGCCACAGGCGAGGCCAACATCCCAGGCCTGCTCGTCGGTGACGCCGAAATCCAGCAGGCGCGGCTGGCCGTCCTTGATCGCCGCCACCGCCTCCTTGACCACGGCACCCTCGATGCAGCCGCCCGAGACCGAGCCCATCATGTTGCCGTCCTGGTCGACCACCAGCTGGCTGCCGACCGGCCGCGGCGAGGAACCCCAGGTCAAGGTGACGGTGGCGAGTGCAACGCCGCGACCCAGGCCCTTCCAGGCCGACGCGGTGCCGAGAATGTCCTCAGATGTCGTGGTCATGATCCCTCCGAAATCGCGTCCACGTTATATACGTACGTATATGACGCATTCAACTGCCGAAGGCTACCACATGTGCCCGACTGGCTCGCGGCCATCGCTACGCCGCCCGGGCGCGGGCCTGCCATGCGGCCAGCCCGTCCATGCGCCGCGGCGGCGGTGCGCCGAGCGCGTCGACCAGCTGCGCCAGGCTGTCGAGGTTGTGCACCGGCCGGAATTCGTCGACATGGGTGATCATCGCGCGGTTGCCCAGGGATCGCGGCTCATAGCCGTCGTAGCGCAACAGCGGATTGAGCCAGATCAGCCGGCGGCAGGACTTGTGCAGCCGCTCCATCTGGACGTCCAGGCCGACGGCGCCGTCGCGGTCGAGCCCGTCGGT
>DATFGV010000799.1:0-13503 GCA_035249115.1 Vineibacter sp.
CGATTGGGCGCGGGCGTAGCGGCCGGCTCGTTGCTGGCAGGCGCGCCGGTCGTGTTGGCCACGAGCTGGGTCAAGGTCGGCGCCGCCGGTGTGCCGGGTCCGGCCGCGCCGGTCGCGGAAGGCGGTTCGCTACCAGCCAGAAGCTTCGCCGCCGCGGCCGGATCGACCGGCTGCAGGCCATACAGCGTCACCATGTATTGCACGATGTTGCGAACTGACGGTGCCGCGACTGCGCCGCCGGTCGCGAAGCCGCCGGTTTCCTTGATGCCCTTCGGTTCGTCGATCGAGACCATGATCACATACTGCGGATCGCGCATCGGAAAGGCGCCGACGAAGGAACTGATCAGCGCCTTTTCACGGTAGCCGTGGCGTCCAGGCTTCTCGGCGGTGCCGGTCTTGCCGCCGACTTCGTAGCCCGGCACGTCGGCGTTCTTGCCAGTGCCATCGGCGACCACAAGGCGCAACAGATCGCGCATCTGGCGCGACGTCTTCTCGCTGACCACCCGCTTGCCGACCTCGGCCCGGCCCGCCTCGCTGCGCCGCACCAGCGTCGGCGGATAGTAGATGCCGCCGTTGATCAGCGCCGTCGTGCCGGTGACCACATGCAGCGGCGTCACCGACATGCCGTGGCCGAAGGCGATGGTCAGCAGATTGATCTTGCGCCACTGCTTGGGAAAGAGCGGCTGCGCCACCTCCGGCAGCTCGACCGGCACCGGCCGCAGCATGCCGATCTTGTCGAAGAACGCCCGCTGGCCCTCGACCCCGACCTCCAACGCCATCTTCGCCGAGCCGATGTTCGACGAGAACTTGAAAACGTCGGACACCGTCATCGCCCGGTTCTGGCCGTGGTAGTCGTTGATGGTGAAGCGGTCGATCTTGATCGGCTGGCTGGCGTCGAACACCGAGGCCGTCGTGAAGCGGCCGCTGTCCAGCAGCATGGCGGTGTTGAAGATCTTGAACGTCGAGCCCTGCTCGTAAACGCCCAGGGTCGAACGGTTGAACAAGGCCTCGTTGCTGATGGTCTTGTGCACATTGGGGTCGTAGCCCGGCAGCGAGGTGAGCGCCAGGATCTCGCCGGAGCGCACGTCCATCACCGCCGCCGTCGCGCCGATCGCCGAAAAACGCTGGATGGCGCGCGCCATCTCCTGCTCGAGATAGCGCTGCAGGCGGATGTCGATCGACAGGCGTAACGCTTCGCCCTGCCGCAGCTTCTCGTCGAAGCGCTTCTCGACGCCGGCCAGGCCGACGTTGTCGATGCCGGTGTAGCCCAGGATGTGCGGCGCGATCGCGCCCTGCGGATAGAGGCGCCGCTCCTCGTTCTGGAACTCGAAGCCCGGCAGACCCAGTCGTATGACCGCGGCGTGCTCGCGCGGGCTGAGGCCGCGCTTGATCCAGACGAAGCTGCGGCCCGAGGTCAGCTTTTCGCGGATCTCCTCGGTTTTGACGTCGGGCAGCACCTTTGACAGCTTGTGCGCCGCCTCGTCGACGTCCATCACCAGGCGCGGCGTCGCGAACAGCGACACCACCGGCAGCGACGTCGCCAGCACCACGCCGTTGCGGTCGAGGATCTCGGCCCGTTCGGGTTGTACCTGCGTCGGGTGCACGGCGCGCGCCAGGCCGGGCTCGGCGCCATCGCGCAGCAGCGAGACGTAGGCCATGCGCGCGCCCAGCGCGACGAACAGCACCGTGAACAGCACGGCCCCGAAGCCCAGCCGGGCGCGGGCCACTTCCAGCGCGTCGCGCACCGGCGCAGCTTGCATCGCCAGCTGCTGGCGCATGTCGCGGGGCGCGGCGCCGTCCGGCGCCACGGAGCGGCGGAACAGCCGCGCGATCACCGCACCGCTCCCGGGCCGCCGCGCGCCGCCCGTGGCGGTGCTGGTGCGGCCGGAGGGCGGGCATCGAGTGCGGGTTCCGGTTCCTCGACCGGGGTGGATGTCACCGGTTCGTCGACGGCGACGTCACGCGACGTGGCCGGTGGTCGCAGATGTCCGGAGGCCGGCGCGCGTGCGCCGGCCTCCGGTTTGGCGGCGGGGCGGAGGGTCGCCGACGCTGAGGGGGCGTCGGTAGACGAAGGGGCGCCGGTTCCCGGCCCTCTTGTTAGTGTCGTCTTGTTGTCCGTGACGACCGCTCCGTTGTCCCGCCGCATCGGGACCTGGTCGATCCGGCCGATCTGGCGCAGGCCGATCGGCTGGAGTTGCAGATACTTCTCATTGAGCCTTTCGATTCGCCGCAGCTCGCCGAGATGCGCGAACTCGACCTTCAGCACGTGCGTGGCGCGCTGGTTCTCGACAATTCGCCGGTTGATGCCCTCGATCCGTTCCTCGAACTCCTGCACGCGGTACTTGACCATGAACAGGCCGATGCCGGTGCAGATCGCGGCCATCACCCAGAACAGGATGCCGCGGTTGATCATCGCCCGCCCCCGGCGGGCATGGCGGCCAGCTTCTCGCCGGCGCGCAACCGTGCCGAGCGCGCCCGGGGATTGGCGGTGCACTCCGCAGCGCCGGCGGTCACCGGGCGACGCGTCAGCACCCGCCAGGTCGGCGCACGCCCGTCACCGCGGCGCGCGTCCGGCGCGTGGCGCGATGGTCGTGGTCCTTCGCCGCCGCGATCACGCAGGAAGGTCTTGACCGCGCGGTCCTCCAGGGAATGGAACGACACGACGGCCAGGCGGCCGCCAGGCGCCAGCAGGGTGTCGGCAGCGTCGAGGCCGCGGCGTAACTCGCCCTGCTCGTCGTTGACGTGGATACGCAACGCCTGGAACGTGCGCGTCGCTGGATCGATCTTGTCGCGCCCCGCCGCCGGTCCAAGCGCCCGCCGCACGATGTCGGCGAGCTGGCCGGTGCGCGTGATCGGCGTATCGGCACGCGCCCGCACGATGGCGCGGGCGATGCGACGCGACTGACGTTCCTCGCCATAGGCGTACAGGATGTCGGCCAGCTCGCTCTCGCCCGACGTGTTGACGATGTCAGCGGCGCTCGGCCCGACGCCTGACATGCGCATGTCGAGCGGGCCGTCCGATCGGAACGAGAAGCCGCGCTCCGGCGTATCGATCTGCATGGATGACACGCCGAGGTCGAGCGCCACGCCGGCGACCGCGGTCACGCCACGGGCGCCGAGCAGCTCGGTCATGTCGCCAAACCGGCCCTCAATCACCACCAGCCGGCCGGCCGCTTCGGCCTCCATGCTGCGCGCCGCGCGCACCGCTTCGGGATCCCGGTCAATGCCGAACACGCGGCATTCGGCGGCGTCCAGCAGCGCCCGGCTGTAACCACCGGCACCGAACGTGCCGTCGACATAGGTGCCGCCGTCGCGCGGCGCGAGCTGCCGCACGACCTCGCCGCACAGCACCGGCACGTGCGAACCGGCGGCAGCCGCGACTGTCCCGGGCGCCGCGCTCATGATGCGCCTCCCCGATGCGCCAGCGCCCGGCCGCGAAAGGCATCGCGCTCGATCTGCGCCTGGCGCGTCCAGGCTTGTTCGCCCCAGATCTGGAAAAAACGATGGCGACCGACGAACGCCAGTTGCTCGCTCTCGCCAAGCACCGACTTCAACACCGGCGGCAAGGACAGGCGACCCTCGCCGTCGAAGCCGACGTCGATCGCGATGCTCGCCAGGTGGGCGGCATGGTTGTCGCCGTCGGTGAACAGCTCGGCCTCAAAAGTGCCGCTCTTCGCCTGGGTGTCGGCGCGCAGCTTGTCCATCAACTCGTGGAATGACTTCAGGCCGCGGGCATCGATGGCGTCATGGTTGATCGACGGGAAGGCGACAAAGCCGTCAAACCCCTCCGCCGACAGCACGGTGCGCCAAGCGGCCGGCACGGAAATCCGCCCCTTTTTGTCCACCTTCACCATGTAAGTGGACAGGAACATCAAGTCCCCACATGCCCGGTCGTTCGCCCCACCGCCCCACGCGGACCAGCAGCACCCCGGCCGTCATGTTGCAGCCTCCGGGCATATATGGGATATCATGGGAAATTATGGGACGTCAAACAATTCAGCCCAAATTCCATGATTTCTCCATGGCTTATCGAGTTCTGGGTCTGTTTCGAGTACCCAATTGGCAGGTCCAGTAGTAGGGCGCTTCGTACCATATATGGTCTGTTTACTGGGCTCGAGCGCGTTGACGCTCATTTCGAGCTGGACCGCTGGCATTTTATCCACAGCCGGATGTGGGCAACTGAATCGATCCTCCCTAATCCCCTGGGGGCATCGGGCAACGCGATGCCATCGGCCAATTCCGCTGCCCTGTATCGTCCCAATCGGGCTGGGCGCCGACATTCGGAGTGAAAATTGCGTCAGATGGCCTGTAAGCCGGGTTCTGTGCCCCGCCGAAGCGGGCGACGGCCATTCCTCTGGGACGCCCGTCACCGGGCGCCTCGCGCGACCGACCCGAACGACGACGCGGAAACGCGTCTGGACCGGTCACCCGGCCCGCGCCGTCCCTATTTGGTCTTGCTCCCGGTGGGGTTTGCCATGCCGGTCCCGTTACCGGTCCCGCGGTGCGCTCTTGCCGCACCCTTTCACCCTTGCCACGGGCCGAGGCCCGTTCGGCGGTCTGCTCTCTGTGGCACTTTCCCTGGGGTCGCCCCCGCCGGCCGTTAGCCGGCACCGTGTCTCCGTGGAGCCCGGACTTTCCTCGACGGACGGCTGTCGCCAGCCCGCCGCGGCCGCCCGGCCATCTGACGCCCGCTGCAGGTAGGCGGGTCGCCGCGGCCCGTCAAGTCGGCCTTGTCCGCGGCGCAGGTCAAGGCCACGGGTCAATCAGGCGGCACCAACACCCGCCTGGTGCAGCAGGTCGCGCAGTCGGGTCATGGTGTCGGCATCAACCACACCGTCGACCAAGGTCGGCCGGTGGTGACGCTGAAAGGCGCTCACGATGTCGGCCAGGGTGACGTCGATGACCTCGCTGGCACCCTCCTCTGGACCTTCGACATAGACCATTCGACCGCCAAGCCGCCCGTAGCGATGCGGCGGCGGATAGCCGAAGCGGCGCAGCAGCGCCGGCGCCGCTGCGCCGTCGTCGGGCGGCGATGCCGACACCGCGCCGCACAAGTCAGACCACAGGCCGACGCCGGCTGCCGCCAGCTCGCGCCAAAAGAACAGGGTGCCCGGATCCTCCTTGCGCTGGGGCGCGATGTCGGAATGGGCCACGACGTTGCGCGCCGCGATCGCCGGATGCCGGCGCAAGAGTCCACGGCACAGGTCGATGACGGCGTCACGCTGCGCCGCCGGATAGGGATGCAGATTGCCGTCCATGTTGACGATTTCGATGCCGATCGAGGTGGCGTTGAGGCCGCGCGCGTCGCGCCACCACGACAGGCCCGCGTGCCAGGCGACCCGCGCCTCATCGACCAGGCGGTAGACATCGCCGTTGGCGTCGACGACGTAGTGCGAGCTGACGGCACCGAAGCGCAGCAACTCGAGCGACACGTCGAGGGGTTGTGCCGTGTGATGCAACACCAGAGTGTCGACCGAAGCGCCCGGCGCGCGCGCGGCGTGGTTGTTCGACGGCAGATCGACGAACGGCGCCATCATCCGACGCCTAGCCGACGGCGTCGGCGCGATCGCGGGTCGGCGCGCGGGGTTTCGCCGCCTGCCGCCCCTTGCGGATGCGCTGATAGGCACCGTTGATCGCCGCCAGCTTGCGATTGGCCAGTTCGACCGCCTCCGGCGGCAGGCCCAGCCCGATCATGCGGTCGGGATGGTGTCGCCGCGCCAGCCGCCGGTGTGCCCGCTTGATCGCCTCGTCATCGGCGTCGGGCATGACGTCGAGAATGGCATAGGGATCGTCGTGCAGCTCGACCTCGGCCGCCGCCGCCACCCGCCGCAACCGCGTCTCATCCAGCCTGAACAACGTCGCCACCGCCCGCAAGTAGCCGAGCTCCGCCTCGTCGACCCGATCGTCGTCGGCCTTGGCGACCAGGAACAGGCCGTGCAGCACCTCCTCGAGCACCTCTGGGTTGCGGGGAAACAGACCCGCGACCTGGCGGGCGTATGCCTCAAAGCCGCTTGGGTCGCGCTTGGCCAGATCGAAGAAACGGCCGACCCGCTCGACCTCCTCCGGCGGTACGACAAAGAAGGAGCGGAACGCGTCGACCTCGCGACGCGTCACCACGCCATCGACCTTGGCCATCTTGGCCGCCAGGGCGATCACGCCGATGGTGAAGGCGATGTGCTGCGTCGCGGCCGGCCGATCGCGGTCCGATAGCGAGTCCGCCTCACGCGCTGATGCCGCCGGGACGGCGGCCGTGCCATCCGCGCTGCCAGTCGGCGTGACTGACGCTTCGGCCACGGCGACAGGTACCGTGTCGTCCGCCAGCGCGTCGTAGGCATGGCCGGCCGCGGCGCCCAGCAGGGCGCCAATCGGTCCGCCGATCATGAGTCCGGCCGCCCCACCGACAATCTTGCCCCAGACGCTCATGACCGGACCTCTAGCGGGCGCCGCCGTCGGTTGCAACGCGCACGAGGTCACATCGTTGCCGCGGAGACACACTGGGCTCGCAAGAGATGTGCCACGCTGCCCAGTTGGTCATTTGTTGCTTCAGCTCGACCGCCGCCTCCGCCGCCTGTGGCGGCGGCCGGGCTCGCCGGGAGGGCCGGTGAGCCTAGTGTCGCTGTCGCAGATGCCGGTCGAGGAACCGCAGCACCCGCACTTCGTAGTCCGCCGCAGCGAGGAGATGCAGATCCCAGTGGTGCGCGCCGGGCACGATCCATAGCTCCTTGGGCTCAGGCGCTGCCGCATACAGCCGGCGTGTCTCGTCGGGCGGCGTGAAGGGATCATCGACGCCGCCCATCACCAGCACCGGTGCCCGCAGCGCAGCGATGCGCTCGATCGGCCGCAACTCGCCGCGACTGACGCCAAAGCGCCAGGACATCTGGGCGTAGAGCACCCACGGCAAAACCTCGGCCAGCGTCGCGCCCATAGCGACACGCAGGCGATGGCCGGCGGTGTCTTCGATGGTTGCGTAGACCGCTTCGACGACCACGGCGTCAACCTCGGCCGGCCTAGCACCCAGCAACAGCGCCGCGCCGCCGAGCGAGAATCCGATCGCGCCCAGCTTCTGTCCGGCAAAGCGACGCCGTGTCTCGGCGATGACGGCGCGCACGTCGCGGCTCTCGCGACCACCGAAGGTGGTGAACTCGCCGCCACTCTGGCCATGGGCACGCATGTCGACTGTCACAACGCTGTAACCGGCACGGTACAGGAACCGGGCGCGTGGCATCATCGACTCGCGCTGCCCGGCCGAGCCGTGCAGCAAGACCACAACGCCGCAGCGGCAGTCGTTGGCGATCGACCAGCCGCGGATCACGATTCCGGGTTCGCCTTCGACCGCAAGATCCTCGACCGGCAGGTCCACCGGTTTGGCGCCGACCGGCCAGCGGGGCACGGAAACGGCTTTGCCTGCAGCGACCCAGGCTACGATCGCGACTGCGCAGAGAGCCAGCAGCAGGGCAACGGCAGAACGACGCATGCGCGTCAACCCGCCGTTCTGCCGCGGCGCCACGGGAGCTTCACAGCCATGGTGCGACCATCGCCACCACGGCCAGAATCCCCAACGCCAGCCGGCGGAAGAAGGCCTCGCTCGCCAGCGGGAAGAGCCGTTCACCGACCAATCCGCCGGCGACGTAGGGGACCGCCAGCAGCGCCCCTAGGACCAGAATATCGAGCGTCACCAAGCGCTGGGCACCCAGTGCCAGCAGCGCTATCAGATCGACGGCGGCGAAATAGACAATGAAACTGGCACGCACCGTCGCGGCCGCGTCGGCGCCGGCAAGATAGTAGAAGGCGATCGGTGGACCGGCCATGCCAGCCAGCCCGTTGAGGAAGCCGCTGGTCGCGCCGGCCGCCACCGTCGCCGGTGTCGATGGCCGGCCGCGAAACCGCCAGCCGGTGGCCAGCAGCAGCACCGCGCCCAGCACGATGGCTGACATCGCCCAGCGCAGCGGGCCAGGCTCGCCGTCGCGCAGCACCAGGATACCCAGCGGCACCGCCAGGGCGGCGGCAAACAACAGCATGCCGATCCGCCGCCAGTCGACCAGCCCCACCGCGTTGCGCAGCATCGGCAACGCGATGCAGAACTCGACCAGCAGACACACCGGCACGCCGACAATCGGGCCGTACAGCGCCGAAAACACTGGCGTCAGGATCATGGCGGCGCCGAACCCCGCGAACCCGCGCACCACGCCGGCCAACACCGCGACGGCGGCGGCAACGGCAAGCGCGGGCGTCAGCAGATGATCCATGAGGCTGCGACGTTCAGTTATGAATTTGCATTAACATGCTTATATTCTTGATTTAGCCGGTCAGGCATGAGAAAAATCCTCAATATCAGTGATTTGTCACTGGATTGATCGTCGGTCCAACCGGACCATTGGATATGCCGATGATGCGACCGATCTCCCGCAGAACCGCCTTTGCCGCCCTGGCCGGCGCCGGTACCGCCATGGTTGCCGCCGCTCCGGCCTTGGCGCAGGCCCGTCCCGCGCCCGTGACGATGGGTGTCCGACCTGGTCCTGGACCGATCGGCTTCCGCCGTGTGACTTTGGTGTCGGCCCACAGCGGCGAGACGTTCTCCGACATCTTCGCCATCGGCAACCGGCCCAGCGTGATCGCCATGGCGCGGCTCAGCCGGCTGCTGCGCGACAATCATTCCGGCGCCATGAAGCCGATGGACCCGGCGTTGATCGAGCTGATGGCCCGGATCCAGACGCGGGTGTTGCAGCCCATCCTGGTGACGAGCGCCTATCGTGCTCCGGATACCAATCTCAAGCTGCACATCGCCGAACCGTTCGGCATTCCCGAGAACAGCTTCCACACCCGCGGCAAGGCGATCGACTTCGTTGTCAACGGCGTGCCGACCACGACCCTGGCACGCATCGCCCGCGAGGTTGGCGCCGGCGGCATCGGCGTCTACGCGTCGGGCTTCGTGCACGTCGACACCGGCCCGGTGCGCGACTGGACGGGGTGAAGCGCGCCTGACGCGCGCGGCATCGACGCCTCCCAGCCTTACGCGCACTGCGCCAGCGCCTGGACCAAGTCGGCGATCAGGTCGTCGGGATCCTCGATCCCGATGCTGAGTCGGATGGTGCTGGCCAGCACGCCGCTGCGATCGCGGACCTCCACCGCCACGCCGGAATGGGTCGTGGAGGCAGGGTGGCTGGCCAGGGACTCGGTGCCGCCCAGGCTCACGGCCAGCTTGAAGATGCGCAATGCGTTGAGGAAGCGGAATGCCTCGGCTTCGCCACCAGCGATGTCGAAACTGAAGGTCGAGCCGGCGCCGGTGCATTGCGTCTCGTAAACGCGCCGGGTGACGCTGGCCGGTGGCAGGTCGCTGAGCGCGTGCACGGCGCGCACGCGTGGATGGCTGCCAAGCACGGACGCCACCGCCGCCGCGCTCTGGGTGGCGCGCGTCATGCGCAGCGACAGCGTCTCGAGCGAACGGCCCAGCATCCAGCAGGAATGCGGGTCAAGCTGGGTGCCGATGGCGCCACGCAGCAGCCGCACCGGACGCAGCCGCTCAGTGCTGCCGATCGCGGCGCCGGCGATCAGATCGCTGTGGCCGCCGACATACTTGGTCAGCGAATAGAGCGAGATATCGATGCCGTGCGCCAGCGGCTTCTGGAACAGCGGGCCCAGCAGGGTGTTGTCGCAGACGATCACCGGACGTTGGCCCTGTGCCGCCGCAATGCGCGACGCCGCGTCGCGGATCAGCGCGAAGTCGACCAGCGTATTGAGCGGGTTGGATGGCGTCTCGATCACGATCACGCTGACCTTGCCGCGCGCCATCGCCCGGTCGGCGGCGGCTGTGATCTCCGCAGCGCTGGTGCCATCCGAGAACCCCTCGGCGGCGATACCGAAAGGCGTGAAGGTACGTGCCAGCAAGGTTTCGGTTCCGCCATAGAGCGGCTGGCTGTGCAGGATGGCATCGCCGGGCCGGGCATAAGCGAGCAGGGTGGTGGCGATCGCCGACATGCCCGAGGAAAATACCAGCGCGCGCTCTCCGCCCTCGTAGATCGCCAAACGGTCCTCGACGATTTCGCTGTTGGGGTGGTTGAAGCGCGAATAGACGAGTCCCGCCGAACCGCGGGTCGGCGGCTCCTTGCGCCCGGAGACGTAGTTGAAGAAATCGCGCCCTTCTTCAGCCGAGCGGAAGACAAAGGTGGACGTCAGGAAGACCGGCGGCTTGACGGAGCCCTCCGACAGGGTGGGGTCATAGCCGTAGCCCAGCATCAAGGTCTCGGGCTTCAGCCGGTGATTGCCGATACGGTCCATGCGGCTGCGGTCGTCGGGCATCTGGCGCCTCCTTCGCGTCGAGTGGCGCTTTCAGTTTCGATCCGCCACACAACGGAGGGAAGTGACTTGTACGTGTCGACGCATACAATCGCGGCATCTTGACATGTCCCGCACATGCAACCATCGTCGCGACATGCCCCGGATGATCCAACTCCGCCATGTTCCCGACGACCTTCATAGGACCCTGAAGGCCAGGGCAGCGCTCGAAGGGCTGTCGCTCTCCGACTATCTCCTGCGGGAAGTCCGCCGCATCGCCGAGCGGCCGACACTCGACGAGTTGAGGCGCCGCCTCGCCGGCCGCCTCCCGGTCGTGCCGCGGGTTTCGTCCGTCCGCGCGGTCCGTGCTGAGCGGGACAGGGTGTGATCGTCGTCGACGCCTCGGCGATCCTCGAGCTGCTCCTGAACACAAGACAGGCGCCCCAGGTCGCCGAACGCCTCTTCACGGCTGGCGAAACCTTGCACGCGCCGCACCTCCTCGACCTCGAAGTGGCGCAGGTCCTGCGTCGTTACGCGATCGCCGGCTCGTTGACCGCGCAACGCGGCGAGCAGGCGCTCGAAGACATCGGTGACCTGCCGCTGGAACGGTATCCGCACAACCTCTTCATGGACAGGATCTGGGCGCTGCGCCAGACTCTCACGGCGTACGACGCGGTCTACGTAGCGCTGGCCGAAGCGCTCGCCGCGCCGCTCGTCACGCGGGACGCCAAGCTGGCGCGGGCGAGACACCGGGCCAAGGTTGAACTGCTCTGAGTGACCCGGCTGAGGCCGCGTTCAAACGGTGCCAGCGTCCGACACGGAGCCTCAATCCTTGTCGACCGGCTTGACGGGCGCTGTCCATTGGGACCCGGCAGTCGAAGCACCATTGGCGCCCTTCCCGTCTGTCGCCGACAGCAGCGACTGCAGCGGGTTGGCGCCGCCGGCGAAGCCGGCTTCGGCCAGCAGCTTGTCGATCACCGGCGCGTTGGCGCGGTAGGCGAGCAGCGCGTTGAGCAGCGAGTCGGCGTTGCCGCCGCCATTGGCACCCGAGCCGTTGACCGCACCGCCGGGCAGGCCACCGCCCATGTCGATGATCTTGACGTCGCCGATCTTCTCCAGCGGCCTGACCGCCTCGGCCAGCGCCAGCGGCACGATGCGCAGCCGTTCCTTGCTGATCTCGAACTCGATGACGGCCGCCGACATGGCGTTGCGCGCCTCGTTGATCTTGCGCTGGCCGTCGGCCTCGACCTCGTAGGTCTTGGCCTGGGCCTCGGCCTTGATCCTGGCGGCGTCGGCATCGGCCTGCGCCTCGGTGCGCACGGCCGACGCCTTGTTTTCGGCCGCCTCGCGCTCGGCCTGGGCGGAGATCGTCACCATGGCGGCGTCGCGCTCGGCCTGCTGCTTGGCCTCGATGACGGCGGCCTGCCGCTGGCGCTCGGCGATGGCGAGTTGCTTGGCGGTCTCGACGCCTTCCGTCGCCGAGGTCGCCAGGGCGCGGGCCTCCTCGGCCTTGGCGCGGGCCTCGCTTTCCGCCCGGCTCTTGTCGGCGACGGCGATGGCGCGGTCCTGGTCGGCGATCTCGACGTCGCGCTTCTTGGCGATCGCCAGGGTCTCGGCGGTGCGCTCGCTGTCGATCTGGCGCTGGCGGATGGCGAGCTCGGCCTCGATACGGGTGGTTTCCTGCGCCTGCTTGGCGGTGGCGGTGCGCTGGGCGATGACCTGCTCGGCGGCGATGCGGGCCTGCTCCTCGGCCTGGCGCGCCTCAGCTTCCTTCTGGGCGGCGGCGGCGCGGGTCTCGGCCGTCTTGTTGACGATGTCGCGCTGCTGCGACAGCTCGGCTTCCTTCTTCTGCCGGTCGATCTCCAGGGTGCGCTGGCGCGCCTCGAGATCCTGCTGGGCGATGGTCACCTCGGTGCTGCGCACCGTGAGGTTGCGCTCCTGGCGCCGTCCCTCGGTGATCTTGGTCAGCGCCGTCAGGCCCTCGGCGTCGAAGGCGTTGTTGGGATTGAAGAACTTGGTGTCAGTCTGGTCGAGCTTGGTGAGCGAGGCGCTCTCCAGCTCGAGCCCGTTGAGCTCGAGGTCGCGGGCGACGGCGGTCTGCACCGACTGCACGAAGGTGGCGCGCTGCTCCTGCAGCTCGGCCAGCGCCATGGTGGCGGCGACGCTGCGCAAGGCGTCGACGAACTTGGCCTCGATCAGCGCCCGCAGCAGCTCGGCGTCGTTGGTGCGGTCGCCCAGCGTCTGGGCGGCCAGCGCGATCGACGAGGCGTCCGGCTTGACCCGCACGTAGAACTCGACGCCGATGTCGGCGCGCATGCGGTCGCGGGTGATCATGGCGTCGGCGTTGTCGCGTCGCACCTCCAGCCGCAGGGTCTGCAGGTTGACCCAGGCGATGCTCTGGAACACCGGCAGCACGACCGAGCCGCCGTCGAGCACGACCTTCTGCCCGCCCAGGCCGGTGCGGACATAGGAGCGGTCCTTCTCGGCGCGGATGTAGAGCCGCGCCACCACCAGACCGATGGTCAGCAGTGCGACGAGACCGATGACGACCGGTATGGCCAATTGAAACAGCGTGTCCATGATCTGTCCCCCTCATCGCCAGCGCGATATGCGCGCCGTGTCATAAGACCGCCTGCCGGTCGCTTCATGGTGAGCTTGTCGAACCATGAAGCCCAGCACTGCCGTTGGTGCGTACGCCTACATGGTTCGACAGGCTCACCATGAAGGCTTGTTCAACCAGCCTTGGCCTCCGGGCCATCCGTCAATCGCGCATCCGCCAGTGTCACCGCCAGCACGCCGCGGGCGCGCGCTTCGATGACCAGCACCGAAGCTCCGGCAGGAATGGTCTGCTCGGGATCGGCGGGTTCGATCCGCGGCCAGTGCGTGTTGCCGTGGCGGTCGCGGATGCGGGCGCGGGCCACGACGCCCCGCTTGACGGGTCCGACCGTCACCTCGCCGACCAGGCCAACGAAGTCGGCGCCGGTCTGCACGTAGCTCTCGTCGCGCGGCACGACCTTGGCGACCAGGCGCGACACATGCCGGGTGCAGGCTAGCGCTGGCACGATGACCAGGGCGACGGCGATCCACTTCGGCACATAGAAGCCCGTAACGCCAACCAGGGTCTGCAGCACGATGCCCAGCGCGGCAAAGGCCGCCAAGACGATGATGATCAGCACCAGCAGCGGCACGCGGCCGGCGTTGACCCAGTCCAGCGCGGTGCCGAAGGCGCCC
>DATFGV010000800.1:0-7459 GCA_035249115.1 Vineibacter sp.
GTTCTGGCGGGCGCCCTGATGTCGTGGCTGATCGGCGCGCTGCTGGCGGCTCGCGCGTGGGTGATGCGGTCCCTGCGGTCGGTCGAAACGACGCCGCCTGACAAGATTCCAATCTAAGGCCCTGCGAACACTGTCTTGAAACGTCGCCCGCCTCGCGGGCGGCACGTCGTGTTTCGTTCGCAAAGGGCAAGACCATGGAGTTTCTCTCCGGCGGCTTTTTCGCCGCCCTGTTCGCTATCATCCTGATCGACCTCGTGCTCGCCGGCGACAACGCGCTGGTGATCGGCCTCGCGGCCCGGCATCTGCCGAAGGACACCCAGCGCCGCGTCATCTTCTGGGGGACCTTCGCCGCCATCGCGGTCCGCGCCGTCATGGCGATCGGCGTCGTCTGGCTGCTCAAGATCCCGGGCTTCCTGCTGATCGGCGGCGTCGCCCTGGTATGGATCGCCCGCAAGCTGCTCGACCCGCAGGAAGCCGCCGGCGGCGGCCACGCGATGGCGCCGGCGCAGAGCATCGGCGGCGCGATCAGGACGATCGTCATCGCCGACGCGGTGATGGGCGTCGACAACGTGCTGGCGATCGGCGGCGCGGCGCAAGGCAGCGTGCTGCTGATCGTCATCGGCCTGCTGGTCAGCGTGCCGATCATCCTCTGGGGCAGCCAGCTGGTGATCAAGCTGGTCGATCGTTGGCCGGCGGTCATCCTGCTGGGCGGCGCGGTGCTGGCGTGGACCGCCTACGGCATGCTGGTCAGCGAACCGCTGCTCAAGAGCTGGCTCGCCAACCACAGCGCCGCCAAGCCGATCATCGCCACCCTGATCTTCGCGATCTCGCTGGCGCCGTGGTACGGCGCCCAGCTGAAGCCGCAGCACCAGCCGCTGACGGTGCTGCTGCCGGCATTGCTGCTGTGGCTGTTGGCCTTCGAGGTCGCCCAGGACCTGTGGCACTTCCAGGTCGACTACCTGCAGGCCGACAACCTGCGCGACTACGCCGTCCAGGCGTTGCGCTGGTTCGGCTGGTTGCCGATCGCCGTCGCCTATCTCGCCTGGCGCAAGCGGCAGGCCCCTGCCCGGCCCGTCCAAGCCGGCATCCAGGAGCTGTAAGGTGTGTTGGCGTCGCGGTCCGGCCGCGACGCCTCGTCCACTGGGTCCCGCGCCACGCTTCGGTTTGGCGCGGGACTACGCTTTCTGCTCCCAGCCGCCGCGCTCGCCCTGCTGCCAGTATTCGATGGCGTGGCCCTGCGCCTTGTAGGCGGTCCAGCGCCGGCGCGCCTCGGCGACCGCGTCGTCGTCGCGGCCGTCGAAGATTTCCGAGACGCGCGCGTAGTCGGCGACGCGCTCGCTGCGCGCGCCGTCGGCGACGAACAGGTAGCCCGCCTGGTTCGGGTTCTCGTCGATGT
Source organism: Vineibacter sp. (assembly GCA_035249115.1). GTDB lineage: Bacteria > Pseudomonadota > Alphaproteobacteria > Reyranellales > Reyranellaceae > Vineibacter. The sequence continues at coordinate 1,397 of DATFGV010000800.1, forward strand.
GCGTCAGCCAGACCGGCTGGCGCGCGGCGTGGCCGTCGCGGGCGCCGCCATGCGGCAGGAAGCTGCCGGGATCGAAGGTCCAGAGGTGGGCGTTGAGCGCCTCGACCCGCTCGGCCGAGCCGAGCAGCACGACGGCGCGCTGGCCGCGCGCCAGCGTCAGATCCAGCATACGCGGCAGCACGTCCTCCAGGCTGCCGCGCACCAGGTGATAGAAACGGATCTCGGCCACTATTCGTAGTTGTCGGCGACGAACTGGTCGATCAGCCGCACGCCGTAGGCGGTGGCGCCCTTCGGCGTCGTGGCGTCGCCCTTCTTGCTCCAGGCCATGCCGGCGATGTCGATGTGCGCCCACGGCCGGTTGCCCTGCACGAAGCGCTTGAGGAACTGCGCCGCGGTGATCGAGCTGGCCTCGCGGCCGGCGCTGTTCACCATGTCGGCGATCTCGGAGTTCATGATCTTGTCGTAGCCGTCGCCCAGCGGCATGCGCCACAGCTTCTCGCCGACCTTGGCGCCGGCGTCGCGCAGCTGGGTGGCGAGCCGCGTGTTGTTGCTGAACAGGCCGGCGCGCTCGTGGCCGAGCGCCACGATGATGGCGCCGGTCAGGGTCGAGAACTCGACCATCAGCCGCGGATCGAACTTCTCCTGCGCGTACCACATCACGTCGCACAGCACGAGGCGGCCCTCGGCGTCGGTGTTGATCACCTCGATGGTCTGGCCGGACATGGAGCGCACCACGTCGCCCGGCCGCTGCGCCTCGCCGCCGGGCATGTTCTCGACCAGCCCGACCAGGCCGACGGCGTTGACCCGCGCCTTGCGGCCGGCCAGCAGGCGCATGATGCCGATCACGGCGCCCGAGCCGGCCATGTCCCACTTCATGTCTTCCATGCCCTGCGCCGGCTTGAGCGAGATGCCGCCGGTGTCGAAGCAGACACCCTTGCCGATGAAGGCCAGCGGCTTGTCGCCGCGCCGGCCGCCTTCCCAGCGCATCACCACCATCTGCGATTCGCGCGCGCTGCCCTGGCCGACGCCGAGCAGCGCGCCCATCCCCAGGCGGCGCATCTGCGCCTCGCCCAGCACCTCGACCTTGACGCCCAGCTTCGCCAGCGTCTTGGCGCGCGCCGCCAGGCTCTCGGGATAGATGACGTTGGCCGGCTCGCTGACCACGTCGCGCGTCAGGAACACGCCATCGGCGATCGGCTCCAGCGCCGCGTAGGCCTGCTTGGCGCGGGCCGCGCCGGGCACGTGGATGGTCAGCGTCGTCAGGCTCGGCTTCTGATCCGGCTTCTCCTTGGTGCGGTACTTGTCGAAGCGATAGGCCCGCAGCCGGGCGCCTAGCGCCACCCGGGCCGCCAGCTCCGGCGCCGACAAGGCGCTGCCGGTCGGCGCGTCGACCAGCACCGACAGCGACTTCTGGCCGGCGCCGTTGGCGTCGGCGACCAGGGTGCCGCCGATGCCTTCGGCGCTGCGGCGGGTGATCTCCTTGGCCGGCCCCAGGCCGGCGATCACCACCCGGTCGGCCGCCAGTCCGTTGGGCGCCATCACCGCCACGGTCTGCGCCTTCTTGCCGGCGAAGCGGCTGGCCGCCATGGCGCGCTTCAGCGCGCCCTGCGTCGCTTTGTCCAACGCCGCGCCATAACCCAGCAGCGTCCGCTCGGGAATCGCGAACACCGCGACACAGCCCGCGGGCGTCTTGGAGGGCTCGGCGAACACGATTCTCATGATTGTCCCCGTGACGATGGCGATTGCGGCGAAAAAACGGCCGGCACCTTGGCATGCGTGCCGGTCGAAGGAAAGTGCGGGTGGTATGCGGATTTGCCGGGCATGTTTGCGTGAGCGTGCGGCGAACAGCTATAATGCATCAACGTCGTTTTCCGCCAACCATCGGACTCCATCGTGCGTCAATTCTGTGCGCTCCGCGCGCTCGCCGCCCTCGTCATCGTGTCTGCCGCCTGCTCTGCCGTCGCCGCACCGGCCCGCGCCCAGGGCACCTGCGTCGCCGCCATCGTCAATGACCTGTCGATCACCTCCCTGGAGGTGAACCAGCGCACGCGGTTCGCGCTGATGGCGTCGCGCACCGCCGACACCGCCGACAGCCGCGACCGCACCTCGCGGCAGATGCTGAACAACATGATCGACGAGCGCCTGCAGCTCGCCGAGGCGAAGCGGACCGGCATCAGCGTCAGCAAGCAGGAGATCGACGAGCGGGTGCAGCAGATCGAGCAGTCCAACGGCATACCGACCGGCGGCCTCGAACAGGGCCTGCGCGGCGCCGGCATTCCGATCAGCGTGTTGCGCAACCAGCTCGAGGCCAACATCGCCTGGAGCAAGCTGCTGCTGCGCAAGGTGCGGGGCACCATCACCGTGACGGACGCCGAGGTCGACGACGCGATTCGCCAGGCGCGGGCCGCCGGCGGCAAGCCCGAAGGCCGCGGCGGCGGCACCTCCGACGCGCGCCTCAATATGGTGCAGCTGCTGTTGCCACTGCCCAACAACGCCTCGGCCGAGGAGGTCGAACGCCAGAAGGGTGTGGCGCAAGGCATCATCAGCCAGGCCAAGAGTTGCACCGAGCTGCGACGGGCGTGCGGCAAGACCAAGGGTTGCACGTCGTCCGATTCCGATGGCGTCTCGATCGGCGCCCTGCCGCCGGCGATCGCCGAGGCGGCGCGCGGCGCCGCGATCGGCCAGGGATTGGGCCCCTACCAGGCCGGTACCAACATGCAGATCGTCGCCATCTGCTCGCGCGAAGGCGATGGCGGCGGCCCCAGCCGCGAGGCCGTCGAGCGGCGCCTGCAATCGGTCAAGCTCGAGGCGGCGGCGCAACGCTACATGCGCGAGATCCGGCGCAACGCCGTCATCGACATCCGCAGCAACTGCAAGATATGAGCGCATCGCGCCCGGCGCCGATCGCCGTCACCATGGGGGAGCCCGCCGGCATCGGCGGCGAGCTGAGCCTCAAGGCGTGGCTGGCGCGGCGCGGCGCGGGCGAGTCGCCGCCGTTCTTCGCGATCGACGACCCGGCGCGCCTTCGGCGCCTGGCGCGGCACCTGTCGCTCGCCGTCGACATCGCCGAGATCGACACGCCGGCGGCGGCCGCCGGCCTGTTCGCCCGCGCCCTGCCGGTCCTGCCACAACTTCTCGCGGCCGAGGACCGGCCGGGCCAGCTGAATACGCGCAATGCGCCGGCGGTGATCGCCAGCATCGAGCGGGCGGTGGCGTTGGCCCGCGATGGCCGCGCCGCCGCGATCGTCACCAATCCGATCCAGAAGAAAGCCCTGCACGACGCCGGCTTCGCGCATCCCGGCCACACCGAGTTCCTCGCCGCTCTCGCCAGCGACGGCGGGCGCCCGGCCGAGGTGGTGATGATGCTGGCGTGTCGCGACCTGCGGGTCGTGCCGGTGACGATCCATGTCTCGCTGCGCCAGGCGATCGAGGCGCTCAGCACCGAGCTGATCGTCCGCGCCGGCCGGATCGCCGCCACGGCGCTGCGCCGCGATGCCGGCATCGCAGCGCCGCGGCTGGCGGTCGCCGGGCTCAACCCGCATGCCGGCGAAGAGGGCAGCATGGGCGACGAGGACCGGCGCATCGTGGCGCCGGCGGTGGCGGCGCTGCGGCGCGACGGCATCGATGCGGTTGGCCCGATGCCGCCCGACACGATGTTCCACGCCGCCGCGCGGGCCCGCTACGACCTCGCCCTGTGCATGTACCACGACCAGGCGCTGATCCCGCTCAAGACCATCGACTTCGCCGGCGGCGTCAACGTCACGCTCGGCCTGCCCTTCATCCGCACCTCGCCCGATCACGGCACGGCGCTCGACATCGCCGGCACGGGCGTCGCCGATCCCGCCAGCTTCCTGGCGGCGCTCGACATGGCGGCCGACATGGCGCGCCGCCGCGCCGCGCCGCCGATCGCGGCGTGACGCGGCACGACGTTCCTGCCGCCCGCCAGAGCGAGACCCCGCTGCCGCCGCTGCGCGAGGTGATCGCGCGCCACGGATTGTCGGCGCGCAAATCGCTGGGCCAGCACTTCCTGCTGGACCTCAACCTGACGGACCGGATCGCCCGCGCCGCCGGTGACCTGTCGCACGGCACGACGATCGAGATCGGCCCCGGACCGGGCGGCCTGACGCGTTCGCTGCTACGTCTCGGCGCGGCGCGAGTCGTCTGCGTCGAGCGCGACGCGCGCGCGGTGGCGGCGGTCCGCGAGCTCGCCGGCGCCTGTCCGGCACGGCTGGACATCATCGAGGCCGATGCGCTGACGGCAAACCTCGCCACCTTAGGTCCCGTGCCGCGGCGCATCGTCGCCAACCTGCCCTACAACATCTCGACCGCCCTGCTGGTCGGCTGGCTGCAGCAGATCGCGGCGCACGGCCCGGGTTTGCTCGAGTCGATGACCCTGATGTTCCAGAAGGAAGTCGTCGATCGCCTGGCCGCCGCGCCGCGCGCCAAGGCCTATGGCCGGCTGTCGGTGCTGGCCCAGGCGGTCTGCGACGTCAGCCGGCTGTTCGACATCGCGCCGACCGCCTTCGTGCCGCCGCCCAAGGTGGTCTCGACGGTCGTCCGCCTGGTGCCGCGATCGCTGCCCATTCGCGCTGCGGACGGCACACTGCTCGCTCTGCCGAGCTTGGAGTCCGTCACCGCCGCCGCCTTCGGCCAGCGCCGCAAGATGCTGCGCACCAGCCTGCGCGCCGTTTTCAGCGACGTTGAAGCGGCCCTCTCCGGTCTCGGAATCAAGGCGACAGACCGCGCCGAAGACCTCGACGTTTCGCAATTCATATCATTGTCGACACGGAAACTACTGATAATACATCATAAAACTGAATCATCATAAAAATGAGCAGCGCGTCATTTAGTCGTTGAATGATGAGTGTATACTCACTATATATTCCCACATGAGTGAACAAACCACATTCGACCTTGCGTCGTCCCCGATCATCCGCTCGCCTGCGGTCAACCCCACACGAACCATCATGGCCTCCCTCCGCTCCCTCGCCTTCAACCTGTTCTATTGGACCAGCACGGCCCTGACCGTGGTCGCCGCCTTGCTGGTGGTCCCGATCCCCTCGCCGCGACCGTTGCGCTGGATCCTGCACCACTGGGCACGCCTGACGGTGTGGGCGATGCGTGTGATCGGCGGCATGACCGTCGAGGTGCGCGGCCGCGAGCACATGCCGCTCGACGGGCCGGCGCTGATCGCCAGCAAGCATCAGAGCGAATGCGACGGCACCCTGATGGCGGCGCTGATCCCGGGCATCGCCTTCGTCGCCATGAAGGAGTTGTTCTCCTGGCCGCTGATCGGCGCGATCCTCTACCGGCTCGACATGATCCGCGTCGATACCTGCGGCGGCGAGCGCGAGCGGCGCAACCTGGCGACCTTCGCGCGCCGCGCCATCGAGGCGCGCCGCGTGCTGACGATCTACCCCGAGGGCCACCTGATGCCGATCGGCGACAAGGAACGCTATCGCACCGGCATCTACTACATGGCGCGCGACCTCGGCCTGAACGTGACGCCGGTCGCGACCTGCGTCGGCCTGCTGTGGCCGCGCTGGGGCTTCTGGAAGACGCCGGGCAAGGCGGCCGTCGAATTCCTGCCGGCGCTGGCGCCGTCGGGCGACAAGGACACCTTCATGCGCGAGCTCGAGGAAAGCATCGAGACCGCGACGGCGCGGCTGGTGGCCGAGTTCACCGGCCAGCCCTACCAGCTCGCCCGCTACACGCCGCGCTCCGAGCCGGTCACCGACCGCACCGCCACGCTCGCCCCCACCGCCGCCGACCCGACGCCGTAAGGCGAGAGCCGGCGACGCAACAACGGAGCAATTCTGCCGGTCCCCGCGATCGGCGAGGTGATGCAAGCCTTCATGGTGAGCTTTGTCGAACCATGAAGGCCACGCACCAACTGCCGTGCGAAGCTTCATGGTTCGACAAGTGTGCTGCACAGGGACATGGTGGACGGGTGTACGGAGACATGGTGGACGGATTTGGCGAGCATCGCAGCTCTGTGGGTGGAGGGCTGCGATGCCATTCCAAGGTGTCTCCGTGGAAGATCGTCGAGGGGAGTTCGTGCGG
>DATFGV010000801.1:0-7547 GCA_035249115.1 Vineibacter sp.
CGATCGCGAACGTGAACGCGTTGCGCTTCGGCGACCCGACGCATCCCAAGACGCGGCACCTGGTCGAGGGCGTGGTGGCCGGCATCGGCGGCTACGGCAACTGCATGGGCATCCCGACGGTGGCCGGTGAGACCAGCTTCCACCGTGCCTACAACGAGAATTGCCTGGTCAACGCCATGACCGTCGGCATCGCGCGCACCGACCGGATTTTCTATGCCGCCGCTGCCGGCCTGGGGAACCCGGTGGTCTATGTCGGCTCCAAGACTGGCCGCGATGGCATCCACGGCGCTACCATGGCCTCGACCGAGTTCACCGAGGACAGCGAGAGCAAACGGCCGACGGTGCAGGTCGGCGATCCTTTCGTCGAAAAGCTGCTGCTGGAGGCTTGCCTCGAGCTGATGGAGACCGACGCCATCGTCGCCATCCAGGACATGGGCGCCGCCGGCCTGACCTCGTCGTCGTTCGAGATGGCCGACAAGGGCGGCCTGGGCGTCGAGATCGAGCTCGACAAGGTGCCGATGCGCGAAACCGGCATGAACCCCTACGAGCTGATGCTGTCGGAGAGCCAGGAGCGGATGCTCATGGTGCTGAAGCCCGGCCGCGAGGACGTGGCGCGACGCATCTTCGAGAAATGGGAGCTCGATTTCGCGATCATCGGCCGGCTGACCGACACGCGGCGCATGGTGCTGCGCTGGCATGGCGACGTGGTCGCCAGCATTCCGATTCCGCCGGTTGTCACCGAGGCGCCGATCTATGAGCGGCCCTGGACACTCACGCCAGCGCCGGACACCATCGCGAACGTGCCACCGCCCGCCGACTACGCCGCGGCCTTGCTCAAGCTGGTGGGCTCACCCGACCAGTGCAGCAAGCGATGGGTCTGGCGCCAGTACGATCATCTGGTGATGGGCAACACCGCGATCCGGCCGGGCGGCGACGCCGCCGTCGTGCGCGTGCCGGGTGGCAACGGCAAGGCGCTGGCCGTGACGTCGGACTGCACGCCGCGTTATTGCCAGGCACACCCCGAGACCGGCGGCCGGCAGGCCGTGGCCGAAGCCTGGCGCAACCTGACAGCCGTCGGCGCGACGCCGCTGGCCTGCACCGACAATATGAATTTCGGCAATCCGCAGAAGCCCAAGATCATGGGCCAGTTCGCCGGCTGCGTCATGGGCATGGCCGAAGCCTGCACAGCGCTCGCCTTCCCGATCGTCTCGGGCAACGTCTCGCTCTATAACGAAACCGAAGGCCGGGCGATCCTGCCGACACCGGTGATCGGCGGTGTCGGCGTGCTCAAGGATGTCGCGGGCTGCGTCGACATCGCCATTCGCGAGGCCGGACTGGCCCTGATCCTGGTCGGTGAAACCAGGGGCCACCTCGGCCAGTCAATCTATCTGCGCGACGTATTGGGGCGCGAGGACGGACCGCCGCCGCCGGTCGATCTGGCGGTCGAGAAACGCAACGGCGACTTCGTGCGGGGGCAGATCGGCGCCGGCCGCATCACCGCCTGCCATGACTTGTCGGACGGCGGCTTGGCCTTGTCGCTGGCCGAGATGGCTATGGCCGGCGGCACAGGCGCGACGGTCACGCCGCCGGCCGACGCTACGTGTCCCACCCACGCCTGGCTCTTCGGCGAAGACCAGGCCCGGTACGTCATGGCCGTGAGGCCCGACGTGGCCGACCGGCTCCTCGCCGACGCCAAGTCCGCCGGCGTGCCGGCGACGCGCCTGGGCACGTCCGGAGGCGATGCGTTGACAGTCGAAGGCGTGCTCGCCATATCCGTCACGGAATTGCGCCGGACCCATGAATCGTGGCTGCCGGCTTACATGGAGGCACGAGGCTGACCATGCCGATGGTGGCCGACGACATTGCCCGGCTGATCCGGGAGGGAATCCCCGGCGCCGAGGTACAGATCGAGGACCTGGCCGGCGATGGGGACCATTATGCGGCTACGGTCATCGCGTCGGCGTTCGCCGGCAAGTCACGCGTAGCCCAGCACCAGATGGTGTACGCGGCCCTCAAGGGACGCATGGGTGGCGAGTTGCATGCGCTGAAGCTCACCACCTTGGCGCCGCCCGCCTGATTGCGTACATTGATCACGAGCCAGAGGACGGCACCGCCGATCCCAGCCAGGAGACAGAGATGAGCGACGTCGCGACCCGGATCCGGGACGAAGTCACCAACAATGACGTCGTGCTCTTCATGAAGGGCACGCCGGTGTTCCCGCAATGTGGCTTCTCGGCCGCCGTGGTTGAGGTGCTCGACCACATGGGCGTGCGCTTCAAGGGCGTCAACGTCCTGCTCGACCCGGAGGTCCGCGACGGCATCAAGGCTTACAGCGACTGGCCGACCATTCCACAACTCTACGTCAAGGGCGAGTTCATCGGCGGCTGCGACATCATCCGCGAGATGTACAGCACCGGCGAGCTGCACCAGGTACTGAAGGACAAGGGGGTCGCGTACAGCGAAGCGGCCTGATCCGACCACTTCACTCTTTGCCAAGCGCGGGCGCCGTCCTCCGATAGGGGCGGCGCCTTTCGTTTGGCCGAGAGCGACAACCTGTAGCGCGCATGCCGCGACCCTTCGACGGGTGCCGTGATGAAGCTGGGCATGTTCCTGAAAACCGCCGAAGCCGCATCCGGACTCAATATGGACGTGGTTCTGGAGGCTGAGCGGCTTGGCTACGACTCATGCTGGGCCGGCGAAGCGTACTCGAGCGACGCGGTGACACCCATTGCGTGGGTGCTGGCGCGCACAACCAGAATCAAGGCGGGCACCAGCATCATGCAGATGTCGGCGCGCACGCCGACCATGGCGGCGATGACGGCGATGACCTTGCAGGCGCTTTCGGGCGGCCGTTTTCTCTGCGGCATTGGCCCGTCTGGGCCGCAGGTGATCGAAGGCTGGCACGGCGAGCGCTTTGGCAAGCCGTTAACCCGGACCAAGGAATACGTCGCCATCATACGCCAGGTGTTCGCCCGCCAGGCCCCGCTTGAGCACAGGGGCGAGCACTACCGCATTCCCTACGACGGCCCCGGCGCAACCGGCCTGGGCAAGCCGCTCAAGAGCATCATGCACCCCGACCCCGTCCTGAAGATCTACACCGGCGCGACCTCGCCAGCCGGCTTGCGCACGGCGGGCGAGGTGGCGGACGGCGTGCTGCCCATCTTCATGTCACCCGAGAAGGCCGACCTCGTCGCGCGCCCCGTGCAGGAAGGGATGGCGAAGGCCTCCAATGCCAAGGACCTCGCACAGTTCGACATCGCGCCATATGTCCGCATCCGCATGGGCGATAATCTCGACGCCTGCCGCGACGCGCTGCGGCCGGAGCTCGCGCTCTACATCGGCGGCATGGGCGCACGGTCAAAAAACTTCTACAACGACCTCGCCAGGCTGATGGGCTACGAGGCCGCAGCGGCGAAAATCCAGGATCTGTTTCTGGCGGGCAAGCGTAACGAAGCCGCCGCCGCGGTGCCCAGTGCGCTGATCGATGAAATTTCCCTGGTTGGCTCGAAGGCGCGAATCATGGACCGGCTGCAGGCGTGGACCGCGGTATCGAAGGAACACAAGGTCGGCACGCTGCTGCTCAACGGGCTCACGCAGGACACCGCCCGCGTCGTCGCCGAAGCGGTGCTCTGATCGCGGCCGGCCGCTTGTCAGCCGTCCGGCTTGCGCGTCCGGGCGAGCCGCCTCATACCAGCGGCTCGAGTGATTTGTTTGGTCAATCATCGCCGCCGCACCCTGGAGGGCGCCCCGTCCCTCAACGCGCCCTGCGCCTCCTTCGACCGCGCCGCTTCCGTCGTGAAAGCGCGGCGCGGCTCTTGCTCGGGATGAGGGGCCGGGTCGCGCAACGTGAAGGACGGCGCCCGGCAACCGGGTCAGGCCCGAGCGCGGCGGCTATCTGACGTCGCCATCCGGGAGGTGAGGCTTCCCCGGCATATTGTGGCAGTAAAGCTGACATAACTGATCGGCCATGCGGCTGACATCGAGGCCCTCCATGGGCGGTAATTGACCCCGGACGGGATCAAGAAATGCCCATGGGCTGGGCATCTTCTGCGCGTTTTAACTTTCCGGCAGCAACCCTGACCCGTCGCGGCGACGACGCTATCGAACTCGATGTTGACAGCCCCAGCTATTGTGGTCGACGACGCGGTCGACTCTCGGCCCGCCCGCCGCTCACCCTCGGCGGCGCGGGCCGTCGGCTGACGCCTCGGCGTGGGGCGTCCACGACTGACAGACAGGTCAAACTCAAGGGCCGTTGGTATCACACGGCCATCTGGAGCATTTCCTTGATATCGGCCGGGCCGTTGATCTTGCGCGGGTTGGTGTAGGTCCATCGGTCGTGCATGGTGTTTTCGGCCAGCAGGTCGAACTTGTCTTCACCGACCCCAACCTCCTTCAGTGACCGCGGCAGGCCCAGCGCGGCGATCAGCTCGTGCAGCGCGTCGCCCGCATCCATGCCCGGTTGGCCGAGCGCCTCACTGATAATCGCCTGTCGTTCGGCATTTACCGGCTTGTTCCACTTCATGACGAACGGCAGCATCACGCACGAGGTGTAGCCGTGCGGCACGCCGGCGGTGCCGCCCAGGATGTGGCCGATGGCGTGGCTGGCGCCCTTGTCGACTCCGGCCTGCGAGCCGACCACCGACAGCCACATGCCCAACAGGCAGTCGAGCCGCGCCGCCAAATCGGCCGGGTCGGCCTTCACGCCGCGCAAGCCGCGGCTCAGCAGCTTCAGGGCGTGGATGTCCGAGGCTTCGCTGAAGGCGTTGCAGCGCGGCGAGCAGATGTCCTCGGCCGCATGGTCGACGGCGCGGATGCCCGACGACAGGAACAGCCACAAGGGAGTCGGCACCGTCGCCGCCGGGTCGAGCGCCACGACCCGCGGCACGTGCAAGGCATGGAAGTACGACTCCTTCTTCTTGCTGGCAGTGTCAGTGCAGCCGGCACCGGCGTTGAACTCACCGGCCGACAACGTGGTTGGTACGGCGATTTGGCGCACCGCCGGTGCCTTGAGCGCCTTGCGGGTCGGCGGCGTGGCGTTGGTTACGCGCTTGTAGTCCTCAAGCTGACCGGGTTCGGTCACGTCGTTGGCCAGGCAGAGTTGCACGAGTTTTCCGGCGTCGGTGACCGAACCGCCACCGACGGTGACGATCAAATCGGCCTTGGCGGCGCGCGCTGCGTTGGCGGCATCGACGCAGTCCGTGCGCGGCGTATGAGCGGCGATCCGATCCCACGTGCCGACGTGGCGATTGCCTAGCGCCGCCACGATGTTCTTCACCACATCGGTGGTGCGGTTCAGCGTGCCGCTGGCCATGACGAAGGCGCGGGTGGCACCCAGCCGCGTCGCCTCCTCGGCCACGACTTCGGCGCAGGGCCGGCCGAACACCACCTGGTCCATGTCGGGATAGCGATAGACACCCTGCTGCATGGCTTCCTCCCTCGACCGGACGACAACGTGCGGTGATAGAATGGTCGTCGCAAGCCACGGGAATTGCCAGCGGCCCTGCCGCGGGCGCATAGTTGGCCGAGCGACATCAACGGAGGAAGCACACCATGAGCGCCGCCGCCCAGCGCAAGCCATCTGCCGCCGAGACCCCGCCAGCCAAAACCTACGCGCACGCCAAGAAGTCCGAACCGCAGTACGTCCAGGGGCGGCGCGCCTTCTTCAAATACCGCGAACTCGGCGTCACGGGCGCCAGCCAGGGGCAGATCCGCGCCCAGGTGACGTCGGCCACTTCCGGCATGTCGAAGCCGACTGGTTGGCACTATCACGTCTGCGAGTCGCAGCTGGTCTACATGCTGAGCGGCTGGGTCGACCTCGAGTTCGAGGATGGCAAGACCATCCGCGTCGAGGCCGGCGACTCGCTCTACATCCCGGGCGGGCTTCGCCACAACGAGATCCGCACTTCCGACACGTTCGAGCTGCTGGAAGTCTCGGTGCCGGCCGACATGGGCACCGTAACCTGCGATCCGCCGGCCTGACGCTCGCAGTAAGCTTGGCGACGGGAACGTCGCTAGGCCCCAAACGCAAAGCTGCTCATCGACAGCGCGCCGTGCATGAAGCTGCGGTGCAACGCGCGACCCTTGGCGTGTTCGCCGGCGGCGCCCAAGGCGACGAACAGCGGCAGGAAATGCTCATCCGTCGGGTGCGCCATCTGCGCGTTGGGCGCCCGGCGCCGCCAATCGAGCAACGCCTCGACGTCGCCGGCTTCGATCCGCGCCGCCAGCCAGTCGTCATAGGCCCTCGCCCAGTCCGCGACGACCTCATGCCGGCCGCGCTCCAAAGTGCGCAGATTGTGGGTGGCGCTGCCGCTGCCCATCACCAGCACACCCTCGGCAGCCAGCGGCGCCAATGCCCGGCCGAGCGCGTAGTGGTGTCCGGCGTCAGCCTCGGGCTGCACGGCCAGCTGCAGAATCGGGATGTTGGCGGCGGGCCACGCCATCATTGCCGGCACCCAGGCGCCGTGGTCGAGACCCTGCGCCGGATCGACCTCGACATCCACGCCGGCAGCCTTCGCAACTTCGACCACGCGCCTTGCCACGTCGGGTGCACCCGGCGCCGGATAGCGCAGCTCGTATAGCTGCCGCGGAAAGCCATAGAAATCGTGGATCGTCTCGGGCTGTACCGTGCCGGACACGGCCGGTGTCGCTGTCAGCCAGTGCGCCGAGACGGCGAGGATGGCTCGAGGCGGCGCCATTGAGTCACCGAGACTTCGCAGGAACCGCGTCGCCGGCACATCCTCGAGAATCAAAGTTGGCGCGCCGTGGGAGACGAAGATGGGAAGCATAGGTGTCATCGGTCAGGCTTTCACATTGCGCTCGCAAGGTAGCGGTTAGCCCCCGCCGGCGACAGGCTGATCGCGTCACAGCACGCGACTTGGCGTCGCGCCGGCGTGGCTGCTAACGTCGGCGCGGGCGACACGATCGTTTCCCGGCCGGAGAGGGTGATGGATATGTCCAAATTCTGGACCAGGACCAAGATCGCGACAGCCCTGTTGTCGACTGCCCTTGTGGCGTCGGGCGCGCATGCGCAGACCACCTTGCGGGTGGTGGCGCATTCCGACCTGAAGGTGCTCGATCCGATCTGGACCACAGCCTACATCACCCGCAACCACGGCTACCTAATCTACGACACCCTGCTGGCGCAGGACGGCGAGCTGAACATCCGGCCGCAAATGGCGGACTGGAAGGTAAGCGCCGATCAGCTCACCTGGACCTTCACCTTGCGCGAAGGCCTGCAGTGGCACGACGGCCAACCGGTGACCAGCGAGGACGTCTTGCCATCGCTCAAGCGCTGGGCCGAGCGTGACGGCATGGGCCAGCAGTTGTGGAAGTTCGTGAGGGAGATCAAGGCGCCTGATGCACGGACCGTCGAGCTTGTGCTCAACGAGCCCTATGGCCTGGTGCTGGAGTCGCTGGGCAAGCCCAGTTCGACGGTGCCGTTCATCATGCCCAAACGGGTCGCCGAGACACCGTCCAACCAGCAAATCAAAGAGTTCGTCGGCTCAGGCCCATTCATCTTCAAGCAGGACGAATGGAAGCCCGGCGAC
>DATFGV010000802.1:0-2370 GCA_035249115.1 Vineibacter sp.
GCCGGCATTGCGGCGCGGCTGGATCTCGCGCCGCTTCGAACCGAGGCTCTCGCATCATGAAGACGACACCGAAGCTCATCATCGCCGCCGCGCTCGCCGGCTGCGCGCTGCTGGCCGCGGCACAAGGCTTTCCGAATCGCGCGGTACGCCTCATCGTGCCCTTCCCGCCGGGCGGCGGCACCGACATCATCGCGCGCCCGATCGCGCAGAAGCTGGCCGAGAAATGGGGGCAGCCGGTGGTCATCGACAACCGCGGCGGCGCGGGCGGCAACGTCGGCACCAAGGCCGCGGCCGAGGCCGCGCCCGACGGCTACACGCTGATCCTCGGGGTGCAGGGCACGCACGCGGTCAACCAGAGCCTCTACGCCAACGCGGGCTTTGATTCGACCAGGGACTTCGCGGCCATCACGATGGTGGCGACCACGCCGAACATCCTGGTGGTGCATCCCTCGGTGCCCGCCCAGTCCGTGGCGGAGCTGATCGCGCTGGCGAAGGCGAAGCCGGGCGCACTCAACTACGCGACGCCGGGCAACGGAACGCCCTCGCATCTCGCGACCGAGATGTTCAAGCGCATGGCCGGCGTCGATTTGACGCACGTGCCCTACAAGGGCAGCGGCCCGGCCCTGGCAGACATGCTGGGCGGGCAGACCCAGGTGTGGATCGCGAACGCGCCCGTGGTGCTGCCGCACATCAAGGCCGGCAAGCTGCGCGCGCTGGCGACCACCAGCGCCAGGCGGCCGGCGACGGCCACGGACATCCCGACGCTGGCAGAGGCCGGCCTCGAGGGCTACGAGGCCGACACCTGGTATGGCCTCTTCGCGCCGGCGAAGACGCCGAAGCCGATCCTCGACAAGATCCACGCCGACGTGGTCGCCGTGCTGCAATCGCCGGAGATCCGCGAGGCTTTCGCGCCGCAGGGTGCGCAGGTGGTCGCGAACAGTTCCGAGGAGTTCACCCGCCAGTTGAACGACGACGTCGCCAAGTGGAAGAAGGTGATTGCGGATCTCAAGCTGCGGATCGACTAGGGCCTAGCCATGCTTGCCGCGCGCCTCGGTGAATTCGTTGCCGGCATCGAGACCGCCGTGCTGCCGCGGGAGGTGATCGATGCGGTCCGGCTGCGCGTGCTCGATACCCTGGGCGCGGGGCTCGCGGGCATCGCGCTGCGCCACCATCGCGTGCTCGACACAGTGCTCGAATCGGCAGGAAGCATCCGCGTCTGGGGGGAGGGCGCCACGCGGTCGGCGCGCGAGGCGGCGCTGGTCAACAGTTTCGCGGCGCATTCGACCTACCTGGAAGATGGCTCGCGTTTCACCGGCGGCCACCCTTCGTCGGTCGTGGTGCCGGCAGTGCTCGCCGATGGCGAGGCCCGCGGTGCATCCGGCGCGGAGATGATCGCTGCGGTGCTCGCGGGCTACGAAATCTTCCTGCGCCTGGGCCGCGCGATCTACCCGGCCTGCGTGCAGCGCGGTTTCCAGAGCACGGCGGTGCTCGGCGCCGTGTCTTCCGCGGCAGCCCTCGCACGGCTGCGGCGGCTCTCGCCCGAGGCGTGCGCCCATGCCATCGCGATCGGCGCCAACCTCGGCGTCGGGATGAAGGAAGCATTGAAGTGCTCGGCGACGCAGCCGATCCAGGTCGCGCGCGCGTGTGAAGGCGGCATGGTTGCCGCTGCCCTGGCGCAGGCCGGCCACGAGGGCGCCCCGCTGGTGCTGGAGAACGGATTCCTCCCCGGCTTCGGCGAGGGCGCGGAGGCGGCGTCTATCGTCGAGGGGCTGGGCCGCGACTTCCGCATCGGCGAGACCTACCTCAAGCGCCACGCCGGCTGCCGTGGCAATCATGCGCCGCTCGACTGCACGCTGGAACTAATCGCCGCCCAAAGGCTTCGCGCGGACGACGTGCGGCGCGTCACGGTCGCCGTCGACAGCGTGACCCGCGCCGCCGCCATCGAGCCGCCCTTGAACGGCGAGCAGGCCCAGTTCAGCATCGGCTTCTCGGTGGCGCTGGCTTTCGTCGAAGGCGACGTGTCGATCTTCAGCTACACGGACGCCAGGCTCGCGGATGCGGCAATCCGCTCCATGATGGCGCGCACCGAGGTCGTCGTCGATCGGGCGCTCGACGCGCGCTACCCGACGGAACGCGGCGCCTGGGTCGAGGTGGAACTCGCCTCGGGCCGGCGCGCGCGGCACGGCGTCACCAACGCGCGGGGCGAGCCGGAATGTCCCCTGGCCGCGCAGGACGTCGAGCGCAAGTTCCTCGCGCTCGCGGCGCCCTGCCTCGGCGCGCGGGCGTCCGCGCTGTGCGACGCCGTCGGGCAGATGGAAGACTTCGACGCCGCGCGGATCGCTGCGCTGCTCATGCCCTAGCTTCGACAAT
>DATFGV010000803.1:0-6287 GCA_035249115.1 Vineibacter sp.
TGGCGGTGTTCAGATCAAGCTTGTCCCCTTGCGGCATCGTCCCACTCCATCGTGCGCTGCTGTCGCTCGCCCGGCGCCGACGCCACCCTCGCGGCGCGCAGCGGAACGTTCAATCGGTGGCGGTCGGGGCGCAACGGCAAAATCGACCGTCTCACTCCGCCGGCTTCACCTCTGGAGCCGGTGCCTCCGGCCGCCGTCGCAGCCGCTCCATCGCGAAGCGGATCGCGACATAGAACACCGGCGTCAGGAACAGGCCGACCAGGGTGACGCCGATCATGCCGGCGAACACCGTCGTGCCCAGCGCCCGGCGCATCTCGGCGCCGGCGCCCGACGCCGTCACCAGCGGCAGCACGCCCAGGATGAAGGCGAAGGCCGTCATCAGGATCGGCCGCAGCCGCAGCCGGCAGGCCTCGATCACCGCCGCGATCGGATCCTTCCCCTGATCCTCGAACTGGCGCGCGAACTCGACGATCAGGATGGCGTTCTTGGCCGCCAGGCCGATCAGCACCACCAGCCCGATCTGCACCAGGATGTTGTTGTCGATGCCGGCGATCCAGACGCCCATTAACCCGAACAGCATGCTCATCGGCACGATCAGCATGATGGCGAGCGGCAAGGTCCAGCTCTCGTACTGCGCCGCCAGCGCCAGGAACACGAACAGGATCGACAGGCCGAAGATGTAAACCGCGATGTTGCCGACCGCGCGCTCCTGCAGCGCGATCTCCGTCCACTCGAAGCTTTGGCCGGGCTGCAGGGTTTCGCGCGCCAGCTTCTCCATCGCATCCAGCGCCTGCCCGGTCGACACGCCGGGCGCGGTGTTGCCCTGCAGCGGTATCGACACATACATGTTGTAGCGCTGGACCAGGTCCGGCCCCGCCGAGTCGACGACATCGACCAGCGTGCCGAGCGGCACCAGCGCGCCGGTCGACGACCGCACCTTCAGCTGCTGGATATCGGCGCGCTCCAGCCGGTACTTGGCGTCGGCCTGGACGCGGACCTGGAAGACCCGGCCAAAGGCGTTGAAGTCGTTGACGTAGGCCGAGCCGAGGTTGACCTGCAGCGCCTCGAACACGGTCGACAGCGGCACGTTCAGCATCTGCGCCTTGACGCGATCGATGTTCAGGAAGACCTGCGGCTGCGACACAGAGAACGTCGTGAAGACGCCGGTGACGCCAGGCGTCTGCCGGGCCCGGCCCATCATCTGGTAGGCCGACGCCAGCAGCGAGGCGACGTCGTCGCTGCTGCGGTTCTGCAGCTGCATCTTGAAGCCGCCACCGGTGCCGATGCCCGGCACGGCCGGTGGCGGCACCGCCAGCACGAAGGCCTCCTCGATGCCCTGCAGCCGGCCGATCATGTCGGCGACAATGCGCTCGGCGGTCAGGCCCTGGGGCAAGCGCTCGCCGAACGGCTTGAAGGGCGTGAACATCACCGCGGTGTTGGACGCGTTGGTGAAGGTGGCGCCGCTGAAGCCGGGGATCGACACGATGTTGGCGACACCCGGCGTGCTCTGGATCAGCTTCTCGGCCTTCTTCACGACGGCATCGGTGCGGTCGAGGGTGGCGCCGTCGGGCAGCTGCACGATCACGATGGCATAGCCGCGATCCAGCGGCGGAATGAAACCCTGCGGCACCTTGCCGAACATCCAGACCGTCGCCGCCACGAGCAGGCCGTAGATGCCCAGCATCAGGACGCGATGCCGGACGATGCGGCCGACGCCGCCGGCGTAGGCCGTGCTGGTGCGATCGAAGCCGCTGTTGAACTTGCCGGCGAACAGCCGGCCCCAGCGTGCGGGCGGGAACCGCGAGGCGCCATGGCCATTGGCCTGGTGGGGCTTCAGCAGGATCGCGCCCAGGGCCGGCGACAGCGACAGCGAGTTGATCGCCGAGATGATCGTCGAGGCGGCGATGGTGAGCGCGAACTGGCGGTAGAACTGGCCGGTGATGCCGGGCAGGAACGCCGTCGGAATGAACACCGCCGCCAGCACCACGGCAATGGCGACCACCGCCGTGCCGACCTCGTCCATGGTGCGGTGCGCCGCCTCGCGCGGCGCCATCCCCTGGGCGATGTTGCGCTCGATGTTCTCGACCACGACGATGGCGTCGTCGACCACGATGCCGATCGCCAGCACCAGGCCGAACAGGGTCAGCACGTTCAGGGTGAAGCCGAGGGCCAGCATCAGGGCCAAGGTGCCGATCAGCGACACCGGAATAGCGAGGATCGGGATCAACGCCGCCCGCCAGCTCTGCAGGAAGATGAACACGACCAGCGCGACCAGCAGGATCGCCTCGATCAAGGTCTCGTAGACGGCGTCCACCGATTCTCCGATGAACTCGGTCGGGTTGTAGATGATGTCGTGCTTGAGCCCGGGCGGGAAATCCTGGCCCAGCTCGCGCATCTTGGCCTTCACCTGATCGGCGGTGGCGAGCGCATTGGTGCCCGGCCGCTGGAAGATACCCATCGCGACGGCGACCTGGCCGTTGAGATAGGAGCGGCTGTTGTAATCACGGGCGCCGAGCTCGACCCTCGCCACGTCCTCCAGCCGGACCAGCTTGCCGTCCTGGCCGGCCTTGACGATGACGTTGCGGAATTGCCGTACGTCCTGGAAGCGGCCCTGGGTGGTGACCACAGCCTGCAGCGCCGTGTCGGTCGGCGCCGGCTGCTGGCCCAGGCGGCCGCCCGACACCTGCACGTTCTGCGCCCGCAGCGCCGCCACGATGTCGCCCGACGTCAGCGAATAGGCGGCCAGCAGCGCCGGGTCGAGCCAGACGCGGATCGAATACTCGCTGCCGCCGAAGATGACGACCTCGCCGACGCCGTCCAGCCGCAGCAGCTGCTCGCGGATCCGCAGCTGCATGTAGTTGGCGATGTAGAGCTCGTCGTAGGTCTGGTCGGGCGACAACAGGTGCACGACCAGCAGGAAGTCGGTCGAGCGCTTGGTCGTGGTGATGCCCTGGCTGCGCACCTCCTCGGGCAGGCGTGGCGTGGCGATCGCGACGCGGTTCTGCACCTGCACCTGGGCGATATCGAGGTTGGTGCCGGGCCGGAACACGACGCTGAGCGACAGCACGCCGTCCTGGGTGGCGTAGGACGACATGTAGAGCATGCCCTCGACGCCGTTGATTTCCTGCTCGATCGGCGTCGCCACTGTGCGGGCGAGCGTCTCGGTGTCGGCGCCGGGGTAACGGGCCGTCACCGAGATGGTCGGCGGCGCGATCTCCGGATACTCCGTCACCGGCAGGCGCAGATAAGCGATGGCGCCGACCAGCACGATGATGATCGACACCACCGAGGCAAAGATCGGCCGATCGACGAAGAAGTGCCCGAACTTCATACGCGGCTCCGGTGAGACTGGTTATCGAACCTCTTCCCAACGGGGAGAGGTCGGCGCGCCAGCGCCGGTGAGGGGGTCGCGGAACACATTCGACATTTCTTCGGAGACATCGCGAGTTGCGGCGGCACCCCCTCACCCGGTCCGCTGCGCGGCCCGACCTCTCCCCGTTGGGGAGAGGTGAGTCGTGTCACTTCTTCGCCCCGCCCGGCGGGCCGCCGCCGGCCGGCGCGCCGGGCGGCGGACCCAGCGCCATCAACCCGCGCCAAACCGGCGGCAGCTCGATCGGCTGCGGTGTCACCTTGCCGCCGGCCAGCCGCACGCGCTGCAGGCCGTTGATCACCACGGTCTCCTGCCCGGTGAGCCCCTCGCGGATGATGCGGTAGTTGTCGGTGCGCGAGCCCAGCCGCACCGGCTGCTGCTTGACGGTGCCGTCCTGGTCCACGACGTAGACGAAGCGGCGGTCGAGGTCGGTGAGGATCGCCTCGTCGGGCAGCATGACGCCCTTGTAGCGGGGACTGCCGGGCACGGCGATGCGGCCGAACAGCCCCGGCGTCAGGAACAGCTCCGTGTTGGGAAACGACGCGCGCAGGCGCATTGTGCCGGTGGCGGAATCGACGCGGTTGTCGGCGAAGTCGAGCGTGCCCTTGCGGGTGAACTCCTTCTCGTCGGTCAGCATCACCATCACCGGCAGATTCTTGCCGTCTTCCTTGCTCGTGCCGCCGTCGCCGCGCTGTGCCAGCCGCTGGTAGGAGAGGAACGACCGCTCGTCGATGTCGAAGTAGAAGTAGATCGGATCGGTGGTGACGATGGTGGTCAGCATCGTCGTGTTGGCACTGACGAGATTGCCCTCGGTGACCAGCTTGCGCGAGATGCGGCCGGTGATCGGCGCACGCACCTCGGTGAACTCGTAGTTCAGGCGCGCCTGCTCGAGGGCGGCCTTGGCGCCGGCCAGATCGGCCTGCGTCGCCAGGAACTGCTGTCGCCGCTGGTCCAGCGCCTGCTCGGTGCCGGCGCCGGTGCGCACCAGCCGTTCGGCGCGCTCCAGTTCGAGCTTGGCGAGGTCGAAGCGGGTCTGCGCCGCGACCAGCGTCGAATCGGCCTGCTCGAGCACCGCCTTGTACGGCCGGCGGTCGATCACGAACAGCAGGTCGTTCTCCTTGACCAGCGCGCCGTCCTTGAAGTTGACCGATTCGAGATAACCGCCGACCCGCGCGCGGATCTCGACCGATCCGACCGCGTCGAAGCGTCCGGTGTATTCGTCCATTTCGACGATTTCCTTGACCACCGGCTTGGCGACCGTCACCGGCGGCGGGGTGCCGCCGCCCTGCTGCGCTTGCTGTTTGCGTTCGCAGCCGTTGGCCGCCAGGGCGGCGATCAGGAGAACGGCCGTTACCCGCAACGGCGACACATAGCGGCCGATCCCACGATTGACTGACCGGGCGCCACCCGCGTCACCCCAACGATTTAGCATTCGCGACCCCGATGCGTGCCATCCGGGCGGGCAAGTGGGAACGTCCCGCCGGTTGAGCAGATTTGCGCGCCATCCCACGCGCGCTCGAATTGTTCAACTACCTGTAAGGAAGACGCATGAACGCTCCCGGCTCCGACAGGCACCGCCCCGCCATCTTGCAGGACATATGTCCACCAAAGGCCATCTTCCAGAGCGCCGGAAGTGAAATCGAGACGGCGGCTTGCCACCAAATGTGAACGCTGAACCACCCTCGCCGTCGCCGCCGGGTCATGTGCCGGGGCGGGTTGGCGCCTCCCAGCCCTTGCGGCGGAAGGGGTGGGCCGGAAATGTGCCAAGCATTTTCAGCTCTTCCGAAAAGAAGCCGAGCTCCTCCAGGGCCAGCGCCAGCGGCCGTTGCTGCACATGGCCCTCGACCTCGGCGTAGAACAGCGCCTGCTCGAAGGCCGGACCGGAGACATAGCTTTCCAGCTTGGTGATGTTGATGCCGTTGGTGGCGAAGCCGCCCAGCGCCTTGTACAGCGCCGCCGGCCGGCTTTTGACCCGGAACAGGAACGCCGTCATGCACGGCACGGCGCGCCAGTCGGCCGCCGCCGGCTCGCGCGAAAAGACCAGCATGCGCGTCGTGTTGTGGTCGGCGTCCTCGATGTTGCGCGCCAGCACGTGCAGGCCGTAGATCTTGGCCGCCAGCGACGAGGCGATCGCCGCCATGGCCTTGTCGCCCAGCGCCGCGATCTCGCGCGCCGCGCCGGCGGTGTCGGCGTGCACGGATGGCGCCAGGCGGTGCTTCTTGAGGAAGCCGCGACATTGCGCCAGGGCCTGCACATGGCTGTGCACGGTCTTCACCGTCTTCAGCGAGGCGCCCGGCACCCCGACCAGGCAATGCTCGACCCGCTGGAAGTGCTCGGCGACGATGCGCAGGGGCGTGTGCGGCAGCAGGCTGTGCAGGTCGGCGACCCGGCCGGCGATCGAATTCTCGACCGGGATCATCGCCAGCTCGGCGCGGTTGCGGCGCACCGCCTCCATCGCCGCCTCGAAGGTCGGGCACGGCAAGGTGGTCATATAGGGAAACGCCGACCGGCAAGCCATGTCGGAATTGGCGCCGAACTCGCCCTGGAATGCGATCACGTTGCTCGGGCGTGACGGGCTTGCGCGGCGTGCGGCCATGAGGTTCGGGTCCGGTGCTCGTTGCGTCGCGCAGTGCTCTAGCGGGAAAACCGCTGCGAAGCTAGGCATCGGCCGTCAGGAGTCGTCTGCGCCGGCTCGCGTCGGCACGGCCGACGCTGGTTGGGCATGCGTGCGCTATCAGAAAAAGAAAGACCCTCCTCCGACGGGCGGAGGAGGGTCCGGGTGAAATCCCGCTAGGTGCTTGGCAGAGGCAATCGAGAAGCTATTCGACCAGCTGCGGCTTGACGATCGAGACGCCGCCCAGCGCCGTTTGCGCGATCGAACGGAAGGCGGTCTTCATGCCTTCCACGGTCGTGGTCG
>DATFGV010000804.1:0-3282 GCA_035249115.1 Vineibacter sp.
CGATCGCCTTGGCCGCAAGTGCAGGGGTATCGCATATGGTCACGCACAACCTCATCCTGAGGAGCCGGCGCAGCCGGTAGCCTGCCCTGAGCTTGCCGAAGGGTCTCGAAGGATCGACTAAAGTCTCCTTCGATCGTCCCAGCTGTTGTCACAACGTCCGTACGATCACCACCCTTCGAGACGGCCGCTGCGCGGCCTCCTCAGGGTGAGGACCGAGGCATACCCGGAGGGGACAGAGTGCCGAAGGGGCGTCAGGCGGCGCGCGACGGCAGCCTGCGACGGGCGTAGAGGAACTCCAACACCGCCGCACGGCAGCGGGTGTACTCGGCATCGGTCGCCAGTTCCAGCCGGCGGCGCGGCCGCGGCAGGTCGACGGTCAGCACCTCGCCGATGGTGGCCGACGGGCCGTTGGTCATCATCACGATGCGATCCGACAGCAGCACGGCCTCGTCGACGTCGTGCGTGATCATCATCACGGTGTTGCCGAGCTTGGCGTGGATCTCCATCACCGAGTCCTGCAGGTGCGCCCGCGTCAGCGCGTCGAGTGCGCCGAACGGCTCGTCCATCAGTAGCACCTTGGGCTGCATGGCCAGCGCCCGGGCGATGCCGACCCGCTGCTTCATGCCACCGGAGATTTCGTGCGGCCGCTTGTCCTTATGCTGTGCCATCTGCACCAGCTCGAGCTTGTGCATCACCCAGTCGTGGCGTTCGGACGCTGACTTCGTGGCGCCGAACACCTTGTCGACCGCGATGCGCACGTTGCCGTAGGCGGTCAGCCACGGCAACAGCGAGTGGTTCTGGAAGACGATGGCCCGATCGGGCCCCGGCGCGTCGACCACCTGGCCCTCGAGGAACACCTCGCCGGTGGTCGATGTCAGCAGCCCGCCGACGATGTTCAGCAACGTTGACTTGCCGCAGCCGGAATGGCCGATGATCGAGACGTACTCGCCCTCGTCGACCTTCAGGTTGACGTCGCGCAGCACCTCGGTGGCGAGCGTGCCGCGGCGGAAGCTCATGCCGACCTGTTCGAAGTTGAGATAGGCCTTTGCGCCCATGGTCTGCCTCCCTCACTCAGCCGGCCGAGGTGCCGTGCGAGACGACATGCCCCAGCGCCGCGATCAGCCGGTCGAGCAGGAAGCCGACGAGCCCGATGTAGACCAGCGCCACGATGATGTCGCTGATGCGCGAGCTGTTCCACGCGTCCCAGATGAAGAAGCCGATACCGACGCCGCCGATCAGCATCTCGGCCGCGACAATCGCCAGCCACGACAGGCCGACGCCGATCCGCAACCCCGTGAAGATGTAGGGCACCGTCGCCGGCAGGGTGATCTTCCAGAAGAACTCGTACCACGACAGGCGGATGACGGCGGCGACGTTGCGGTAGTCCTGCGGAATGTTGCGCACGCCGACCGAGGTGTTGATGATCACCGGCCAGATCGAGGTGATGAAGATAACGAAGATCGCCGAAGGCTGCGCGTCACGGAAGCCGGCCAGCGACAGCGGCAGCCAGGCCAGCGGCGGAATGGTGCGCAGCACCTGGAAGATCGGATCCAGCCCGCGCATTGCCCAGGTGCTCTGGCCGACCAGCACGCCGAGCGCGATGCCGACCAGCCCCGCCAGGGTGAAGCCGATGGCGACGCGACTGAGGCTCTTGGCGATATGCCAGAAGGCGCCCTTGTCGATGCCGCCGTTGTCGTAGAACGGATTGACGATGAAGTCCCAGGTATCGGTCAGCACCTTGCTCGGCGGCGGCAGGCGGGAGCCAGCCTGGCTGCACAGCAGCTCCCACACCACTAGCACCACCGCCAAGACAATCAGCGGCGGTACGACGCGGCCGGCCAGGTCAACCAGGACCGGACGGCAACGCTCGGCGAGCGACGGCCGCTTCAGCGGCAGCGCCACCACCTCGGCGGCCGGCGCGGCCGCTGCCGGTTCGGCGGCCGGCCTCAGGACTTGAACAACGGGGGGCATTCTACGCTCCTTGAACGGCAGGATCGGACGGTTCAGGCGATCTTCTTGATCGTCAGGCTGGCGAGATAAGCCTTGGGATCATCGGGATCGAACACCTTGCCGTCGAAGAAGGTTTCCTTGCCGCGTGATGTGCCGGCCGGAATGTCGGCGGACGCCACGCCAAGCTTTTTCGCGGCCGCGCGCCACAGATCCTCGCGGTTGACCCTGGCGATGACCGCCTTGGTGTCGAGATCGGGAGGCAGGATGCCCCAGCGCTGGTTCTCTGTAAGGAACCACAGCTCGTGGCTCTGGAACGGATATGAGGCGTGGTCGCGCCAGAACTTTATCAGCTGGTCGGTGCCGGCGACCTTGCGGCCGTCGCCGTAGTTGATGTCGCCCTTGATGCGGCCGAAAATATCGGCGACCGGCACGTTGAACCATTGCCGCTTGCTCAGCAGCCGGCACATCTCCTCCTTGTTCTCGAGCTTGTCGCACCACTGCTGGGCCTCCATCACCGCCATCAGGACGGCCTCGGCGGCCTTTGGATGCTTGTCGACCCAGTCGGCCCGCACGCCGAGGCTCTTCTCCGGATGCTTGTTCCAGATCTCGCCGGTGACGCAGGCCGTGTAGCCGATGTCCTGGTTGACCAGCTGCTCGTTCCAGGGCTCGCCGACGCAGAAGGCGTCCATGTTGCCGACCTTCATATTGGCCACCATCTGCGGTGGCGGCACGACGATGGTCGAGACGTCCTTGTCCGGATCGATGCCACCGGCCGCCAGCCAGTAGCGGATCCACATGTCGTGGGTGCCGCCGCGGAAGGTCATGGCGCACTTCACATCCTTGCCGGCCGCCCGCTTCTTGGCGAAGGCCCCCTTCAGCGGCGTCGCATCGAGCCGGGCGCCTGTCGAGACGAACTCCTTGGCGACCGAGATCGCCTGGCTGTCGAGATTCAGTCGGGCCAGCATCGCCATCGGCACCGGCTTGTTCTCTGACGTGACCGTGCCGAGCGAGATCAGGTACGGCATCGGCGTCAGGATGTGCGCGCCGTCAATGCCGCCCGACATCGAGCCCAGCACGATGTTGTCGCGTGTCGTGCCCCACGACGCCTGCTTGTTCACGTTGGCGTCGGTGATGCCGTACTTGTCGAAGAACTTCTTTTCTTTGGCGATGATCAGGGGCGCGGCGTCGGTGAGAGCGATGAAGCCCAGCGTCACCTTATTGGTCTCGGGGCCACCGGCCTGCGCGAAGGCGCCGGCTGGAAAGCCGGCGCGAAGAGCGGAAATCAATGCTGCCGTCGCCGTGGCACCCTTGAGCAGCTCGCGGCGGTGAACA
>DATFGV010000805.1:0-14427 GCA_035249115.1 Vineibacter sp.
TGATGACCGAGCATCTCGGCGGCGCGACGTTCGATCCGCCGGTCGGACCCAGCGGCGACAACCGTCTCCTGAGCCCCGAGTACAGGCCGCTGCCGACGAAGGATGGGTATATCACCGTCGGACCGAACACCAACCCGCAGGCCTTCGCCTTCTTCGACGCCATCGGCCGGCCGGAGCTGAAGACCGATCCACGCTTCGATAGCGCCTCATCGCGCACCGCGAATGCCGCCGCATACTTCAAGGTGCGGATGGACGGGCTGGCGCAGAAGACGACGGCCGAGTGGCTCGCCATCTTCGACAAGCTCGATGTGCCGGCGGCGCGCTACAACTCGATCGACGACCTGCTCGACGATCCACACCTCGGCGATGTCGGATTCTTCCGGCCGGAGGACCATCCCAGCCAGGGCCGCATCCGTCGCACCAAAGTCGCCAACAGCTTCTCCGGCGGTGCCCGCGAGGACGAAACGCACGCACCGGTGCTGGGCGAGCACACCCGCGCAGTGCTCGCCGAAATCGGCTACGCCGATGCCGACATCGACCGCCTTCTCGCCGCCGGCGCCGCGCGCGGGGAGTGAACCTTATCCTCACCACGCGGAGCGTGGGGAGGTGTCCCGAAGGGGCGGAGGGGAGCCATGGTGATCTTGGTATCGAACACCACGACCGCTCCCCATCCGGCGTTCGGCCACCTTCCCCGCTTCGCGGGGAAGATATGAAAAACACGAGGCCGCGCCCAATGCCCGTCCGTTCCGACCTGCCGACCTGGCGCTCCTTGATGTTCGTGCCGACGACCAAGGAGAACTTCATCGCCAAGGCGCACACAAGAGGCGCCGACGCCATCATCCTCGACCTCGAGGATTCGATCGCGCCGGCCGAAAAGGATGCTGCCCGCCGCTCCCTGCCGGCGGCGGCCAAGACCGTGGCGCAGGGTGGCGCCGACGTCGTGGTGCGCATCAACCGGCCGATGGAGATGGCCATTGTCGACATCGCGGCGGCGGTGATGCCCGGCGTCGCGGCTCTAATGTTACCGAAGGTGATGGGACCGGAGCATGTGAAGCTCTTGTCCGAGGTCGTGGCAGCGCGCGAGGCGGCGGTGGGACTGAAGGCAGGCGCCATCCACTTCATTGCCATCGTCGAGACGCCCGAGGCGCTGCCGGCGCTGGGTGCCATCGCCGCCGCCGACCCGCGCGTCGTCGCCCTCGGCATCGGCGCCGAGGATCTCTCGACCGAGCTGGGCGGCGCGCCGACCGGCGATGCGCTCTACGTCTATGCCATGCTGGTGGTCGCGGCCGCCCGCGCCGCCGGCGTATTGCCGCTGGGCTCGGTCGGCCGCTTCGCCGACTTCTCCGACCTCGCCAGCTACCGCGAGAGCCTCAAGCGCTCGCGCGGCCTGGGCTTCGCCTGCACCGCCTGCATCCACCCGGCGCACGTCCCGATCATCAACGAGGAGTACGGCGTCGGCGCTGCCGACGCCGATCGCGCCCGCCGCTTGATCGCCGCGTTCGAGCAGGCGGTGGCGGCGGGGCAGGGCGCCGTCGCCTTCGAGGGCGCGATGATCGACCTGCCCGTGGTCGAACGCGCCCGCCGCCTGCTGGCGCGGGCGCGGTGACGAGCGATTGCGGTTCGACGGCCTCGACGCAAGCTGCAGGCGTCGCCTGACGGCGTGGCAGCACCTGTCTGCCCACGGTCGACCCGGTTACCGACCTGGTGTTGCTTCCGCCAGCCGCCGGTCGTCCTCGGTCTGGTACTGCGGCGAGGTATCGCGTGGCATGCGGGTGTCGTTGCCGCGCGTCGCGGCCGCCGCCGCGCGCCAGCCGTCGTCCGGCCACGTCCCGGCGAGCTTGACGATGGCGCCCTGCGTACCGATCGTCCCGAAGCAGGTGAGCGCCGCCCGCACCACCCGGTCCTGATCGGCGGGATCGAACGGCTTGCCGGCGCTGTGTCCCAGCGGATAGTCGACGAACGCTGCGCGCGGCGGCGCTCCGGCCTCGAGGATGTCAAGCGCACTGCCGAGGCAGAGGGTGGGCATGCCGAGTGCTTCCAGATGTCGCGCGGCCAGACTCACGGTCTGGTGGCAGACGGGTCACATCGGCACGAGCAGCGCCACGTCAATGGCCTGCTGTTTGAATACTCCCTCGATCTGCGGGATCAGTTCCTCGCGCACCCGGCGCTGCGAATAGATGCCACCCATGCAGGAGATCGCCTCGTCGGCCAACGATCCGACCGCGCCCTCGTCGCGCAGCCGGCGCAAGGCCGTGAAGGGCACCAGGCACTCGGGATCGCGGCGCGCGTCGGTCAGGTAGTTCTCGGTGATGTGCGCAAACCGCAGGCGCCCGGGCGGCGTATCGACCGGGATGCGGCGGATCGAGGCATCGTCCTTGTAGTGGAAGGCGACCTGGCCCGCGACGTAGCAGCCCGACGTGGTCAGCACGCCCAGTCGCGACTGCGACAAGGGCTTTTTCAACGGTGCGAAGGGCGGCGGCGACTCGGCGACGTACCAGCGATAGGGCGCGTAGCCCAGTGCGGCGTAGCGCTGGGTGATGGCATCGATGTAGCGGACCGTCTGCAGCTGTGGATCCATGGTGTCAATCCGTCTCGATCGGCAGCGTCGTGTCCTTGGCCCATTCGCCCATCGAGGCGTCGTAGAGGGTCAGTTGATCGTAGCCGAGCTGGTGCAGCAGGAACAGATCGAGGGTGGCGGAGATGCCGCCGCCGCAGTAGCAGATCACCCGCTTGTCGCGCGTCACGCCGGCGGCGTCGAACTTCACCTGCGCGTCGGTCAGCGAAGTGAACCCCTTGCTCGCCGGGTCGACCAACGTGGCGGCCGACACGTTGACGCTGCCGGACACGCGGCCCGGCCGGCCATAGCGGCTCGGCGTCAGCCCGGCGTGGAATTGCGGCCCGAGCGCGTTGACGATCACCGTATCGGCACGGCCGATGCCGTTGCGTACCGCGTGGCGGTCGACGAACAGGTCGGCACGCGGCACCGCCTTGAAGGTTGCGGGCGGATACGCCTTAGCTCCGCCGGCTTCGACCGGCCGGCCTTCGGCGCGCCACTTGTCGAAACCGCCGTCGAGCACCGCGACGCGCGGATGGCCCAGCGCCCGCAGCATCCACCAAAAGCGCGTCGCCCACATCATGGTGCCGACGCTGTACAGCACGACCTGCTTGCCGGCGTCGACGCCATGGCGGCCGAATGCGGCCTCAAGCTGCGCCAGCGGCGGCATCATGAAGCGCAGCCGCGTGGTGGCGTCCGAGAACTCACCCTGCAGGTCGAGGAAATCGGCACGGGGAATGTGCGCCTCCTCGAAGGTCTTGCGGCCGGGAACGGCGACGTAGGGCTCGTCGACACCTGGCGGCGGCGCCTCGAGGTAAGTGGTGCAGTCGAACTGCCGCAGGTCGGGCTCGGCCAATCGTGCCGCCAGTTGCTCGGTGCTGATCAGTGCCTGCGGTTCACGCATCGGCTCGCTCCCGACTCAAAGGTCGGCGTTTCATACCACAGTGCCTGATGGCGGATATGTCGAACCATGGAGCGGTCCGCGACGCTCCCAGGTTTTCACGGGCTGGAACATGCTCTAGCCTCCCGCTCTGGCGCGGCGCTCGGACAAAGCGGCGGCGTAGGACACGCTGGTCCGCGCCGGCATCCTTGAACGGAAGGCTCCAGAACATGTTGACGCTTGACGCCCAGGTCCACGCCTACGAACGCAATCACCCGGGCCGGCCCTGGGTCAACGCGTTGCATGGACCGCCGGAGGTCACCGGTGACCAGCTGGTGGCGGCGATGGACGACGTCGGCGTTGACGGCGCGATCCTGGTGTCGGTGTGGACCATGTACCGCTTCGACGCCAGCTACGCGCTCGAGGTCTACAAGGCGCACCCCGGCCGCTTCGGGCTGGTGAAACCGATCGACCCGACCGACCCGGCGGCCGCCGAAACAATCGCCGAGTGGGCGGCGACCAAGGGCCGGGTGGCGGTGCGCATCATGATGCGGCCGGAGACATCGACCGACCCGGCTGATCCGGGCATCAACCGCATCCTCGCCGAAGCCGGCCGCCATGGCCTGCCGGTCAACCTTCTGTGCTACGGCCGCATGGAGCAGATCAGCCAGCTGGCGACGCGCCATCCCGGCACCCAGCTGGTGATCGACCATGTCGGTTTGCAGCAGCCGTTCGAGCCGCCGGCGCCGCCGCAGCCCTTCGCCGACCTGCCCAAGCTGCTGGCGGTCGCCAGGCACGACAACATCGCGGTGAAGATCACCGGCGCCTGTACGCTCTCGCACCAGCCGTTTCCCTACAAGGATATCTGGGACCCGCTGGGCCGGATCTTCGATGCCTTCGGGCTCGATCGCTGCATGTGGGGCACGGACTGGACCCGCGCGGTCGCGCTGCTGACCTACAAGCAGGGGGTCGAGGCGTTCCGTGTCACCGACCGTCTGTCGGACAGTGACAAGGCGACGCTGATGGGCGGCAGCCTGCAGAAAATCTACAAGTGGTCGCCATCGAAAGCATGAACGGGCGGCCGCGGTGTCGAGTCACCCGGCATCGTCCGATCGCGCCGAGCCGCGTTCCGCCGGGCGCGGAGGCGGGGGCATGACATCGGCCACGATGCCCGACGCGATCGTCGACTCGCACCATCATCTCTGGGACCTGGCGCGCGGCCGCTATCCCTGGCTGCAGGATGCCTATGATCCGGCGCATTTCCTTCTGGGCGCATATGAGGCGCTGCGCCGCGACTTCATGCCGGAGCACTACCGCGCGGCATGCGAAGGCCTGCCGGTCGTGGCCACCGTTCATGTCGAGGCGGAGCGGGCGCGCGCCGAAGCGCTGGCCGAGACCGCCTGGTTGCATGAGGTCAGCGCGCGGTCGGCGATGCCGCACGCCGTCGTCGCCTGGGTCGACCTGCTTGCCGCGGACGCCGAGGCCCGCCTGGCTGAGCAGGCCGCCGATACGTTGGTGCGGGGCGTTCGCTTCAAGCCGACCACAAGCGCCACGCCGGCACAATCGGTGCGCGATCAGCCGGGCGCGCTGCAGGACCCGCGCTGGCCGGACGGATTGGCGCGTCTGCAGCGGCATGGTTTGTCCTGGGACCTCCGGGTGCCGTTCTGGCATCTCGAAGAAGCCGCGACTCTGGTGTGTCAGGCTCCCGGATTGGCGGTGGCGCTCAATCATGTCGGCCTGCCGTGGGATCGATCGCCGTCCGGACTCGAGGTGTGGCGACGCGGCATGACGGCGCTGGCGGCCTGTGGCAACGTCCACGTCAAGCTGTCCGAGCTCGGCTTGCGCGATGCACCGTGGAATGTCGCCGACAATGTGCGGATCATACGCGAAGTGGTCGACATCTTCGGCTGGCAGCGCTGCATGTTCGGCAGCAACTTCCCTGTCGCGTCGCTGCGGATCGGCTATCGGGCGCTGGTGCAGGCGACCGGCGAGGCGCTGGCGCCGCTGACCGCCAAGCAGCGGCGCGCGATCTGGCAGGACAACGCCCTACGATTCTACCGCATCAGCATGTCTACACCTGGCGCGTGACGACGGCGCAGCAACCGTCGGGTGGCGTCACGTGGTGCCGATGGCCGCCAGCGCCAGCTCGCGCAGCTTGGCTTTCTGGATCTTGGTGCCGTTGGCGCTCATGGTCACCGGGAAGGCGTCGATCACCAGCACCCGCAGCGGCACCTTGTGGCGCGCCAGACGGCGCGTGGCGTGGCCCTTGACCGTGGCCTCGTCGATCGTGGTGTCGGCGCGGGCGACGACAAAGGCGACCGGCTTCAGCTCACCGCCGACGGTGACGCCGATCACCTGGCATTCGGCGACGCCATCGCACTCCTGCACGACCTCCTCGATCTCGGCCGGGTTCACAAGGTAGCCACCCAGCCGCAGCACGTCGCCCATGCGCGCGAGGTACACGAACCGGTTGGCGGCGCGGGTGTAACCGAGATCGCCGCTGCGGAACCAGCCATCGTCGGTGAATGCCGCGGCCGTCGCCTCGGGGTTGCCGAAATAGCCGCGCATCACGCTGTCGGGTGCATGGAACTCCAGCTCGCCGGTCTCGCCATGCGGCAGGACGCGGCCCGACTCGGGATCGCGCGCCCGCACGGTCGACGTCGGGTTGGCGAGCCAGCCGCCGCCCAGGCGGCGCTCGTCGATTGGCTCGTCAGGATCGGCGCTGGCCAGCAGCGCCTGCAGTTCGCTCGACCCGTAGAGGCCGCTGAGGTGCAGGCCGACGGCGTCGGCGCGATCGATGATGTCGGCCTCGCCGGGCGAGAAGCAGGCGTAGCCGACATGCCGCAAGGTGCGGCCGAACAGCGGCGCCTGCGGCTGCTTCAGCAATGCCGTCAGCGCGGTGTCGCTGGCGGGCATGTGGGTCACGCCATGCCGCACGATTTTCTCGGCGTCGTCCTCGGCGTTCCAGACCGGCGACATCAGCACCCTGCCGCCACCAGCCAGCGCGGTCAGGGTCGTGCTCAACCCGAAGACACCGCATAGCGGCGGCACGAGCAGGGTTGCGCTGTGTGGCCCGACCTGTTTGGCGCGGGCGACGGCGCGGGAGTGCGCCACCAGGGTACGTTGGTCATGCAGCACGAACTTCGGCCGGTTTGAGGTGCCCGACGTGGTGAAGATCGCGCAGCCCGAGTCGCCGGTGCCGGCGACATCTGGCAATGGCGTGCTACCTGCCAGCGAATCGTATGACTCGACGGGGCGATCAAACAGCGTCCGACCAACCGCGCCGCCTGCAGCCGGCTGACCATAGGCGACGAAGGTCGTTATGTGGCGTAGCGCGTCGCGGTCGCAGTCGGCGAGGATGCCGGCGAAATCGATCTGCTTGAACGCCGGCCAGAACACCAGGATCTTCGCGCCGGAACGGCCGAGGATGTCGGCCAGCTCGCTGCTGCGGAAGCGGGTGTTGACCGCCATGGCGATCGCGCCCAGCCGAGCGCAGGCAAAGAACGTCGCCAGCCAGGCGGGGATGTTAGGCAGCCAGATGGCGACACGATCGCCTGGCCCGACACCGAGTCGGCGCAGGCCGGCGGCGACGCGGCCGCTCGCCTCATCAAGCGCCGCGTAGGTGAATTCGCCCTCCGGCGCCATCACCGCCACCGCGTCGGGGTTGGCGGCGGCCAGCATGGCCGGCACGGTCGTCGGCGCCTGCGTCACCAGGCTATCCATCGATGGCCCATCTCCTGCCATTCTCGTCGCCCGCAGGGCAATAAAGCTAACCACAGAGGCACAGAGACACAGAGGTCACACACAGGAACACGCGATGCGCGCCGAAGGCGCGCAACCCCTTCATTCTCTGTGCCTCTGTGCCTCTGTGGTTGTCTTTCATTGTGCGCTCAATGCCGCCGCGTCTCGTACTCATGCACCTCGCTCATGAACGGCGCGGCGATGGCGGCGTTGAGCTTGCAGTCCAGGAAGACTGGGCCATCCGGCTTGGCCAGCACCGGCGCCAGCGCCTTCAGCTCGTCCAGAGTGCGGATGGTGGCGGCGCGGAAGCCGAACGCCTCGGCGATCGGCGCAAAGTCGACGTCGGGAAACACCGACTTGGCCACCGGCAGATTGCGCATCTTCAGGAAATGCAGCTCGGCGCCGTAGGCGCAGTCGTTCATCAGCACGATGATGAGCGGCAGGTCCTCGCGCACCACCGTTTCCAGTTCGCCCATGGTCATCAGGAAGCCGCCATCGCCGACCAGCAGCACGGTGGTCTCGTTCGGGCGACCCTTGGCGACACCGAGCGCCGTGCCGAAGCCCATGCCGATCGAGGCGAAGTCGCTGGTGAACTTGAAGCGCGACGGATCGGTCACCGACAGGTAGGGCACGATGCCCAGGAAGTTGCCGGCGTCGTAGACGAGGTTGCGCTTGGGCGGCAGCAGCGTGTCGAGCGCCACACCCAGAGATCGAGGATCCAGGGTGCGCGGCGTCGGCGCCGGCTGGAAGTCGCGGGTGATGTCGAAGTCGGCGAGGAAGCGTCGCGTCGCCTCGCCATGGAACGGCCGCTCGGCGTTGGAGCCGGCGGGCAGCGCCGCCAGCATGGCCTCGGCCGCCAGCCTTGCGTCGCCAACCACCGACAGATCGGCGGCCTGGTAGCGGCCGATGTTGCCCCGCAGCGAATCGACGTGGATCAGCGGCACCTTGGGCAACGCGTTGCCGAAGCTCATGGTCAGGATGTTGAGGCTGGCGCCGAACACCACGACGCAATCGGCTTGGTCGATCATGCGCCGTCCGGCGGAGTGCGAAAACGAGCCGATGATACCGAGGTTGCAGGGATGGCCGCGGAACATGTCCTTGGCGCGCGCCGTCGTCACCAGCAATGCGCCGGTGCGCTCGGCGAGATCCTCCAGCGCCTGCCTGGCGCCGGCACGGAAGGCGCCCTGACCGGCGATGATCAGTGGCTTGCGGCTTTGGCGCAGCAGGTTGACCGCAGCTTCGATCGCCTGCGGCGTCGGCGCGGTCGGCGCCACCTTGGGCGCGCGAGGTTTCGGCGCCGCGGCGCCGTCGGTCATTTCGAGATCGGCGAGTTGCACGTTGACCGGCAGCAGCAGTGCGGCGAGGCCACCCTGCTGGGCGGCACTGACCGCATCGGCCAGGGCGCCGCGCGCCGTCGCGGCGCTGCTGGCGGTGAAGGCGCGAATGCCGGCGGCGCCAAGCACGCCGGTGGCGTTGAACGCCTTGTAGTCCGGCCCCATGGTGTTGACCGCGCCACCTGACACGGCAGCCTCGCCGTAGATCAGCAACACCTTCGATCCGGTACGGTTGGCGTAGGTCGCGGCATGCAGGCTGTTGGCGGTGGCCGGACCGCGGCCGATCACCGCCACGCCCAGCTGGCCGGTGGCGTAGGCGTAGCCTTCGGCCATGGCGATGGCGTTGTTCTCGTGCCGCGCGCCGTAAAAGCGCACGCCGCTGCTGTCGAGCGAGGTGGCAAACACCGCGGTGTCGTCGCTCATCAGGCCGAACACCTGCTCGACACCAAGCGCCTTGATGTCCTCGGCCAGCACCTGGTGCGTCGGCACGCGGCGCAGGCCGCGTTCAATCATGGTCGCGCTGCTCATCCCACCCTCCGCGCCGTGTCGACCGACCGTAGCGCCGCGAAGTGGCCGGGGCAATTTGCCAGGGCGGGCGCCGTTGCTGGATTCAGGAATGGCTGACACCCTTCTTTGTCATTCCGAGCCGAAGGCGAGGAATCTAGGGGCTGCCGCACCGTAGATCCCTCGCTTTGCTCGGGATGACACTCTTCCTGGACCGCGCTCAGAAGCCAAAGTCGACCGGCGAGGCGAAATGTATTGCGATTGAGTCTCGATGTACCAGTCGGATAGTGTGTCCAACACGTTCAATGCTGCTCATCGGGAGTTGTTGCCGTGCCGGATACCAACACCACCGTTCTCGAGGCCGACTTGCCGTCGGCGCCGGAGCTGCTCGATGCGGCCGCCGCCCGCCAGCTTGTCGAGTCGGCCTACCCTGCGCCGTCGCCCGGCGCGGTGGCCAAGAATATCGGCCGGATCGACCGCCACATGCGCAGCTTCATCGAGATGTCGCCGTTCTGCTGCCTGGCAACCTCCGACGATACCGGCCGCCTCGACGTCACCCCACGCGGCGACAAGCCCGGCTTCGTCAAGGTGCTGGACGAGAAGACACTGGCCTTGCCCGATCGGCCGGGCAACAACCGGCTCGACAGCCTGCGCAACGTCCTGGTCAATCCCGGCGTCGGCTTGCTGTTCATGATCCCGGGCTTTGAGGAAACAGTGCGGGTCAACGGCACGGCGCAGCTGTCGATCGACCCGCGGCTGCTGGCCGGCATGGTCGCCGAAGGCAAGACTCCGCGCTCGGCGCTGGTGATCGACGTGCGCGAGGCGTACCTGCATTGCGCCAAGGCGTTCCGCCGCAGCCGCCTGTGGGATCCGGCGGCGCAACGCGACCGCGCGTTGCTGCCGTCGTTGTCGGTGATGATCGGCGACCAACTCAAGCTGCCGTCGGAAGGCACCGCCGAACGCGAGCAGCGCCTCGAAGACGCCTACCGCAAGACGATGTGGTGATCGCGCATGGCTGAGGGGGTTGCCAAAGTTGTGGCCGTCCATCAGAGGGCAGGGCGATCGCGTATGGCACAGACCTCACCCTGAGGAGGCCGCGTAGCGGCCGTCTCGAAGGGTGGCAACCGCACGAGCGTCGCGACGACAGCTGGAACCGTCGAACGAGACTGTAGCCCATCCTTTGAGACGCCGGCTGCACCGGCTCCTCAGGATGAGGTTGTGCGTGGCCGTACGCGATAGACCTATCTCGTCGGGAGAACGACGCCAGGGGATGCGACCGTGACGTGCCGTTCCGATGAAGCCCATTTGTCCGAAACGCATGGCGCACCGATGGGACGATGCGCCACAATGACGGCGTGCCAACAACCACGTCGGAGCGCGCCATGACCCTTGACCTCGTCATCCGCAACGGCACCGTGGTCGATGGCTCGGGCGGGCCGCGCTATCGCGCCGATGTCGGTATCGCTGGCGACCGCATCGTGCGCATCGGCCGTATCCGCGAACCGGCGGCGCGGACCATCGACGCCGACGGCCTGGTCGTCGCACCAGGCTTCATCGACGGCCACACGCATATGGACGCGCAGGTGGCGTGGGACCCGCTTGGGTCGTGCTCCTGCTGGCACGGCGTCACGTCGGTGGTGATGGGCAATTGCGGCTTCGCGCTGGCGCCGTGCAAGCCGGAGGAGCGCGAGTGGTTCGCCCGCTGCCTGACCGCCGTCGAGGACATTCCGACCGAGGCGATCATGGAAGGCGTCGACTGGCGCTGGGAGAGCTTCCCGCAATACCTCGACGCCATCGAGAGCTTCCCCAAGGCGATCAACTACGGCGCCTACATCGGCCACTCGGCGATCCGGATGTACGCGATGGGCCGCCGCGCCATGACCGACAAGGCGACCGACGACGACATCGAGCGCATGCGCGCCCTGGTGCGCGAGGCGCTTGCCGCCGGCGCCATGGGCTTCTCGACCTCGCGTTCGCCGACCCACACCGCACCGGGCGACGTGCCGGTGGCCAGCCGCGTCGCCGACTGGAGCGAGGTCGAGCGCATCGCCGCGGTGCTGGCGGAAGAGGACGCCGGCATCCTCCAGCTGGCACCCGACACCACATCAGGCGCCCGCCATCGCGCCTTCCTCGACCTGGTGGGCCAATTGGCATTGACCATCAGCCGACCGGTCATGCTGGGCGCCTTCTCGCTGCGCCAGGGCGAGGCACCGCTGGCGTGGCAGTCCCAGACCGGCTGGCTGGACGACGTCGCCGCCGGCGGCGGCCGCGCCTGGGGCCAGGTCACGACGCGCTCGATCAATGCCATCTTCAGCCTGAAATCCTACCTGCCGTTCGACGTGCTGCCGGCCTGGCAGCAGGTGCGGGCCTTGCCGGTGATGCAGCAGCAACGCCGTTTCGCCGATGCCGAGACCCGGCGCGTGCTGGTGGCGGCCGAGGCGGCGATGAAGCCGCGTGGCAACATCTTCCAGGGCGGCGGTGCCGCGACCACCGATCCGCGCAAGCCGGACTACGACAATCTGTTCGGACTCGCCGGCGTCGACTGGGATGAACCGTCGATCGCCGAACTGGCGCGGCGGCGCAACAGCCATCCGGTCGAGGTGATGCTCGACCTGATGGTGGACGATGCCGAGCAGGTGTTCGTCCAGCCGATTGCCAACGAGCAACCGGACGAGCTGCTGGGGCTGCTCAGGCATCCCCGCACCTTGACCACATTCTCGGACTCCGGCGCGCACGTGGCGCAGGAGATGGGCTCCTCGCTCCAGACCCACATGCTGAACTACTGGGTCCGCAAGCGCGGCGCCTTCTCGCTGGAGGAGGCGGTGCGCAAGCTCACCTTCGACATCGCCTCGGCCTGGGACTTGCGCGACCGCGGCCTGGTGCGCAGCGGCATGGCGGCCGACCTCGTGCTGTTCGACGAAAAGACGGTGCGGCCGCTGCTGCCGGTGGTCGAACGCGACCTGCCCGGCGGCGCGCGGCGACTGGTGCAGAAGGCACAGGGCATCGAGGCGATCGTGGTCGGTGGCGCCGTCACGCAGGAGCAGGGGCGCGACACCGGCGCCCGCCCTGGCCGGCTGTTGCGGCGGAGTTGACGCAAGGCCGGGCCGCTAGAGCATATCCCGTTCGAATGGAACCTGGGAGCGCGGGCCTCCGGCCCGTTCAAGAGCGGGCGAGACGCCCGCGCTCCCAGGATGCTCGATTCCGTTCGACCGGAACATGCACTAGCCGCCCGGGTTGCGCAGCACGATGCACGCGCCGCCCGCGGCCCGCAGCTTGGCGCACAGCGCCTCCGCCTCCGTGCGGTTGCTCTCCGAGACCCGGACGATGAACCGCGCGGCTCCACGCCGATGGCCGTAGAGGACGAGCGGCAGTCGATCGCCAAGGATGGCGTCGAACTTGCGCCGCAGCCGCTCGTAGGCGGCGAGCACACCGCCCTCGGACCAGTTGCCGGCGAGCTGCACACCCCACGGACCCCACGCCGGGCTGGATGTGAGCTCGAGCGCCCGGTGCGCACGTTCGGTCATGAGCTTGGCCAACTCGACGCAACGCTCGCCCATTGGTGTGTCGGCGGCAGCCAGCTGCGGCGGCGGCTGCGCCCTCCAGGCTTCGGCGGTGAGCCCGGTGACGATGTGGACAAAGGCGTGCGTCTCCCCCGGCAGGCTGCCGCGGTTAGCGAGCCAGGCCTCAACCCGGGCCGGGCCAGCATTGTAGGCGGCGGCGGCCAGACCCAAACTGCCGCGGAAGGTCGTGCGCAGTTCGCGCAGGTAGCTGGCCGATTCGCGCAACGCCTGCAACGGCTCGAACGGGTTGGCGAGCCCGCGCGCCGCGGCGGTCTGCGGCATGAACTGCGCGATGCCGCGCGCGCCCGCCGGACTGACCGCGTGCGGGTCGAAGCGGCTCTCCTGCCAGATGAGGCGGGTGAAGAACTCCTCGGGAAGCTCGTAGTCGGCGGCCGCCTGCGCCAGGGTGCGGCAGATGTCGTCAACGGAAGGGCGCGGCCCCTTGGCTTTCGCAGCCTCGTCGTTGGCGCGGCTGGCCAACTCAGGCTGCGTCTCGGCGCGCGCTGACTGCGGCTGCGACAAGGCCAGCACGAGCGCGACACCCGCCATCGCGCGCCGCAGCGCCGAGGCGTACCCTTGCTGCGCGCGCATATTCGGATCGAAGCGCTCCGAATCTGTCACGATCAGATTCCCCCGCCCCGTTGAACTGGCCACGCGCGGATCAGCCGGGAGTACACTGCACAAGACAACGGTACCGGCCGGATCCGGCTTCAGCTACAGCGATCTTGACCCGGGCGCCGTCGACGTGCCGGTTGCCGGTCAGACGCTCGTGCATCCCGCCGAACGCGCCGGGTGCAATTCCGACCACGCGACTGAAGGTCGGCGTCGATCCAGACCGTCGTGGCACAAGCGGCGAGATAGGCAGCCGCCTCGACGCAACGCTGCCCTCGCTGCGCACGCGGGTCTGGTGCGGGGGACGCAATCAATCCGTGACGACGATCTTGATCTTCGCTCCATCAGGAAGATGGTGGATCTGACGGGCAATATGGCCTGGTGCCCGCATCAGGTCGACGGCGTCCACGGGCCGCAGATTGTCGACGTCGTAGCTTCCGCCACAAACGAAGGGGATCGCGGGATGCAGCCGATTGCGGATTGGCACCGGACCGTCGTGCTCGGCCCATTGGTCAGCGAACGGCCAGCCGGTCCAGGTCTCATCGTCCGAGAGGATGAGCTCCGCCCACTTGTCGATGCTGGGCGCCATCGCTTCGAGCGTGCCGGTCTCCACTTCAAAGTGGTGGACTTGACCGCCCTTGATGGTGAACTGGTTGCCAAAGATGTCCTCCGCGAAACAGAGGCCGGGTTCGACGAACGACAGGTACTGGTCTTTCCAGAGGTCAGGGCGGTTTCATTCGACCAGTCCCCACGAAAGTTCAGTCGACTCATATGGAAAGACGTGCAGTGCCGCGCCGAAAGCGTAGAACCCGTTGCGCGCTGCGAGAAGGTCGGCGAGCTCACTTGCCAGGCCGTCCGCTTCAGAAGTGATCGACGGCGACAGGCGAGGGCGCTCCGCCGACAGGGCGCGATGGGCGACCGACAATAACTGGCTGAGCGATGGTCCCATGACCGAAGCCTAGCCCGGGACGCGGCGTCGGGCCAGCTTCGCGGGCAGCGGCTCGACCCAACCTATGATCGCGCGCCGCCGGGTGCGGTCGCGCCTTCCTCATCCGAAATTCATCATCACGTGCCGTACGGCGGTGTAGTCCTCCAGGCCGTACATCGACATGTCCTTGCCGTAGCCGGACATCTTGAGCCCGCCATGTGGCATCTCAGTGGTCAGCAGGAAGTGCTGGTTCACCCAGACGCAGCCGTATTGCAGGCGGGCCGACACCTTGAGCGCCGTCTTCACGTTGGACG
>DATFGV010000806.1:0-5596 GCA_035249115.1 Vineibacter sp.
GGCCTGCCGAGCGGTCCGGCGCGCATCGATTCCGCGGCGACGATCGGCGCCGTCGAGCTGGCGGTCGCGGAGCGCGGGCCGACGCCGGCGGCGCGCATCCGGCCGGCGATGCCGGTGCATTGCCGGCTGCTGGGCGAGATCGCGCCAGTCGATCCGCAGGCGCCACCGATCAAGTTCCAGATCAATCTGCCGCTCGAATGGAACGGCCGCTCGGTGCAGTACGGTGGCGGCGGCTTCAACGGCGTGGTGATCAGCGGCCTGGCGCTGGCGCCAGCCGGGCGGTTCGACCAGCCCTCGCCGCTGGCGCGCGGCTATGTCACCTACGGCACGGACTCCGGCCATCAGATCGCGCAGGGCCAGCCGCCGCAAGCCTTCGCGCTGAACGACGAGGCGTTGGTCAACTTCGCGCATGCTTCCTACAAGAAGGTGCGCGACGTGGCGGTGGTGCTGATGACGCGTGCCTATGGCCGCGCGCCCGAGAAGCTGTACTTCGTCGGCAGCTCGGAAGGCGGCCGCGAAGGCCTGACCATGGCGCAGCGCTATCCAGCGGATTTCGACGGCATCTTCAGCCGCGTGCCGGTGATCAACTGGACCGGACTGCTGCACGCCAGCATGCGCGGCGGGCTGGCGACCATGGGCGAGGCGTGGCTCGGGCCGGCGCAGGTCAAGCTGGTGCATGACGCGGTGCTGGCGGCCTGCGACGCGGCCGACGGCATCGCCGACGGCATCGTGTCCGACCCGGTGGCCTGCCGCGAAGGCTTCGACCCCGCAAGGGCAATCTGCCGCAGCGGTGCCAGCAGCGAGAACTGCCTGAGCCAGGCGCAGGTCCGGGCGATCAAGACTCTGCATTCGCCCTATCAGTTCCCGTTCCCGCTGGCCAACGGCGTCACCGAGTATCCTGGCTGGGGTGTGTCGGGCGAAGCAATCCCGCCGTCCGGTCCGACCGGCGGCTGGAGCGCGTGGTGGGTCGGCACCACGGCGCCGACCCAGCCGGCACAACCAACCAATGGCATTGCCTGGTTCTATGGCAGCGGCGCGATCCGCTACTTCTTCGCGCGCGATCCGAACTTCGACGTCAGCAAATACAAGCCCGAGGACTTCGCCGACCGCGTGCGGCACATCTCGGCGCTGATGGACTCGACGAATCCCGACCTCAGCGCCTTCCACGCCCGCGGCGGCAAGCTGATCGTGCTGGAGTACATGGCCGACTACGCCCAGAGCCCCTATGCCGGCATTCGCTACGTCGAATCGGTGGTGGCGCGCCTCGGCAAGGAGACGACCGACCGCTTCCTGCGCCTCTACACCGCGCCCGGTGTCGACCATGTCGGCAGCGGCGCCCCGGCCAATGTCGACATGCTGGCGGCGCTGGCCGACTGGGTCGAGCGCGGCCAGGCGCCGAGCGGACTGCAGGTCGTCGAGCAGGCGATGGCGCCGCCGTTTGCGGTGACCCGCGCCCGGCCGCTGTGCGAATGGCCGCTGTGGCCGCGCTACAAGGGCGGCGATGCGGCCGACGCCAAGAGCTTCGAGTGCGCCAAGTGACACGGCGGTACCAGTGGCGACGCACAAGAACGGCCTTGCCGTCTCGGTGAAAGGCGTCGTTCTGGTCGAGCGCCGCGTACTGCTGCTGCGCAATGAGCGGGACGAATGGGAGTTGCCCGGTGGTCGGCCGGAGCCGGGTGAGTCATGGCCCGAAGCGTTGGCGCGCGAGTTGCGTGAGGAGGCGGACATCGACGTCGCGGTCGGCCCGCTGCTGGCCGAGTGGCGGTACGAGGTGCTACCGCAGCGCTTCGTCTGGATTGCGGCCTTCGGTTGCTGGCCAAACGGCACCGCCGTGCTGAGGGTTAGCGTGGAGCACCAGGAGCTGCGGCTGGTTGATCCGGGCGAGCTCGATGGCCTGAAGCTGCCGGCAGGCTATCGTGCCGTCATTGACGGTTGGTACCAGCGTTGACCACCGAAGCCCGATCGGGTGCGCTCTGGGACGCCATCGCGGATCAGCCGATCGACCACGCAATAGTATCGTCTGGGTCACAGGCTAGGGCGAACGGCATGAAACGCTCGTGCGCGAGCGCCGCGCCGACCCAGAGTTCATTCCAAGCAGCAAGCGCCGCGCGCATGTCACTGGCGTTGTCGAATCGCACGCCCCGCATCAGCCGCCAGCCGCGCTGGCGCACGACGGCGCGCCCACCGTCAACGCTGCAGGTCACCTCCTCGCCTTGGCCTTGCAGCAGGCCGGCAAGGTAGCGCGCAAAGGCGGCTGCGCCGTCGCCGTCGATCTTCATCGCCGCTGCGGTCTCCTCGTAGAACTGCATGCCGACGAGGCGCGCGGCGCGGCCGATTTCGGCGCGGGCATCGTCGGTGCCCAGAAGTCCGATCAAGGTGGGCACCAGGCTGCGGACATACTCCATAGCGTAGGAGCGGTAGGTTCGCCGCCGGCGATACTCGGGCCACGTGTCGGTGTCCAGGCGCGGCCGGCCCCCAGGATCAACTCGGGACATGCGTTCGTCCGTCACGAAGCGCACACGCTCGTCCGGCGCGATGTCGCGATCGTATTCGACATAGTAGCCTTCCAGCCCCGGCGCGCCGGACGTGATCATGCCGGTGCAGACGAAACCAAGCCGCGGGTTGCCCAGCGAAACGCCGTTGTGGCCGTGCCAGCCGTGCAGCATGGCGGCGTTGACCGCGTCGGGCACAGCGCAGACGGCGGTGCCGCGCCAGATCCAGCGCGGCGGGGGATAGCGCACCCAGGCCTTGCGATCGGATTCGCGCAGGTACTCGGTCTTCACACCGCCCAGCGCGTTGGAGTGGTAGTGGTAGAGGGCACAGGCGACGGCGTGCGGCTGGCCGTCGAGGCCAAGCTTGGTCAGTCCGGGCAGAAACTTCTCGTGGTGCTGGCGGCGGAAGTGGCGAAAAACAAACTCGCGGGCCAGGTCGGTACCCCGGCGCGTCATCAGCGACAGCACCACGCCGGTCATTAGCGCGTTGTACAAGGTGGCCACCGCGCCAT
Source organism: Vineibacter sp. (assembly GCA_035249115.1). Classification (GTDB taxonomy): domain Bacteria; phylum Pseudomonadota; class Alphaproteobacteria; order Reyranellales; family Reyranellaceae; genus Vineibacter. The sequence continues at coordinate 3,005 of DATFGV010000806.1, forward strand.
AGGCGGCGCTCGGGTCGGACTCGGAAGCGGTCGCGGACGGATCGGTCATCGGGTTACGCTGTATGGGTGAGGGCGAGGGGCAGCCTCGCCAATGGCAAAGCGATCGAGGGCACCATGCCACAGTTCACATCGGATGGCGTCAGCTTGGCGTTCGACGACAGCGGCGAGCGTCGCAACGGCACTGTGGTGCTGGTGCATGGCTTTTCCTCCAACCGGGTCGAGGGCTGGAAACGCATGGGCTGGTACGACGCGCTGGAGCGCAAGGGCATCCGCTGCGTCGCGCTGGACAACCGCGGCCACGGCGAGAGCGGCAAGCCGCACGACCCGGCCGCCTACGACCGCGCCGCGATGGCGCGCGACGTACTGGCGCTGATGGACCATGTCGGCGTGGAGCGCGCCAACTTGATGGGGTACTCGATGGGGTCGCGGCTGGCGCTGGCGGCGGCGCTCGACGCGCCCGACCGCTTCCGCCACCTCATCCTGGGCGGTGTCGGCGCCCGGATGCTGGAACCGCCGAGCAACGAGGGCCGCATGGCCGCGGCGATGGCGGCCGACGATCCGGCGAGCATCGAGGATCCGATGCTGCGGAGCTTCCGCCACTTCGCCGACGAGCAGCGCGAGGACCGTCTGGCGTTGGCCGCCTGTTCGCAGGGCGCCAGCGTGCCGGTCGATCGCGCGATGTTGTCGGGACTGCGTGTACCGACATTGGTGGTGGCCGGAGCGCGCGATTCGCTGGCCGGCAACCCACAGGTCCTGGCGACGGCGATCCGCGGCGCGAAGGCTGTGACCTTGCCAGGCTGCGATCACTTCTCCGCCATTCCGCACGCGCTTTACAAGGCGAGCGTGTTCGATTTTCTCGAGGGCTGGCTGGAGTGAGCGGGTAGCTGGAGCCTGCGCTGTCGCCGCCGCCCGGCTTTTGCAGGTCAGGTCAACCGCCTTGTGCATGGCGCGCTGCAAAAGACGCCTAGGCAAGCCTCGGTGATCTACGCAGACTTGACCGCGACAAGGCGAGCCAATCGCTGGATCGGGAGGATCACGCATGCGGGCGCATTGCAGCGGGTGCAGGCCGCGTCGGACGCACGGGCCGCGCATATGAACGCTTCGCTCGACCTGCTGATGAACGCTGTGATCTCGGGCCTGCTGCTCGGCGGCTTCTACGCCGCCGTGTCGGTCGGCATCGCCATCGCCTTCGGCCTGCTCGACATCGTCAATATCGCGCATCCCGCCTTCATCCTGCTGGGCTCCTACGTCGCCTTCATCGCCAACTCGGTGTTCGGCGTCGATCCGATCCTGGCCGCCATCATCGCGCTGCCGATCTTCTTCCTGCTCGGCATGCTTGCCTATCAGGTCTACTACATCGCCTTCGAGCGGCGCGACGACCAGTCGCTGCGCGGTCTGTCGTTCTTTTTCGGCCTGCTGTTCATCACCGAGGTGGCGCTGGTCCTCGGCTTCGGCGTCGACTACCGCTTGGTCCAGGCGCGCTACATCGGACCCAGCGTCAGCCTTGGCCTGTTCGACTTGCCGCTGCGTCTGCTGGTGCCGTTCCTGGTGTCGATGGCCATGGTCGTCGGCCTGCAGCTGTACCTGTCGCGCAGCTTCGTCGGCCGCGCCATCCAGGCGGTGGCGCAGGACCAGGGGGCGCTGCGGCTGATGGCCGCCGATCCGGTGAAGATCAAGCGCATCGCTTTTGGCCTGTCGATCGCCACGGCGGCGCTGGCTGGCGCCTTCCTGATCATCATCCAGCCGGTCGAGCCGTCGGTCGGTCGCGAGTATATCGGGCGCGTGTTCGCGATCTGCGTCCTGGGTGGCCTGGGCAGCTTTCCGGGCATGGTGATCGCGGCCATGACCTTGGGCATCGCCGAGAGCCTGACGGCGACCTTCCTGGGTCCGTCCTGGGCGCCGGCGGTGGCGTTCGGCATCCTGCTGGTGACGCTGGCGGTGCGGCCCAGCGGCATCCTCGGGCGCTAGCGGACCGGCCGGCGCATGCGGGGACTGCCCTTCGTCCTGAGTTTGATCGCGGTCGCGCTGGCGATCTTCACCGTCGGTCGCTGGCTCGACAGTAGCTACGCCTTCTTCGCCGCTTACGTGGTCGTGCAGTACATCGTGCTGGGCACGGCCTGGAACATCCTTGGCGGCTACACCGGCTACGTGAATTTCGGCGTCACCGCCTTCTTCGCCATCGGCGCCTACAGCACCGTGGTGCTGCACAAGCTGGTCCCGGCCCTGCCGCTGCCGGTGATGATCTTGGTCGGCGGCGCGCTGGCCGGCATCGTCGGGCTTGGCACCGGGTACCTCACCTTGCGGCTGCGCGGCGTGTTCTTCTCGATCGCCACCCTGGCGCTGGCGGTGGTGGTGCAGACCCTGATCACCAATTGGGATTTCGTCGGCGGCGCGCGCGGCGCCTATGTGCTGCGGCCGCGGGTGGCGCCGCTGATCGGCGGCGAATACGTGCAGTACCTTTTCCTGCTGATGCTCGGCATGTGTGTCGTCGTCCTGGCGACGGCGCGCGCCATCGAACGCTCTGCGCTGGGCTACGGCTTCGCTGCCATCCGTGACGACGAGGCGGCCGCCGAGGCTTCCGGCGTGCCGACG